>JABFXP010000272.1 GCA_013361685.1 Catenulispora sp.
AGCGCGGTGCCGGCGGCCGTCGGCGGTGTCGTCGGCCGCCGCCTCGCGCTCGGACAGCGCCGCGTCGTCGTCGCGGCCGGCGGCGGCCAGCGCCTCGATGATGGCCCAGCGCAGGTCCTGGTCGACGCTCAGGCCCTGGTAGGCGAGCTCGCCGGCGAGCAGGGCCCGGAGCCGCTCGAAGTCCGCGTCCTGGCTCGCGCCGCGCACCGCGCCGTAGACGAACGCCACCTGGTGGTCGCTGCCGGGCGCCGCGCCGTCCAGCAGCTCCCACAGCCGCGCGGAGAGCTTCGCCGCCGCCGCGGGCCGGTTCGCCGGGTCCAGGTACTGTTCGTGCACCAGACCGACCTGCCGCAGCAGGTTCTGCACGACGCTGATGTCGGTCTCGGCCTCGATGTTGTTCAGCACCACGTCGAGGAAGCGCCGCCCGGAGACCACCGCGTCCCGCGTCATGTGCCAGACGCCGGACCAGGCCAGGGCGCGGGCCATGCTGTCCGGCAGGGCCGCGATGCCGCCGCGTTCGAAGGCGTCGAACTCCTCGTCGGTGAAGCGGATCTTGGCGTAGGTGAGGTCCTGGTCGTTGAGCAGCACCAGCGCCGGCCGGGGCTTGCCGACCAGTTGCGGCAGCTCGGTGAGCTCGCCCTCCACGTCCAGCTCGAAGCGCTCGACCAGCTCGACGGCGCCGGTGGCCGGGTTCGGGCTGTAGCCGCCGACCGCGATGCGGTGCGGGCGCAGCGTCGGGTGCTCCGGGACGGCGCTCTGGCGGATGCGCGCGGCGGTGACGACGCCGTTCGCGTCGGTGTCGGCCTCGGCGATCAGGGTGTTGACGCCGGCGGTCTCCAGCCAGGCGCGGGACCAGGTCTTCAGGTCCCGGCCGGAGGTCTGCGCCAGCACCTCGAGCAGGTCGTCCAGCGTGGTGTTGCCGAAGGCGTGGCGCTTGAAGTAGCGGCGGGCGCCCTCCAGGAAGGCGTCCTCGCCGACGTAGGCGGCCAGCTGCTTCAGCACCGAGGCGCCCTTGGCGTAGGTGATGCCGTCGAAGTTGAGGCGGGCGTCCTCCAGGTCGCGGATGTCGGCCACGATCGGGTGGGTGGTCGGCAGCTGGTCCTGGCGGTAGGCCCAGGCCTTGCGGCCGTTGGCGAAGGAGACCCAGGCGTCGGTCCAGCGGGTGGCGTGCACCAGGGCGTAGGCGCCCATGAAGTCGGCGAAGGACTCCTTGAGCCACAGGTCGTCCCACCACTTCATGGTGACCAGGTCCCCGAACCACATGTGCGCCATCTCGTGCATGATCGTGTTGGCGCGGCCCTGGTAGGAGGCGTCGGTGGTCTTGGAGCGGAAGACCAGCTTCTCGTTGAAGGTGACCAGCCCCGGGTTCTCCATCGCGCCGAGGTTGTATTCGGGGACGAACGCCGAGTCGTACTTCCCGAACGGGTAGGGGTAGTCGAAGATCCGGTGGTAGAAGTCCAGGCCGGCCTTGGTGACCTCCAGGACCGCGTCCGCGTCGAAGTAGGGGGCCAGGGACTTGCGGACCATGGCGCTGACCGGGATGAGCAGGTCCGAGCCGTCGGGCAGGCGCACCGTGTGGGAGTCCTCGACGACGTGGTAGTCGCCGGCCACGATCGCGGTGATGTAGGTGGAGATCGGCTCGGTGGCGTTGAAGCGCCAGACGTTGGCGCCGTCCGCGTCCTGGGTCAGCTCCTCCAGGCTCTCGTTGGACCAGACGCGCCAGTTCGGCGGAGCGGTCACCGTGAACTGGAAGGCGGCTTTGAGGTCCGGCTGCTCGAAGTTGGCGAACAGGCGCCGCGAGTCGGCGGGCTCGAACTGGGTGTAGAGGTACACCTCGCCGTCCACCGGGTCGACGAAGCGGTGCAGGCCCTCGCCGGTGCGGCTGTAGGCGGCGTCGGCGTCGATGACGACGACGTTGTCGGCCGCCAGCCCGGCCAGGTGCACCCGCGCGCCGTCGAACACCTCGGCGGGGTCCAGCGCCCGGCCGTTCAACGTCACACCGCGCACATTCGGGGCGAGCAGGTCGACGAAGCTGGCGGCCCCCGGCTCGGCGCACGCGAAACTGATGGTGCTCCTGGACCCGAAGGTGGTGTCGCCCCGCGTGAGGTCCAGCTCGACGGCGTAGTGCCGGGCCGTCAGCAGCCGAGCGCGCTCCGCCGCCTCGTCGCGGGTCAGATTGCCGCCTGTCATCGATGCTCTCCTGTCACGCGGTAAGGGCCGTCCACGCCGACGGCGTCCTGCGTCGATCCTATGAGCGCGAGGAAGCCCACGGCGGCGGCGCACACCGCGGCGATGCCGGAGTCCCGGTAGATCAGGAGCCCGTCGGTGCCCGCGCGCCAGGTGTCGAGGAAGCCGGCATGCGTCTGCCCCGCCACCCACGCGATGGCCGCGGCCTGCGACGCGATGGAAGCGGCGAACGCCACCGCGAAGCCGAGGACCGGCCGCCGCCGCATACCGCCGACCCGGGCGATGCCGGCGGCGAACAGGAGCAGCACCGCGATCTCCAGCACGAAGGCGAAGCTCGGGTCGTGCACGGAGGCGGCGAGTTTGCCGGGCAGCACCTTGACGCCGCCGAGCGCGGCGCCGGCATAGGCGGCCAGCGCGACGACGCTGCGGCGGACGCCGAGGACGAAGCCGAGCGCCAGGCCGGTCGCGGCGAAGGCGATGGTGAGGGCGGTGTTCGGCGTGGGGAGGCTGAAGGCGGCCAGCAGCGCGGCGGCGAGCAGGCCCGCGAGGAGGTCGCGGACCACGCCGCCGGGCAGCCGGTCCACGCCGACCGGCTGCCGCCACCATGGCCGCGCCCGCTTCGGCGCCTGCGGCTGCGGTGTCCGCGGCGCGGGTGTCCACTAGATCGGAAGA
>JABFXP010000202.1 GCA_013361685.1 Catenulispora sp.
GGGCTGCCCGCCGCCGTTGGTGCCGACGACCGCCTGCGGCGCCCCCACCACCGAGCGCACGGCCGGCGGCAGCGACGTGCGGCTCCAGGTGTCGGCCAGCTCGATCGCGTTCGTGCCGGCCGCCGGCGCGCTGCGCGGGTTCAGCTGCCCGGTCTCGGTGACGCCGATCCGCACCTGGTCCCGGGCCGCGGCCAGGGCCCCGCGCAGCGCGCTGCCGCGGTGCGCGTCCAGGTAGCCGGGGATGGCGAAGACCGCGACCGCGGTCACGGCCACCAGCAGCGAGATCAACAGCAGCGCGGTGCGCTGGGCCGCGGCGCCGCGGCGCACGATGGCGTTCATCGTCAGTCCTCCCCGAGGCGCAGCATGGAGCCGACGGCGGCGCGCCGGCTGGACAACAGGACCGCGGCCACGCCGAGGGCGAGCGCGCCGGCCGAGACGCCGGCCAACTCGGCCATCCGCACCCAGGGATCGCTGACCTGCACGGCCGGCGCCGCCGGGCTGCCGTCGCCGGTGACCAGCACCGCCGGGATCAGCAGGTGGGCGAGCAGCTCGCCGATCGCGCAGCCGGCCGCCACCCCGACTCCCACCAGGAACGCCAGCTCCACCGAGGTGGCCACGCCGACCTGCCGCCGGGTCGCGCCCAGGGCCCGGACCAGCGCATTCTGGGTGGTGCGCTCGCGCAGCGCGCCGATCAGGTGCACCAGGAAGTCGATCAGCGCGAACGCCCCGGCGGCGACCGCGGCCAGCAGGTACGCCGCCCGCACGCCCTTCTGGGCCGGATCGCCGGTCAGGGTCCTGACGGTGTCGGCGGCGATCGTGACGGCGGCCGGCGCCTCGGCGTCCCGCAGCGCCGCCGCGGTGGCGGCCGTCGAGCCGCCGGGCGGGGTGCGGACCCACCATTGCAGCGTCGAGGTCGGCAGCGGGTGGCCGGTGTTCAGCTCGGTCTGGCGGCTCCAGCGTTCGAAGTCGACCAGCAGCGCCGGCGTGCCGTGGGCGACCGTCGGCAGGTCGGCGATCACCCCGACGACCTTGGCCGTGACGGTCCCGCTCGGCAGGCGGATCTTCACGCTGTCGCCGACATGCTGCCCGGTGGCCTTCAGATAGGCGGCCGAGGCCACCACCGGGACCGGCGGCTGCTGTTCGAGCTGGGCCGGGGTGGTCGTGGCCGGGGTCGGGCCGTAGCCGACGGCCAGCCGCTGGGCGAACGGCCCCTCGGCATGGCGGCTGGTGCTGGTGTGCAGGAAGTCCTCGGGCCCGGAAGTGGTGTGCGCCGGCGCGTCGAAGTCGCCGGCGCTGGAGCGGGTGGTCCAGGCGGTGGCGGCCGGCGGCGGCAGCGGCGCGCCGACCGTGCCGTCGGCGGCGACCGGCCGGACCGACTGTACGTCGACGTCGAACGTCAGCTGGTCGGAGTACCAGATCTGGGAGTTGTGGACCGGGTCGATGCCGCCGCCGGCGAAGCCGGCGAAGTCGACGGTCAGCGAGCGCAGACTCAGCGGCCAGGCCGGAGCGCCCCGGGGATCCTCGGGGCCGGCGAACGCCAACGGCACCGTGAGGTCGTGCTCCCGGCCGTCCAGCGGCAGCGTCGCCTGGACGTCGGCGGCGCCGCCGAGCCGGCCGGCCAGCGACAGCGTGAGCGAGGCCGTCGAGGTGCTGTTCGCGGTGTCGCCGGCCTGGTCCACGTGCACGCCGGCCCGCACCTTCAGCACCACCGCGGACGGCCGCCCGGGCAGCGGGACCATCGCCGGCCGCTGCTCGCCGGCCAGGTCGGCGGCCAGCTTGGCGGCGCCGCCGGGGTACAGGTCGGCCCGCAGGTCCATGGTCGCGGCCAGCTTGTCCGGCGTGACGGCGAGCATCGTGACCGAGGCCGAGGAGGCGCCGACGGCCACCACGTCCCGGCTGGCCAGCATCGCGGTGTCCCCGGCCGGCAGCCGGTCGCCGATCCCGGCGACGAGGATCTCCGGCTGGGTGTAGCCGGAGGACCGGACGTCCGAGCCGACGCTGAAGGTGCCCTGATCGGCCTGCGCCCGCCGCCACGAGGCCGAGTAGGAGGTGCTCAGCACCGCCATCGCCACGCCGACCACCAGCAGCAGCGCGGGGGTGCCGATCCGTCCGCCGCGGCCGGCCCGCCAGGCGCCGAGCTCGAAGGAGAACCGGCGGCCGCGCCGGGCCGCGGTCTGCGCCAGCCGCCCGATCAGCGGCACGATCCGCACCGAGATCAGCCCGGCGGCGGCCAGGGCGAAGGCCGGGGCGGTGACCAGGATCAGGTTGATCCCGGTGTCCGAGCCCTGATCGCCGGCCGCGCCGTAGCGGCGCAGCTGGCTGTAGCCGAGCAGGCCCAGCGCGGTGAATCCGAGCTCGAGCACGGCCCGGCGCAGCGCCACCCCGCGGGAGCGCCGGCTGCGGCCGCGCTGGGCGTCGGCGTAGGTGCCGCGGCCGGTGGCGCCGCGCAGCGCGGTGCAGACCAGCGCCGCGGTGCACACCCCGGCGCTGGCCAGGGCGGCCGTCCAGGTCGCGGTGCCGGACCCGCTGCTGGCGGTTCCGGAGAACAGATGCGGGACCACGGCCTGCGCGATGAACGGCGCGAGGACCGCGGCCGGGACCGTGAACAGCAGCGCCTCCAGCAGCGCCTGCAGGCCGATGGTCGGGGCGCCCACGCCCCGGGCCCGCATCAGGGCGGTGGTCAGCGCGCGGTACTCGGCCAGCAGGCTCGCCGACATCACCAGCGCGCACAGCGCCAGGACCGCCAGCAGCACGGTCGGGATCAGCGCGCTGGAGGCGACCACGGCCAGCGAGTGCCGCAGCGCGGTGACCTGGGTCGGCGCCCCCACCGAGGCCTGGATCGCGGTGCCCAGCCGGGTGTCGTTCTTCAGGATGCCGACGATGCTGTTGAGCGCGTCGGCGAAGTGCTGGAGCCCGGCCTGCCCGACCCCGGCGGTGCCCGGGACGAGCCGCGCGCGCAGCGTCGCCAGCTCGACCGGCGCGCTCGCGCGGTCGAAGGCCGCGGCGTCCATCGCGAACGGGCCGTAGGTGACGAACCCGCTGGACTCCCGCCGCGGGTGGTCGACCCCGGCGCCGCCGAGCGGGTCCAGCTGCCAGAACCGGTCCCTGGCGTCCCGCGGCCGGTAGATCCCGACGATCTGCGCGGCGATCGGCTTCTGGGTGATCCGGCTGGTCACCGTCACGGTGCCGCCGACGGACAGGTGCAGCTCGTCGGCGGCGGCCTTGGGCACCGCGACCTGGACCGCGGGCCCGGTGGTCCCGCCCGCCGCGGGCCACGCGCCGGCCAGCAGCTCGCCCTCGCGCTCCAGCCCGTCCAGCGCCTCGAAGGTCATCAACGGCGGGTCGCCGGTCGCGGTCTTGCCGGGCAGGGCGTAGGAGACCGACACCTGGCCGGTGTCGATCGTGGCGTGCGGGAGCACGGCGGCGTCCTGCCGCAGCGCCTCCAGCGCCGCGGCGCGGTGCTCGGGGGCCGGCCGGGTGTCCAGGCGCACCGTGGTCTGCCCGGCCGCGGTCCAGGTGTCCAGCGCCTGCCGGGTCGCCGAGTCGCCGGTCGCGGAGACGAACCGGGCCAGCACCGCCAGCAGCGTCGTCGTGATCACGATGAGCGCCACCACGGCGGTCATCGTCGGCAGCTCTCGCCTGAGCCGGCTCAGTACCAGCCTGTGCGTCGGCATCGCACCCCTCTCCCGCGGGCCTTCTCCACGGCCCGTCGGTGGACCGGCCTGTCAGGTCAAGACGTATCGGGGGGTGTGCCGCGTTGCGGTCTATCTCAGCTTGTTCAGAACGCCTGGCAGAACCGTCAGGAAGCGCTCGACGTCCTGCTCGGCGGCGCCGAACGGCAGCGACACGCGCACGTTGCCGCGCTCGGCGGCGCCCATCGCGACCAGCACGTGGCTCGGGGTGACGGTGTCGGAGGTGCACGCCGAGCCGGAGGAGACCGCGAACCCGGCCTCGTCCAGGTCCAGGACCAGCGCCTCGGCGTTGACCGCCGGACAGGAGAAGGCGACGAGGTTCGGGAGCCGGTGGTCGGGGTCGCCGTACACCTCGACGGGGATGCCGGTCTCGGCGGCCACCCGCGGCAGGGCGGCCCGCAGGCGCTCGGTGAGCGCCCGCAGGCGGACCGCTTCGGCCTCCCGTTCGCTCTCGCGGGCGACCAGGGCCGCCGCCGCGGCCACGATGCCGGGCAGGTTCACCGCGCCCGGGATCAGCGCGCCCTCGTTCTCATCGACAGCCCAGGTCGGCGCGAACCGCGTGCCCTTGCGGATCGCCAGGACCCCGACGCCGGGCGGCCCGCCCCACTTGTGAGACGAAGCACACAGCACCGACCACTCCCTGGGCACCGGCAGCCGGCCCACCACCTGCGCGGCGTCGACGAGCAGCGGCACCCCGGCCGCGACGGCGTCGGCGAAGACCGCGGCCAGCGGCTGCACCGTGCCGACCTCGTGGTTGGCCGCCTGCAGGCAGGCCAGCGCCGTCCCCGGGGTGCGCAGCTCGCGCGCGAAGGCCTCGACGTCCACCCGGCCCAGCGCGTCCACCCCGACGACCGACACCACGCCGGAAGCCGACAGCACCTCGCCGGGGGCCGGCCCGCCCTCGGCGGGCACTCCGACGGGCCGTTCCACGACGGTGCCGCCACCGGTGGCCGCGTGCACCTCCGCGACGTGCACCTGGCCTGCGTGCAGCACCGCCGAGTGCTCGACCGCCGACATCACCAGCCGCCGGCCCGCGCGGCGGCGCCCGGCCAGCACCCCGGCGACGCCGTAGTGGATCGCGGTCGTCCCGGAAGAGGTGAACACGACCTCTCGGGGCCGGCAGCCGAGCACGCCGGCGACGGCGGCCCGGCTCTGGTCCAGCAGCAACCGCGCCCGCCGCCCGCTCTGGTAGAGCCGGGCCGGGTCCGCCCAGCCCTCGTCGAGGGCCGCCGCGAACGCGGCGCGGGCGGCCGGGTGCGGGGGCTCGCAGGAGGCCGCGTCGAAATGTGTCACACCTTTGACCATACGGACCCTGGCCCATCACCCGGTGTGTCCGCTTGTCCTCGAATAAGTACTCGATACCGTTGCGCGGCGCGCCGATCGCCGCCGCAGTTCGGCCGGAAGAGGGACCGGCGCACCCCGCCACACCCGTTAACCGGGACCTCCGCGCGCGGGGCAATTGGGGCTGGAGTAGGGTTTGGCCGCGAGAGAGAAGACACCGCCCTGGCAGGGCCGTGACGTGCGGGCCACCGGGGCGACCCGGGCCGGGCCGGCGCCGCTGCCCGCCGCTAAGGCTTGAACCTCGGGAAGGCAACCTTGAGTCCACACGGCTCCGACCCGTCGCCGCAGCGCACCTCACCGGCGCGGCGATCGCGGCGCGCGAAGCTCGGCGTGCTTGCCGTGGCCGGGCTGGTCGCCATGACCGCCACCGGCTGCAACGTAGACGAAGCGAAGCGGCTCGGAGTTCCCGAGCCGGCCACCAAGGAAGCGCCGATCATCCTGCACCTGTGGCAGGGCTCGTGGATCGCCGCGCTGGCCGTCGGCGCCCTGGTGTGGGGCCTGATCCTGTGGAGCGTCGTCTTCTACCGGCGCAAGCGCACCGGCGTCGAGATCCCGGCGCAGACCCGGTACAACGTGCCGATCGAAGTGCTGTTCACCGTGGTGCCGTTCATCATGATCGCGGTGCTGTTCTTCTTCACGGCCAAGGACGAGTCCAAGCTGCTGCAGCTGCACAAGGACCCCGACGTGAAGGTGAACGTCGTGGGCCGGCAGTGGTCCTGGTCGTGGAACTACAACTACGACGCCGTCACCAAGCAGGAGACCCCCGGCCAGACCGCGGTGTACGACTCCGGCACCCCGTCCGAGCTGCCGGTGCTGTGGCTGCCGGTGAACGAGCGGGTGCGCTTCTCGCTGACCTCCACCGACGTGATCCACTCCTTCTGGGTCCCGAACTTCCTGTTCAAGCTGGACGTGGTGCCCGGCCGGGTCAACCAGTTCGAGCTCACCCCCACCAAGGAGGGCGAGTTCATCGGACGGTGCGCCGAGCTGTGCGGCGTGGACCACTCCCGGATGCTGTTCAAGGTCAAGGTGGTCTCGGCCGCCGACTACCAGCAGCACCTGAAGGACCTGGCCAACAAGATCGACCCGGTGACCGGCAAGGGCCAGACCGGTCAGATGCCCGTGGGCTACAACCCGAACGGCGTCCCGCTGCGCGTCGGCCCGCTGACCGGCATCGGCAACGACTCCACAGGGAAAGAAAAGTGACGGCCATCAGTGAACCGCGCGCGGTCCGCGCGCCGTACCAGCGCCGTGTGCCCGGCAACATCGTGGTGAAGTGGCTGACGTCCACCGACCACAAGGTGATCGGGTACATGTACCTCATCACGTCGTTCTGCTTCTTCGGGATCGGCGGTCTGCTGGCCCTGCTGATGCGCGCCGAGCTGGCCCGCCCGGGTCTGCAGTTCCTGACCACGGAGCAGTTCAACCAGGCGTTCACCATGCACGGCACGATCATGCTGCTGATGTTCGCCACCCCGCTGTTCATCGGGTTCGCGAACGTCATCGTGCCGCTGCAGATCGGCGCCCCGGACGTGGCCTTCCCGCGGCTGAACATGTTCGCCTACTGGCTGTTCCTGTTCGGCTCGCTGATCGCCGTCGGCGGCTTCCTCACCCCGCAGGGCGCCGCGGACTTCGGCTGGTTCGCCTACTCGCCGCTGACCGACGCGATCCACTCCCCGGGCATCGGCGCGGACATGTGGATCATGGGTCTGGCGCTGTCCGGCTTCGGCACCATCCTGGGCGGCGTCAACTTCATCACCACCATCGTGTGCATGCGCGCCCCGGGCATGACGATGTTCCGGATGCCGATCTTCACCTGGAACATCCTGCTCACCGCGGTGCTGGTGCTGATGGCCTTCCCGGTGCTGGCCGCCGCGCTGTTCGCGCTGGAGGCCGACCGCCGGCTGGGCGCGCAGATCTTCGAGTCCGACAACGGCGGGGCGCTGCTGTGGCAGCACCTGTTCTGGTTCTTCGGACACCCCGAGGTGTACATCGTCGCGCTGCCGTTCTTCGGGATCATCTCCGAGATCATCCCGGTGTTCAGCCGCAAGCCGATCTTCGGCTACAACACCCTGGTGATGGCGACCATGTCCATCGCCGGCCTGTCGGTGACGGTGTGGGCGCACCACATGTTCACCACCGGCGCGGTGATGCTGCCGTTCTTCGCCTTCATGTCGTACCTGATCGCGGTGCCCACCGGCATCAAGTTCTTCGACTGGATCGGCACCATGTGGCGCGGCTCCCTGAGCTTCGACACGCCGATGCTGTGGTCGGTCGGCTTCCTGGTGACGTTCCTGTTCGGCGGTCTGACCGGCGTGCTGCTGGCCTCCCCGCCGATCGACTTCCACGTGCAGGACTCGTACTTCGTGGTGGCGCACTTCCACTACGTGCTGTTCGGCACCGTGGTGTTCGCGATGAACGCCGGCTTCTACTTCTGGTGGCCGAAGTTCACCGGCAAGATGCTGGACGAGCGCCTGGGCAAGATCCACTTCTGGATCCTGTTCGTCGGCTTCCACACCACCTTCCTGGTCCAGCACTGGCTGGGCGCCGAGGGCATGCCCCGCCGCTACGCGGACTACCTGTCCAGCGACGGCTTCACGACCCTGAACACGATCTCCTCGATCGGCTCGTTCGTCCTGGGCGCCTCGACCCTGCCCTTCCTGTACAACGTGTACATCACCGCCAAGCGCGGCAAGAAGGTCACGGTCGACGACCCCTGGGGCTACGGCCGCTCCCTGGAGTGGGCCACCTCCTGCCCGCCGCCGCGCCACAACTTCCACTCCCTGCCGCGCATCCGCTCGGAGTCCCCGGCCTTCGACCTGCACCACCCCGAGATCGCGGCCCTGGACCTGGGCCACGGCCACGGCAAGCAGACGGCGCCGATCGCGGTCGCCGACCGCGACCGCACCGGCCAGCCTGAGACCGGCTCATCGACCGAGGACGGTGCCGAGTGAAGTTCGAAGCCAAACTCTTCGGGTTCGTCGCGATCTTCCTGCTGATCGACGTCCCGGTGTACTGGTACCTGTCCAAGGACACGGTCGGCACCACCGCCCTGTCCATGGCCTTCGGCCTGTGCGCCCTGGTGTGGTTCTACCTGTACTTCACCGCGATCCGCATCGGCCCCCGCCCGGAGGACCGCGACGACGCGGAGATCGCGGAGATGGCCGGCGAACTCGGCTTCTTCTCCCCGCACTCCTGGTGGCCGCTGTACACCGCCGGCTCCGCCGCGATCGCCTTCATGGGCGTCATCTTCGGCTGGTGGCTGCTGCTGGTGGCGGTGCCGTTCGGGGCTTATGCGGTGATCGGGCTGGTGTTCGAGTACTACCGGCGGGAGAACAACCGGTACGGGGAGGCTGGGGCGGGGCACTGAGCCCTGCGACAGCTGTACCGGCCGCTGTACGTGGCGAGAGCCCGGCCCAGGGAGACCTGGGGCCGGGCTCTCGTGGTCTGTGAGATCACCCCGTCCAGATGATGCGTGTGACGGTGATCGTCTGGCTGATGTCATCCACGTCGTACACGATGAATCCCATGGACCCGAGGATGTGCGCACGGGTGGTGAACGCACCAGTGTTCTGCATGACCCGTCCCAGCAGGTGGGGATCGCGAGGCAGGTCCAGCGCGGCGAGAACGAAGAGTTCGTGGGTCCTCGCGTCCATCGCGGCGACGGTCTTCGTCGCGTCCTCGTTGAGGGTCAGACGGTAGGTCACCAGGCGCCCCGCAGTTCGGGGAGTACTTCCTCGATGGGGACCGTGCGCAGGGTCCCCTTGCGGGCGGCCGCGATCTCGTCCCACGCCCCCGGCGAAAGGTTGATCACCGCGTGCATCCACCATTTCTCGAGGAGTTGTGAGAGGTCGTACGCCTGGGCGCTCTCGATTTCCTCGGTGAACACCTCGACCTCCTCGGGCGTCAGCGCCTCGCGTATGGCCCTGATGTTCCGAGGAAGGACGACTCGGTTGAGGTCGACTTCGAGGGGTTGTGCAGTCATGTCGCCCAGCGTATGGCTGTTCGCTCAGAGTGTCTGTCCCTCGATCGGATGACCGGGTGATGACAGCTGTCTGGCACCTCAGCCGCAGGCCGCCCGCCCTCTCGGCTCCCCCTCCGCGCCCCCTCTGACCTCCGTTTCAGCTTCGTCTCGGTTTTGCCCTCCAGTTCGAAACCGAACGTCTCGACCGCGTAGACTCCCTGTTTCGTACCAGGCGTGTAATGAACCGACGATCATCCCGACGTGCGCGCAACCCAGGCCCGTGCTGCGACGTCTACAGGGGTGTATCGGCCACGACTAGAGATTTTCAGGGAGGGACTCGTGGCACACCAGCTCGGCCAGGGCGGTTCCGCGGGCGGACGGCGCACGCGCCGCGCGGCGGCGCTGACCGCGGCGGCCGCGGCCGTGGCGCTGCTCACCGCGGCCTGCGGCGGCGGATCGTCCGGCACCAAGACCGCGACGGCCCCGGTCGGCAACGGGCAGACGGCCTCGTCCTCCGGCGCCGTCGCCGGGGGCGGCACGCCCGCCGGGACGACCAGTTCCTCGTCCTCGCCCGCGGCGCCGCCGATGGTGCTCACCGCCAACCCGGCGGACGGCACGAAGGGCGCCGACCCTTCCAAGGGCATCCAGATCAGCGCCGCGGGGGGCAAGCTGGAGAGCGTGACCGCCGCCGACGCCTCGGGCAAGACCGTGGCCGGCACCATGGCCGCTGACGGCTCCTCGTGGACCTCCAACGGCAACCTCGCGATATCCAGCAACTACACGGTGACCGCGAAGGCGCTGGACGCCTCCGGGGCGGAGAAGACCACCACCTCGAAGTTCAGCACCCTGGTCCCGCAGAAGAAGCTGGGCCTGGACCACTACATGCCGGACGACGGCACCACGGTGGGCGTCGGGCAGCCGGTGTCGATCGTCTTCACCAACGCCCCGAACGAGAAGAACCGGGACGCGGTGGAGAAGGCGATGACCGTCACCACCACCCCGCACGTGGACGGCGCCTGGAGCTGGGTCGGCGCCAAGCAGGTCGACTGGCGGCCCAAGGACTACTGGGCCCCCGGCACCAAGGTGCAGGTCCACATGGGCCTGAACGGCGTCAAGGCCGGCGACGTCACCTACGGCTCCTACACCAAGGACTTCTCCTTCACCATCGGCGACGCGCTGATCAGCACCGTGGACCTGGCGAAGGACCAGATGACGGTGACGAAGAACGGCCAGGTCATCAAGACCATCCCGGTCAGCGGCGGCGAGGTGCCCAAGCACATGACCTGGAGCGGCAAGATGGTGGTCCTGGAGAAGGACGCCACGTTGCAGATGACCTCGGCCTCGGTGAACTTCACCGACGCCTCGGACTTCTACGACCTGAAGGTGCAGGACGCGGTGAAGCTCACCGACTCCGGGACCTTCGTGCACGCCGCCCCGTGGAACGAGGGCAAGTTCGGCCGCGTCAACGGCAGCCACGGCTGCATCGGCATGAGCCTGTCCAACGCGGACTGGTTCTTCAGCCAGGTCAAGATCGGCGACGTGGTCGAGGTGCTGAAGAACTCGGCGACGAAGGACAACGTCACCAGCAACTCCAACCCCGGCTTCGACGACTGGAACCTGACCTGGGACCAGTGGCTGAAGGGCTCGGCGACCGGAGTGTCGGCTCCGCAGTAACAAGTAGGGCAATCACAGTACGCATTCGGCTAGCCACACCCTGTCAGAGGGTGTGGCTAGCCTTTTGGGTATGACAGTCGCCATGAACTACGAACCGCCGCC
>JABFXP010000602.1 GCA_013361685.1 Catenulispora sp.
ATCGGCGCCGTGGCCGCCTCCGTGGTGCTGGCCGCCGCCGTCGGCGCCGCCTGCACCGCGTGGTTCGACGGCGTGGCCGGAGCCGCCGACCGCGCCTCGGTGGTCTCGATCGCCGTGGACTCGGTCGTGGACGGCGACCCGGCCGCCGGCGCCTACGACGCCGCCCGCACCTCGGCCACCGCCGAGTACGTGATCGAACTGGCCAACAACAGCCCGACCGCGGTCACCCTGGACTCCGTCGGCTTCGACGCCGGAACCCTGATGGCCAGCACCGGCTGGAAGCCGCTCGGCGCCGGAAAGCGGATCGCGGCGGGCAGCACCGCCAAAGTCGCGCTCACCGTCCGGCTGTTCTGCCCGATGCTGATGGTCGGCGTCCAGGGCGGCGGGTTCGGCGGCGCCGGGCGGCTGGTGGCCGGCTCCTCGTCGTCGATCCCGTTCCCGCCGCTGGAGGTGCGCGTCCTGGACGGCAACGGCGACCAGCGCGCCGTCACCCTGCCGACCCGCACCGTCGTGACCTCGCTGCTGCGCGGCCAGTCCGGGGACCTGACCTTCCTGGGCAGCGGCGCCGAGCCGACCCCGCAGATCGTCACCGCGGGCGTCGGGCCCTGCGCGCAGTGGGAGGCCGACCGGGAGAAGCAGCAGGAACGCGATCTGTCCGGCCTGACGGGCCCGGTCGGCCTGCCCGCGATCGACACCGACCGGCGGGCCGGCGGGCTGGTCTTCGCCTACGACAAGGTGCTGTCCCGCACCGCCACGGGGTTCACCATCGCCGTCAACGTCCGGAACAAGACCCAGGACACCCTGACCGTGGCCACCCGCGCCGACGCCGCGTTCGTCCAGGACCCGGCGTTCCAGACCGAATGGCAGCCCGCCGAGGTCACCATCCCCGCCGGGCAGACCCAGCAGTTCCGGCTGACCGTGACGATCCGCGAGTGCGACCAGTTCCGGCAGGGACGGGCCAGCCGGGCCGACATCCCGGCGTTCGCCGAGGCGCTGCTCGAGGTGAACGACGGCACCACCGGCATGACCATCCCGTTCTCGCCGGAGCAGCAGATGACCGGCTCGCTGCGCCTGGCCGGCGACGCCGTCAAGGAGATCAAGGCGGTGTGCCCGTGACCGACCTGGTCGAATCCGACGACGAACTGCTCGACCCGCAGCCGGCGCCCGGCGGCGACCGGCGGGCCCGGCTGACCGCCCTCGCGCGGCGGCTGCGCCCCGGAACCCGGACCGGGATCGCGGACGACGAGCGCGAGGCCGATCCGCGGCGACGGCAGCGCGTGCTGCAAGCCGGCGCCCTGGCGCTGGCCCTGGCGGCCGGGGCCGGCGCCACGGGCGTCGCCGTCCACAAGGCGGACCTGCACCGCGACCAGAGCCGGGTCCAGGACCGGCTGCTGCTGCACATGCTCGGCGGCGGCGCCTCCCTGACCTACGCCGGCGTCGGCGCCCGCGACGGCGTGTCCCTGCCGGACAGCTTCGACGACCCGATGCCCACCGACCTGACGATCGGGCTGCGCAACGACGGCGCGCGGGCGCTGGAGATCACCGGCGTGCGGATCCGGCAGCCCGGCGTGGACGTCGTGGACCCGGCGCCGAAGGCCCTGGTCAAGCCGGGCGAGTCGGTGGCGCTCACCACCCGGATCGCGGTGCGCTGCACCGCCGCGGACCTGCCCTCGGCCCCGACCGGCGCCACCTTGACCGTGCGCACCGCCGCCGACCGGGGCCAGGCCGCCGGAGCCCCGACCGACGTCCCGCTGACGTTCGCCGCCGCGGCCTCCGGCGCCACCAAGGCCGCCGGGATCTCCGGCCCGGTCGAAGCCCTCCAGGACTCCGGCCTGGGACAGGCGTACCTGATCGGCTCCTACGTCACCGACAGCTTCTACCAGCTGTGCGGCGGCGTGCTCGCGAAGATGCCGGCGGGGATCAGCGCGGGCGCACCGTCCAGCGACGCGAGCCCGCAGAACCCGGTGGTGCGCTACACCCTGCACGTGGCCGGCACGCCCGGCGCGGCGCAGGAGGTCACGACGCCCACCGGCACCACGACGGTGGCCGGGGTCAGCGCCCAGACGGACCTGACCGGCCCCCGGCCGATCGGCCCCTCCGGCGTGGACGTCACGGTGACCGACCGGATCACCGACTGCGCGGCCTTCGGACAGTTCCTGGCCGTCCACGACGGGGCGAGCTCAGCCGCCATGTGGCTGAGCTACGCGGCCCCGGTCACGGTGCAGGCCGCTGATCCGAAGTTCCGGGTCGCGGGGGTGTCGGGGACAGGCCTGTCCGAGATGGACGCGCTCAACTCCTCCGGGTTCGACTCCCAGGACGCGCTGCTGGACCAGGTCGCCGCCGCCTGCCCCGAGCTGTGAGGCGTCTCCCGGGCTGAGTTGTCCGGCCCGTCGGATCCGACGGGCCGGACAGCTCAGGACTCGGCTCAGGACTCGGCTCAGACCCCAGTTCTGGACCGACTCAGGCCCCGGCGTCGGTCGGCACCGCCGAGGAGCCGCCCTCAGCAGCCGCGATCAGCTCCAGCACCTCGGCCCCGTACCGGTCCTGCTTCGCCTTCCCGACCCCGGCGATCCGGGTCAGCGCGGCGGGCGTCGCCGGCCTGGCCTCGCCGATCGCGATCAGGGTGGCGTCGGTGAACACGCAGTACGCCGGCAGCTTCTGCTCCTTGGCGCGCGCCGAGCGCCACTCCCGCAGCGCCTCATACAGCTCCGGATCGAGGTTGCTCGGGCAATCCTCGCAGCGGCCCATCTTGCGCTCCGCCGGATCGATCAGCGCCCGGTGACAGGACCGGCAGAGGATCGGCTCGACGACCCGCTGGGCGCGGCCGCCGTCGCCGTCTCCGGACCCCGACCCGGA
>JABFXP010000907.1 GCA_013361685.1 Catenulispora sp.
CGGGCGCCGGGGCCAGGGCCGGGGCCGGCGCCGAAGCCGGAGCCGCGGCGGCCGTCTGGAGCGCGGACGCCGGCGGCTGCCCGGTCATCTGCCCCAGCATGCCGTTCGACGGCATCACGTTGGCGGTCAGTCCGGTCAGCGTGGGCCCGGCCACCGGCAGCGAGCCCAGGTTGCCCAGACCGCCGCTGAGTCCGCCGAGTCCGTCGGCCAGCGGCAGACTCTGGGCCAGGCCGCCGGTCAGGGGCAGCTTGCCGAGCGGAGATGCGGACGTCGTCGGGCCGGTCGCGGCGCACGCGATGCCGCCGACGACCGGGCCGGCGGCCACCGCGGCCGCCGTGACGACCAGGCCGCGCCGGACCGTGGTGCTCAGGGTGCTCATTGCCTGGTTCTCCTTGGTATGGGGGCTGCCGCGTCTACGCGACAGCGCCCTGCCCAACGGATGAACCCGGTCCGGGGAAACGCGAAACCGAGTAAAGGGATAGTAATATCTACTGATTTTGACCTGATCGTCGGATGTCGGAGGTCTGCCCGCTGCGGGTGGATTCCGCCGGGATTTCCCGCCTCAGCCGCCCTTCACCACCGAGACGTCCACGGTCCCGTTCACCGGCGTCGACGAGCTCTGCCACTTCCCGGAACCGCGGGTCCACACCTGATCGGCGTAGGCCACCTTGTCGATGTCCAAGTTCTTCGCCGAGGCCACCGCCCAGGCCGCCAGCACCCGCGGATCGGTCAGGCCCTGCCCGGAGGCTATCCGCAGCGTCAGGCCGTCGGTGGTGTGCGCGTACTGCGGCGCGCTCCCGGCGCCGTTGGCGCTGAACTGCTTCACCAGCGCCGTGCCGACCGCCTCGGCGCGCGGCGTCAGACCGTTCGCGCCGACCGCCTCCGGCGACAGCTTCGGATCGTTGTAGCGGCAGGTCAGCTGCGTGCCGCCCTTGCCGTCCAGGGTGGTGGCCAGCACCGTGGCCATCGGCTCCCACTGCGCGTAGGACGACCCGGAGGCGTCGGCGCTGCGCTGCACCGCCTGCGCGGCCTTGCCGACGTCGATGGTCTGCCAGTTCTTCACGTTCAGCAGCGCGTAGAAGAACTTCCCGGAGGAGTACACCGGGTCCGCGATCTGCTCGGCGGTGCCCCAGCCCTGGGACGGCCGCTGCTGGAACAGCCCGACCGAGTCCCGGTCGCCGTAGTCCAGGTTCCGGATCTTCGACTCCTGCTGCGCGGTGGCCAGCGCGATTATCGTGGCCCGCTCCGGCAGGCTCTTGGCCCGCGCCACCGCCGCGATGGTCGCCGCGTTCGCCATCCGGTCGTTGACGATCGTGCTCTGCGAGCCGTCGGCGCCGGTGGCCGTGCAGTCCTCCGAGCGCAGCGTGCCGGTCACGGTCCGGTACACGAAGTAGCCGCCGGTGCCGAGCACGGCCAGCAACACGACGGTCACGATCCAGGCCCCGAGGTGCCGGGACGACCCGCTCTTCTCCCCCTGCGCCTTGCGGGAGCGCCCACGCTGACCCATACCGTCCCGTTCCGTCCGTTTCGTCAAGCAACCGTCCTGCGGTGTGAACGCCGCCAGGCCACCGTAACCGAAACGCTTATCGTGGTGGTCATGACCAACGCACCGGCTTCCAACGATTTCGCATCCCCCATCTCCGCGGAGATCGACGAGCTGTGGGAGCGGCGGGCCGAGCTCTCCCCGGCCGACGCCGGGGCCCGCAAGGCCGTGGTGGCGGCCGTGGACCTGATCGACGCCGGGACGGCCCGGGTGGCGTTCGTGGACGCCGGCACCGACGAGGTGGTCGTGGACGAGCGCGCCAAGCGCGCCATCCTGATGTCGTTCAAGGTGCTGGACATGGTCCAGTCGCACGCCGGCGACTTCCGCTACCACGACAAGATGCCGCTGAAGACCGACTTCGGCGGCGCCCGCACCGTCCCCGGCGCCATCGTCCGCTGGGGCTCCTACGTCGCCCCGGGCGCGATCCTGATGCCCTCCTTCGTGAACATCGGCGGCTACGTCGACTCCGGCACCATGGTCGACACCTGGGCCACCGTCGGCTCCTGCGCGCAGATCGGCAAGAACGTCCACCTCTCCGGCGGCGTCGGGATCGGCGGCGTCCTGGAGCCGCCGAACGCGGTGCCCGTGGTGATCGAGGACGACGCCTTCATCGGCTCCCGCTCGATGGTGGTCGAGGGCGCGCGGGTGCGCCGCGGCGCCAAGCTCGGCTCCGGCACCAACCTCACCAAGTCGATGCGCGTCTTCGACGCCGAGACCGGCGAGGAACTGCCCCGCGGCGAGGCCCCGGCCTGGTCGGTGTGTGTCAGCTCCACCCGGGTCAAGAAGTTCCCGGGCGGGGAGTTCACCACCCCCTGCCTGCTGGTGCTCAAGCGCCTGGCCCCCGGCGAGGCGCACGACAAGCTCCAGATCAACGACATGCTCCGCGACAACGGCTTCACCGGCTGAGCCCGGGAGACCCGCCGATGACCGGCCTGGACCTGACCGCCGGCGCCGCGCGCCTCACCGCGGCGATCGTCGACATCGAATCCGAGAGCGGCGCCGAGAAGGCGCTCGCCGACGCCATCGAGGAGGCCCTGCTCCGTTACCCGCACCTGGAGGTGCTGCGGGACGGCGACTCGGTGCTGGCCCGCACGAACCTCGGCCGCGCCGAGCGGGTGATCCTGGCCGGCCACCTGGACACCGTGCCGATCGCCGTGGACAGCACCGGGCGGCGCAACGTGCCCTCGCTGCTGGAGGGCGACTGGGAGACCGGCACCCTGCGCGGCTGCGGGACCTCGGACATGAAGGCCGGCGTGGCGGTGCAGCTGGCGCTGGCCGCCGCGCTCGACGCGCCGAACCGCGACGTGACCTACGTCTTCTACGAGTGCGAGGAGGTCGAGGCCGAGCGCAACAGCCTGGGCCGGCTCATCCGCACCCGGCCGGAGTGGTTCGCCGCCGACTTCGCGGTGCTGCTGGAGCCCAGCAACAACGTCGTCGAGGGCGGCTGCCAGGGCACGATGCGCGTCCGGCTGACCTTCCGCGGCGCCCGGGCGCACTCGGCGCGCTCCTGGCTCGGGGACAACGCGATCCACAAGGCCGGCCGGGCCCTGCGGCGGCTGGCCGAGTACCAGCCGCGCCGGGTCGAGGTCGAGGGCCTGGAGTTCCGTGAGGGGCTGAACGCCGTCGGCGTCTCCGGCGGCGTCGCCGGCAACGTCATCCCGGACGAGTGCTCGATCCTGGTCAACTTCCGCTTCGCCCCGGACCGCGACGAGGCGGACGCCGAACGCCACGTCCGCGAGGTCTTCGCCGGCCTGGACGCGGAGATCGAGCTCGCCGACTCCGCCCCGGCCGCCCGCCCCGGGCTCCATCTGCCGCTGGCCGCCGAGTTCGTCGACGCCGTCATGGCCGGGATGGACGCCCGGCCCACGGCCAAGTTCGGCTGGACCGACGTGGCGCGGTTCGCCGGGCTCGGCATCCCCGGGGTGAACTACGGACCCGGGGACGGAGCCCTCGCGCACAAACCGGACGAATCAGTGGACCTGGGGCAAGTTGTCCGATGTGCGGAGCGGATGAGAAGCTGGCTCGGCTCCGCGCCGTGACCTGACGACACCGTGCGGCGCGCGCCCGGACAGCGGGTGCGCGCCGGAGGCAACCGGTCGGGCCCCGGTGGCGTCTTACCGGCGGCGGAGCAACCCCATGAGATCAGGGGCAGGCGAATCCCGCGCCGCGTAGACACCAGAAAGTCGCGAGAGGTCCGAATCTCCCATGAGCCCGACCGGTTGGCCGATGATGTTGACGGCGATCTTCCTCGCCGTCGCCGGGCCCGTCGGCACCTATCTGCTGTGGAACCGCGTCCGCGGTCCCCGGCCGGTGCGCGCGCTGTCCCGGCTGTCGATGATCGGCGTGAGCCAGGTCCTGGCGATCCTGCTGTTCGGGGTGCTGGTCAACAACTACTACGGGCTCTACGCCTCCTGGGACGACCTGCTCGGCGACACCGGCAGCCCGGGCGTGATAATCCACGACAACAAGGTCGTGGCCGACGGCGTCCCGACTCCGGGCCTGGACGTGACGCCCGGCCCCGGCGGCGACGCCCAGGGCGGCCGCGGCACGGTGGTGCCGGTGGTGCCGCGCGACCGGCCGGCCGGCCCGGACCAGAGGTTCGACAAGTACGGCGACGACGCGCTGGTGACCAGTTTCACCGGCCCGAAGTCCGGCCTCGGCGGGCAGAACGACGTGATGGTCTGGCTGCCGCCGCAGTACTCCGACCCGGCGTATGCGAAGACCAACTTCCCGGTGGTCATGCTGTTCCCCGGCTACCCCGGCAGCCCGCAGACCTGGTTCGGCAACATGGCCGGGCAGAAGGAGCTGGCCCGGCTGGTGCAGCAGAAGGCCTCCACCCCGTTCGTGCTGGCCGCGGTGAACATCTCCCCGATCAAGGGCGTGAACACCGACTGCACCGACATCCCGAACGGCCCGCAGGTGGCCACCTACATCGCCGACGACGTGCGGACGATGCTGGAGCGCACCTTCCGGGTCACCACCGACCGCTCCGGCTGGGGGATGATGGGCTACTCCGAGGGCGGCCTGTGCGCGGGCAAGCTGCTGGTGCAGTACCCGCAGGACTTCAGCGCCGCGGTGCAGATGAGCGGCGACGTGCGGCCCGGCGGCTACGTCGGCAAGTACGGCCCGGACTTCGCGAACCGGAACTCCACGCTGTGGGTGTTGCGCAACCACAAGCCGAACCCGCCGGTGGCGCTGCTGGCCGCGGCCTCGGCCGAGGACGCCAGCGGGAGCGTGCTCACCGACGCACTGTCGTTGCAGCAAGCCGCGCCGGACGTGGTGGACGTGCTGCGCAAGGAGCACGGCTCGCACAACACCGAGGTGTGGAAGCAGTGGCTGCCGCAGGCCTACGGCTGGCTCAGCGAGCACCTGGATCCCGTTAAGCCGCAGTCGTAGCGGCGGTCGTCCCGTCGTCGCCACCGCGTCATCCGCCCGGCGGGCCCGGCGAGTAGTGTGCCGATATGAGCCAAGGGACGGGTAGCGGACAGGGCAACGCGAGCAAGCTGACCGAGCGGTTCGTCGGCGCGGTCATCCGGCGGCGCGGGCAGGAGCAGCTGCCGGCGGCCACGGCGGACCAGAAGCTGCTGGACCACGCCTACGGCAAGGACTGGAAGGACGAGGACCCCTGGCGGGTGCTCCGCATCCAGGGCGAGTTCGTCGAGGGCTTCGACTCGCTGGCCCGCACCGGTCCGGCGATCACCGTCTTCGGCTCCGCGCGCACCCCGACCGGCTCCCCGGAGTACCTGACCGGCGAGCAGATCGGCCGGGGGCTGGCGACCGCGGGCTGGACCGTCATCACCGGCGGCGGCCCGGGCGCCATGGAGGCGGCGAACAAGGGCGCCTTCGACGCCGGCGGCCGCTCCATCGGCCTGGGCATCGAGCTGCCCTTCGAGCAGTCCCTGAACAGCTACATCGACCAGGGCATCAACTTCCGGTACTTCTTCGTCCGCAAGACCATGTTCCTGAAGTACTCGCAGGGCTTCGTGGTCCTGCCCGGCGGCTTCGGCACCATGGACGAGCTCTTCGAAGCCCTGACCCTGGTCCAGACGCACAAGGTGACGTCGTTCCCGGTGGTGCTGGTCGGCCGGTCCTTCTGGGGCGGGCTCGTGGACTGGATCCGGGACTCCATGGCCCCGGCCGGGAAGATCGCCGCCAAGGACCTGGACCTGATCCACCTGGTCGACGACCCGGACGAGGCGGTCGCGATCATGGGCAAGCCCGGGGACCGCGCCCTGCACCGGTAGTCCGCCGGCGGAGCGCCGCCAGCCCGGCAAGGCAGGCGAGGACGCGGAACGGCCGCCGGAGCCATCGCTCCGGCGGCCGTTCCGTCTGTCCGGCCCCTGGGCTACTTCGTGGTCAGGTTCGGGGTCGACAGCTGCGCCTGGCTGCCCGCGCCGGTGTAGTGCGCGCTGCCGGTCGCGGTGTCGATCGCGGCGGCCAGCTGGCTGTCGACGCGCGCCGGGAGCGCCTGCTCGCCGCCGAACACGAAGCCCCAGTTGTCCGAGCCGCGGTTGGCGTCGAAAAGCTGGTACTCCTGCAGGTTGATGCCGTAGTTCGGGTCGACCAGCACCAGCGGGCCGCCCTCGCGGCCCATCAAGGCGCCGCCGGCCAGCGAGTCCGGCCAGTTCACGCCGGTGGCCACGCCGACCGCGGTGAAGCCGGTCCACAGGTGCGAGGCGACGTTGTAGGACGTGGCGTAGCGGTCGGCCCCGCCGAGGTTCTCATAGCCGCCCCACGCGGTGCCCAGGGCCTTGTCCGCCTGGCCCCCGACGGCGCCGAGGTACTGCAGCCGACCGTCGGCGATGCGCCCGGCGATGTAGCCGCGGGTCGTCGCCGGCAGCACGGTGTCCTCGGTGAGGACCACGGCCATGCCGTCGAAGTTCGCCGCCGCGGCGCCGGCCGACAGCGCGTCCGGGAAGTTCATGCCGGTGGCCGCCAGGACCTGCGTGGCGTCCGGGGCGTAGACGTTCGCCATGTCCACGGCCGTCTCGAAGCGGTCGGCGCCGCCGATCCGCTGCACGTGGTAGCCCAGGCGGCCCAGCTGGTTCACGACGTCCGGGGAGACCGCCCGGTCGCCGCCGAGCACGTAGACGGTGCCGCCGGCGGGCAGCACCCGCTGGATCTCCCGGCTGCTCCAGCCGTTCAGCGAGGCGGTCTCGGTGAGCAGCAGCGGCGCGTTCTTGTGCGCGGCCAGCGCGGCGCCGCCGAGGGCGTCGGCGAACTGGTCCGAGCGGGTCAGCACGACGGCCTGCGCCTGCGCGCGGTGGTCGGCGGTGTCGCCGTTGTTCCGGAAGGAGACCTGCGAGACCTTCGCCGCGGTCTCGAAGCGGTCGAAGCCGCCGAGCCGGTTCACGACGCCGCGGTTGTCGGTGCGGACCGCCAGGCCGCCGGTCAGGTCCGAGATCTTGGTCTCGGCGCCGCCGGCCGCCGGCACCTGGTAGGTGCCGTCCACGCCCTGATACGCCACGGTCTGGCCGTCGGCCTCGAAGACCGGGCCGGTGTGGTCGCCGGTGCCGGTGGTGATCTGCTTCGCCTCGCCCCAGGCGGCGTCGCCGGTCTTGACGGCGGCGAACAGCTGCTTGACGCCGTCGGCGTCGGCGCGCACGAACACCACGGTCTTCCCGTCCGGCGCGATGGTCGGCGTCGCGCCGCCGGTCTCGGCCTGGCCCGGCGCGACGATCTCGGTCACGACCTGCTGGCCCTGCGCGGTGTAGGAGGCCACCGAGACGCCGGTGTTGCCGGCCGCGTCGGTGGTCTGGAAGACCATTGAGGTGCTGTAGTCGGCGGCCACGTCGGCGTTGCTCAGGCCCAGGCCGGCCGGCGCGTTCTCGATCGCGGGGGCCGGCTTCGCCGCGCCGCCCTCCCAGCCGCTGCCGTGCACCCAGACGATCCGGGCGGCGGTGCCGGTGCCCTCGGTCCAGTAGACGGCCAGGCTCGAGGAGTCCCAGACGGTGTGCGAGGGGTTCACGCCCTGCGCGATCTTGATGATGCCGCCGCCGTTGTAGTCGGCCGTGTAGATGCCGTTGTCCGCGCCGATGAACGCGAACCGGCCGGCCTGCCCGGCCCAGGACACGTCGTGGGCGCCGGCCGGCAGGCCGACCTTGCCGCCGCCGACGACGTTGATCGCCCCGTCCGCGGTGACGGTGACCGGGCTGCCGGTGCTGCCGTAGGTGGTGGCGCCGGCCGGGCCGGAGGCGGCCAGCGCGGCCCCGACGGAGGTGGCGAGGACGGCGGCGAGCGCGAGCGGCTTGCGCAGGCTGAAGTGGGCCATGTGTATCTGTGTTCTTTCGGCCGAGACGGTGACAGCGCCCCGTGGCGCCGCCGCCCGTGCGGCGGCGCGCGCTTTCCCCGTGGATTCCCCCCAGGAGCGGTGACGCCGCCGATCAGCCTAAACGGTGTACGGACCTTGTTTTTGACGAATCGTCATAACGATTCGGTCTCCCGGCCAGGGCGGTAACTATCAACTATCTGACAGTGAAGGCGGGAATGGCGGCCTTGTCAGGCCAGCCCGCGCTTGGCCGCCGCCGGCTCGCGGTGCCCCTGGATCGCCGAGACCATGTCCAGCACCTGCCGCGTCTGGCCCACCTCGTGCACCCGGTACACCCGCGCCCCCAGCCACGCCGACACCGCGGTGGTGGCCAGCGTCCCGATCAGCCGCTCCTTGACCGGCCGGTCCAGGGTCTCCCCGACGAAGTCCTTGTTCGACAGCGACACCAGGACCGGCCAGCCGGTCGCGGTCATCTCCGCCAGCCGCCGCGTGGCCTCCAGCGAGTGCCGGGTGTTCTTGCCGAAGTCGTGGCCGGGGTCGATCAGGATCCGCTCGCGCGGAACGCCCAGCGCGGCCGCGCGCTCGGCCTCGCCGTGCACGGTGCGGGCCAGGATGTCGGCCATCACGTCCGGGTAGCCGATCCGGTGCGGCCGGGTGCGCGGCTCGACGCCGCCGGCGTGCGTGCACACCAGGGCCGCGCGGTGCCGGGCGGCCACCTCGGCCAGCCGCGGGTCCCAGCCGCCCCACGCGTCGTTGAGCACGTCGGCGCCCTCGGCGCAGACCGCGTCGCCGACCTCGGCGCGCCAGGTGTCCACCGAGATGACGGCCTCCGGGAACCGCTTGCGCACCTCCGCCACGAACGGCACCACCCGGCGCAGCTCCTCGGCGAGGTCGACGACGTCGCCGGGACCGGCCTTCACCCCGCCGACGTCGATCAGGTCCGCGCCTTCGGCCAGCGCGCTCTCCACCCGGTCCAGCGCGGCCGCGTCGGTGAAGGTGGCGCCCCGGTCGTAGAAGGAATCCGGGGTGCGGTTCACGATCGCCATCACCAGCCGCTGGTGGGGGGCGTATTCATAAGGGCCCAGACGCAGTGTGCCCTGCGGGGCCGGCGCCGGTTCGGGAGCCGGGCCGAAAGCGCCGTCCGCGTTCGATGACATGGAGATCAGCCTAACCTCGTCGGCGCGCCGCCGGACGTGGCACGATGTGCGCGTGCTGTACTTCCAGTTTCTCGTCGTGGCGGCGGTGTTCGGGGCGATCGCGTGGGTGGCGGCCGGTCGCGGCGGGGGTCTGGACGACCCGCGCCAGGACCGCCCGGAACCGGTGCTGGCGGACGACCGGCAGCTGGGCAAACCCGACATCGACGGCGCCCGCTTCGTGGTCGGGTTCCGCGGCTACCGGATGGACCAGGTGGACCGCCTGCTCGACCGGCTCGCGGCCGAGATCGACCACCGGGACCGGCTGATCGCCGAGCTGACGCAGCAGGCCGCCGGCGAGCGGTTCGGCGAGGGCGTCAGCTACGAGCCGGTGGCGCGGACGCAGGACGCGGTGCCCGGGGAGCCCGGGGCGGCGGGTGCCGCGGCGGGTGCGGCCACCGTGACGGCCGAGCCCGGCTTCGGACCCGGCTTCGGCCCCGCGCCGGAGGCGGAGAACGCCGGGGGACAAGGCGGCGAGGGGGAGAACCCGCTGTCGGCCTGGTACCGGCCGACCGATCCGGAACAGTAGGCGGACAGCCGCCGACGCCCGGCGGCGCCGAAACCTGCAGGCCGGTCGATCCCGACCGGCCTTCGTCATCTGGTCATGTCGTCGTTCCGTCAGCCCGCCGTTCGCCCGGTGCGGTGACGGACGCCGCGTGCCCGGCGCACTGGAGCCCGGGCGTCCAGACGTCCGACGGCTCAGCGTCCGACGGCTCAGTGTCCGACGGCTCAGTGTCCGACAAACGTCGGCTTCTCCTTCGCCAGGAAGGCGCGCACCGCGTTCTGGTGGTCCTCGGTGGCGGCGCACGCGTCCTGCAGCTCCGCCTCCAGGTCCAGGGTCTCGTCCAGCGTGTGCGCCTGCCCGAAGTCGACCGCGCGCTTGAGCGCCGCGTACGCCGCCGTCGGCCCCGCGGCCATCCGGGCCGCCAGCTCCCCGACCGCCGCGTCCAGCTCCGCGGCCGGCACCACGCGGTGCACCAGGCCGAGCGCGGCCGCCTGGTCGATCCCGATGGTCTCCGGCAGCATCAGCAGCTCGATCGCCTTGGCCGGGCCGACCAGCCGCGGCAGCGTCCAGGAGGCGCCGGAGTCGGCGGTCAGGCCGATGTTGGCGAAGGCCAGGTTGAACGCCGCCTTGTCCGAGGCGATCCGCAGGTCGGCGGCGAACGCCAGGGCGGCCCCGGCCCCGGCCGCCACGCCGTTCACCGCCGCGATCACCGGCTTGGGCGCCGAGACCAGCGCCCGCAGCAGCGGGTTGTAGTGCTCCGCCACGGTGTTCGACAGCCCGTTCCCGGCCTCCAGGGAAGCCGCGTGCTCCTTCAGGTCCTGTCCGACGCAAAACGCCCGGCCGGTTCCGCGCACCACGATCACGCGAACGGAGTCGTCCCCGGCGGCTTCCACCGCCGTGTCCCGCAGCGCGCTCTTCGTCGCACTGTCGAGCGAGTTCATGGCGTCCGGGCGATTCAGGGTGATGGTGCCGACACCCTCGGTGACGTCGTAGACAACGCTGTCGGACATAGGGAGTCCCACTCTCCGCCTCATCGGCTCTCAGGCATGTACCAGTGTTGGTCGCGTCCGGTAGAACTGTTTGCAGACGCTGACGAAGCTACTCAGTCGCGCCTCCCGAAGCGACACCGGAACCCATCCGGGCTGTGTGCGGGATAATGACTTGGTTGAGAGCTGGCTCCTAGGAAGGGGAACGAGCATGGCGGCGATGAAGCCGCGGACGGGTGACGGCCCGCTTGAGGTGACCAAA
>JABFXP010000581.1 GCA_013361685.1 Catenulispora sp.
GCGCAGCGGCCGCCCCACCCAGCGCGCCAGCCCGACCGCCAGCGCCACTCCGAGCGCCAGGCATCCGGCCGCGGTCAGCGCCAGCCAGGTCCACATCGCCCCGACCCGGTCGTCGAGCGGATCCGCCGAGCGGGCCAGCACCACGACCCCGGCGTCCCCGTTGTCGCCGACCGGGATGGCGGTCCGCAGCCAGTCGTCGCCCCGCTCGATCATCTGGGTCCGCTGCGCCATCGCCCGCCCGGCCAGGGCGACGGCGGCCGGGTCGCCCGCGGCCGCGCACACGGTGGCGGCGACCTGCACGCCCTTGGCGTCGTACACCGCCGCGCAGTCGCCGCGCCGGGCGGCCTCGGCCACCGCCTGGTTCATCGCGTCCGGGGGATGGTGGTCGGCCAGGGTCTCCTCGGCCGCCGCGGTCAGCTGGCGCGCGGCCGAGACGGCGGTGAACCGGAACGACTCCTCCTCGCGCGACTGCATGGCCGCGCCCAGCGGGATCACGGCGGCCACCAGCAAGATCGTGATCAGGGCCGCGAAGGCCAGGGCGATGCGCCGGGACACGGTGCTCAGCCCCGCGGCGGCGCGGGCGGCGCCGCCGGAGTCTGCGGGGCCGTCCCCAGCCGGAAACCGCGTCCGTACACCGTCTCGACCAGGCCCTCGACGCCGAGCTTGCGGCGCAGCGCGGCGATGTGCACGTCCAGGACCTTGGTGGGGCCGTACCAGTTCGCGTCCCAGGCCCGCTCCAGCAGCTCCTGGCGGGACACCACGCGGCCGGGGTCGGTGGCCAGGCACTCGATGATGTCGAACTCCTTCGGCGTCAGCGTGACCTCGGCGCCGGAGACGGTCACCCGGCGGGTGCGCGGATCGACGGTCAGCGGCCCGTGCACGTAAAGACCCGGACCGGAGGGCCGGACCCGCCGCAGCACCGCGCGGACCCGGGCCAGCAGCTCGGCCAGCCCGAACGGCTTGACGAGGTAGTCGTCGGCGCCGGAGTCCAGGGTGGCCACCCGGTCGCGCTCCTCGCTGCGGGCGGTGACGGCGATGATCGCCGCGTCGCCCCGGCGGCGCAGCGTGCGGCACACCTCGACGCCGTCCAGGTCCGGCAGCCCCAGGTCGAGCAGCACCACGTCGGCCGGCGGCGCGGCGAGCGCGTCGGCGCCGGTGGCCGCGGTGTCGACGGTGTAACCGGCCCGGGCCAGCCCGCGCACCAGTGACTGGGCGATCCCCGCGTCGTCCTCGACGACCAGGATCCGGATGCCGGCTTCGGTCCCGGCCGCTACGTTCACGAAACCAGCCTAGATCGCCGCGGGACGTGATCCGCCGCCCGCGGACGACGCCGGTCCGGCGTGGCGGCCGCGGCCGGCCGGGCCGCACCGGAACGCCAGTTCCGCCCACTACGTCAGGGATCGTAGACATACGCCGCCGGACGCGCCGCTGATCCGCTTCAGCCGCGCATCATCAGCAGTCTGACATCAGCATCCCGCTACGGGGCGGCGCGTACTACGGAAGGTCGGATACGTCCCTGGTATCACTGTTTACAGCCATGGTGTTGACATGGGTGTTTTGTTTCATCAGACTCTCGCGGCGACGGCCGTCTTCACCGCCCCGGACCACCGGTCCGGGGCGTCCCCTGCCATTCCGCCCCCGGGCGGCCCGCATCCGATGAGGACCGACGTGACCACCGCTCTCGCCGCAGCACCCGCCACCGTCCCCCGTCCCGCCTTCGCCCCGCCGGTGAACCTCAACGGCCAGGGCCACTATCTGCACTGGGGCTTCGTCCAGATCTCCGTCGCCAACGTCGTCGTGATCGCGGTGATCGCGGTGGTGTTCGTGCTGGCGTTGTTCCTGCCGTTCCCGAAGCCGAAGGGGCGTGACGGCCGATGACCGGCGAGCTCCTGGACGCCACGACGCGTCCCGATCCGCAGTCCGATCCGCAGTCCGGCCCGGACGCCGGAGGCTGGACCGGCGCCCTGCGCCGCGGCATCTTCGACAAGATGCCGCCGGAGCAGCTCCTTCCGGACACCCAGCCCTCCTACGTCGCCTCGTGGATCTACGTCTTCGGGGTCCTGACCCTGACGGCGTTCCTCACCGTCGTCGGCACCGGCACGGTCCTGGCGCTCAAGGGCGCGGCCTGGTGGCACGTGTCCGGCACCGGCCACTTCGTCAACAGCCTGCACCTGTGGTCGGTGGAGCTGTTCATGACGTTCATGTCCATCCACCTGATCGCCAAGTTCTTCATGGCGGCCTGGCGCGGCAAGCGCGTCATGACCTGGATCACCGGGGTCATCGCCCTGGGCTGCTCGGCGTTCACCGCGCTGACCGGCTACCTGATCCAGCAGAACTTCGACTCCCAGTGGATCGCCACCCAGGCCAAGGACGGCCTCAACTCGATCGGCGTCGGCGCCTACTTCAACACCATGGACTTCGGCCAGATGCTCATCTGGCACGTGGCGCTGCTGCCGCTGGTGGTGTCGGTCATCGTGGTCTGGCACATCGTGCTGGTCCGCCGCCGCGGCGTGGTGCCCCCGCTGCCGCTGCCCGGCGCCCCGGCGGCCGACGCCCCGGAGGTGCACGCATGATCAGCCGCCTGCGTCCCCGCCGCCCGCAGACCGAACCCGATCCGTACTCGTTCGGCTCACGCCCCTACGACCTCGTCAAGGAATTCGTCCTGGCCCTGGTCGCGGTCGTGGTGCTGACCGTGGTGCTGGCCGCCGCCTTCTCCTCGCCCGACGTGAAGCCGATGACCATCGCCTCCTGGTCCCAGGCCGACCCGGGCGACTTCACCACCACCGCGCTGGCCGAACTCGACGGCTCCAGCGACACCGCCGGCTACGGCCCGCCCTACAACACCGCCGGCGACGGCCAGAAGCTCGGCCCGCTGGCCCTGGCCCGGGCCGTCGGCGTCACGCATCCGATCGACACCGCCGAGGCCTTCGTCCTCACCCCGCTGGCGGCCGCGCCGCAGAGCCCTGACGTCACCGCCGCGATCAGCACCTGGAAGTCCGCGAGCGCCGACCAGCAGTCGGGATGGACCGGCGCCTACTCCGACGCGCTGACCAAGGCCGACGGCGACCCGGCCAAGGTCCCCGCCGGCGACTACGGCCCGGTCCCGACGATGCTGGGCCAGCTGACCCGCCAGGCGCAGTCCGGCTCGCTGGAAGGGCAGCTGCTGTCGGAGACCGGCTTCTACCACTCCGACTACACCCTGCCCCTGCTGTTCCTGGCCGACGGCGGCGACATGTCCGCACAGGCCCAGACCCAGCATCTTGCCGGCGACCAGTGGGGCATGATGAACGAGGTCGGCAACTTCCCCGGCCAGGTCTGGCTGGCGCCGTACACGTTCTGGTACCAGATCTCGCCGTACAAGACCTCCGGCAACGGCGACGCGCTCGTCTGGGGCACCATGGGCCTCGTCGGCGCGGTCCTGCTGTTCCTGCCGCTGATCCCGGGCTTGCGCTCGGTGCCCCGGTACATCCCCGTCTACCGACTCATCTGGCGCGAGCACTACCGGTCGCGGGCGAAGGCCTGAGCAGGCTCCGCTCTCGGCAGGCCGGCAGCGCGGCCGTTCCGGCGGTGCGTGCGCGGTAGACCTGGTTCATCCCCGGCTCCCGCTCACGGCCCGCACCGCGCTCCTCGCCCGGCTCGTCGCCACCGTCCTGACCGAGGTCCCGGCCAGGACGGTGGCGACGTCCCGCCGCGGCGCCGGCCGGGCATCGCGCGTCGGGTAGCCGACACGCAGCAGCAACTGCGGGTAGCCGGAGTGCCCGAGCAGCTCGGCCAGCCGGGGACGAAGCTCGGGGACCTCGATGGCCTGCGACATGAACGAGGTGGCCAGCTGGTCGGCGGTGGCGCGCAGCAGCACGTGCGACAAAGCCAGGCCGGCGTGCAGCCACGCGATCGGTTCGTCGGTGTCGGTGCCGATGACGGCCAGCGCCGGCGTGGCCTGGGTGAGTTTGCGATCGGAGGCGGCACACGCGCGGCCGAGGTCCACGTGCCGCACCAGCAGCGGCGCGAGCGGGGCCAGGACGCCGGGGACGCCGAAGGCGTAGCCGGGTATGCCGTCGCGGCGCTCGCCGCGGTTGGGGATGAGCCGCCGGGCCAGTTCGGCCCGGAACACCGGCTCCCGCCACCTGATCCGGTCCCCGTCGGCGATCAGGTCCGCCGCCGCGGCGATCCGGTCCGGCTCGGTGATCGGGTGGAGCCACGCGCCGTGCGCGGCCGCGGCGCCGCGCAGCCGCGCCAGCTCCTCGTCGGACGGCGGCACGTCGAGGTACGGGGCGCGGTTGCTGCGCCGGTGGACGATGGCGTCGAACAGCTCGCGCGAGGCGGGCATCGGGCCGCGGGCGCCGGGCGCGATCACGGCCAGCAGGTCCGGGTCCGTGTCGTCGGGCAGGAGCCGGACGCCGGGATAGTGGCCGAAGTGTTCCAGAGCCAGCGTGGCGAGGTGGACGGTGGCGGCGCACGCGATGAGCAGTTCGCGGTCGTCGGGGTCGACGGTGGGCAGCGCCCGGGTGCGATCGGCGCGCACGTGCAGCACGCCGTCTTCGAGGTGGAAGCTCCACGGCTGGCCGTTGTGTCCTGAGGGGGCCAAGACCGCGTAGCGCAGGATGAAGCGCAGGATCTCGTCGTTGGTGCCGCCGGCCGGGTAGTCGAGTTCGTCGATGTCCCAGACGGCTTCGTACGGTTCGCTCATGACAGCGTGCCTCCTTGGACGTGGTTCTGCACGTGGACGGTGTCGTGGTCGTGATCGTCCACCAGGATTTGCCGACGGACCGGGCGTTCGGCCAGCAGATCCAGTACCAGCTGCGAGGCGATCACGCCGAACAGGTGGGCGTTGTACGCCACTTGCGGGAAGGGCTCGTCTCCGATTCCCACCGGCAGAGCTCGCAGCGGCAGCACCCGAGACAGGAAGCCCATCGGCTGAAGATCCGGAAGGTCCGCCTCGGTGATCTTGCCGTCGAACACGGGGCCTGCGCGGCGATAGTCGTAGACCAGGACCAGCTGAACACCGGCGATGTCGTATCCGCTGACGACCGGGACGCCGGCCTGTCGGGCCTGCCGGTGCAGCGCGAATTTGGCGCGCAACGCCTCCGGCGCGGTGACGTCCATGCCGTCGATCACCACCGAGCAGCCGGCGACCACGTCGGCCACGGTTTCCTCGGTTACGCCGGCGACCTGGACCTCGACGTGCGCGTAGGGATTGACTCCGGCGGCCCACACGGCGAGCACCGCGGCCTTGTTCTGCCCGACGTCCTCCAGCCCGGCGTGTCTCCGGTTGAGGTCGCGCAGCTCGTAGTCGTCGGCATCGGCCAGCAGCAGGCGTTCGGCGCCCATTCGGATCAGCGGCTCCACGACCGCTCCGCCGATCGATCCGCAGCCGGCCACCAGGATCTTCGCCGTGCGGAGCCGCCGCTGCTCGGCCGGGTCGATGAGCCCCCGGTGACCAGCCGTCAGGCGTTCGTAGAGGGTCGCATGATCCGGCAACCCGGTTGCTTCGGCATAGTCCACCAGGTCTGGTGCGAGTGTCTCGGTCGCCATCGTTGCTCCCACGGTCGGCTCATCCGGAACCGCACCCCGTGCGGGCCGGTCGTCCGCGGGCGGCGGCTTTACTCCGTGCTCTGATCCATATGGTTCTCCGGAGCATGATGTGCGGACAGAGCCGTTCGCAGGCGCGCTTCAGGGTCCTTCGACCCGGCCGATCAGGGCTTGACGGCGGTGCCCAGGATGTGGCGCAGCGGCGGCGACCACGCGGTCGGCGCGAACCCGAAGTCCTCGACCGTCTCGACGCGGAAGCCGGCCGACCGGAGCACCGACAGCGTGTCCCGATTCGGGTGGCACCCCGCAGCCTGCCGCTTCCAGACGGGAGTGATCACGTCCTGCAGCAGGCCGACGACCCTCGACCTGGAACGCACGTGCTCGTAGAAGCGAACCTGACCCCCGGGCCGCAGTACCCGCCACACCTCGTCCAGCGCATGCATCGGGTGCGGAACCGAGCACAGCACCAGCGACAGCACGACGGCATCGACCGACGCTCCGTCAAGCGGCAGAGCGTCGGCATGGCCGGCCACGACCACCACCGGAACCGGCGCGTCAGCGGCGGCCCGCTCGGCAGCCGCCCGCAGAACCGCCTCGGGCTCGACCGCGACGACCTCGGCCACTCCCGGCGGGTAGTACGCGAAGTTCAACCCGTTCCCCGCACCGACCTCCACGACACGCCCGCTGAGCCCGGCCAACAGGCGCCGACGATGCTCGGCAGTTCCGCGCCGCTCCGCCGCGATGGAGACGTCCATGTAGAAGCGTGCGAAGCGAGGGTGCTGGAAACGGGCAAGGTCCTCGTCCACGTCGGGCTCACCTCCCACATAACGCCGCCGCCGGCCGGCTCACTCCACCCTCGCCCACGACGGGGCACCGCGCCACTCGCGCAGCCGCGACAGAGGGAGCGGGTCGCGTGCGGGGCCGAGGGGAACCTCCGATCGGCGCGCAACGTCCAAGCAGGCCAGAGCTCAGTCAGAGTTCAGACACCTGCCTGGAGGAGCGATGGCCCGGCAAACCTTGTGGGTCGCGGCGGCCGCCGTGATCGGAATTTCCGGCTGCGCATCCGAACCGCAGCGGGGGCCGACGGCAGGATCCGGTGGGCCCTCCGCGTCCCGGGCATCGGCTTCAGCGACGCCAATGGTCGGCGGCCATAGCTGTCCCTCCCGGTTCAGGCCGACACCGGACGCGCACGGCGACGTCCACGACGTGATGGTCGACTACGTGGACGCGCTGCGGTTCGACGGCCGTGAATATCTGTCCATGGACAGCACCCCCGTCAAGCAGACAGACCTGGGCGCGGGTGTCGGCCGCATCGCCTGCACGCTGTCCGGCCCGACGCAGATCGACCCCGCCTACCGGCTGCAGGACGGTGACGCCACCTTCGTTCCCGTCGGCACGACGATCTACGCGGTCAAGGGCGCCCCGCCCGACCAGGAACTCGCCGCGGAGCACGACGGCGCCATGCACCTCTACAAGGTGCGCCCTCCCCGCTGACCCGCCAGCACCTCAGTCGTCGTCGTGACCGCCGCCGGCCGGATCGCAGTAGTCGACCTTCGACGTCTTGTGGAACGGTCCGATCAGCAGCCGCCTCTCGAACTCACCGCCTTCCAACACCTCCTCGGCGGAGACGTCGAAGGTGAACTGCTGCATGGGCCGCAGCATGACGCCGTCGATGACGACCGGACCGCGCACCAAGTACACCGACGACCACGGGCAGCAGAAGTAGTGCCCGATCTTCGAGCCGTCGGGCATCCTGCCGGGCACGATGGCGCCGGCCGCGACGGCGCCGTCGATCTGGCTCTGGATCGCCAAGGTCGTGGCCGGGTCGGGGTCGTAGCGCCACAGCGAGTCGATGGCCCGGCGTGCGGCGGGGTCCTGTTGCCACTTGGCGCGGGTGGCCTGGTCGGTGAGGCACCACGGATCGAAGCCCGCCTGGCGGGGGAGGGGCAGGTTCACTCCGGTCGGGTGCAGGCCGTCGGGCGTGGGGCGCTCTGCCAGCGCGGGCATGGCCAGCAGCTGGCCGAGCGTGTAGTAGCCGTCGATCGCGCGCCTGAGGGAGTTCTCCACGCGCTCGTGGATCTGCTGGTCGGCGGTCGGCGACCACAGCGACTCGGCGTAGGACAGGACGGCTCCGGCGTCGGCGGCCAATCCGGCGAGCTTCCCCGCGGTCTTCTCGCGCTCGGCCGGGGTGCCGCCGCGCTGGAAGTCGGCGATCGCGGCCTCGGCGCGGGCCCGCATCGCGCGGGCGGCGGCCAGCATCGCGTCCAGATGCGCACGCGGGCACGGCTCGGCCTCGACCCATTCCGGCAGCGGCGCCGGCAGCGCCACCTGCGTCGAGATGTCGAATCCGGGATCGGCCGCCCCGCGCCGCGCCGCGGCGAGCCAGGACTCGACCTGGCCGAGGAACGCCGCGGTCTGCTCGGCGGTGACCTCCGGCAGATAGCCGACCGTACGGGGGTCGGCCCGGTAGTCGGCCTCCACCAGCGCATCGCCGAGCGTCTGCAACGCGAAGGCGTTCCACGTGCACAGCAGCTGACTGGAGCGGCCGACCGGAATGGACCACAGATCGGCCCCGGAGGCCGCGGTCTCGGCACGCGCCGCATCGGCGGCGGCCATCTCCCCGTACGCCCAGGCGCCCGCGCGCCGGTACGCCTCGATGGTCGTGGCCGCGACCTCGCCGCGCAGCATGGCGGCCAGCCGCGTCATCAGCGTCGGACGTTCTTCCCCCGTTGTCGTCATAGCACCGTCCTACCACCAGACCGACACCGCGGACAGGGGTTCAGCGAATCAGTGCTCTGGTGCTCAGCGCAGTCGCCGGCAGCGGATGCGCCGCATCGGCACGCAAGCCGTCGAGGACGAGCGCGAGATGGCGGCGCCACGCGTCGGGGGCCGTATCGCGGGTGGACTCGGCGATGGCGGAGATTCCCCAGAACGCCATGATGATGTCGGTGGTTTCGACGTCGTCCCGCAGAGCCCCCGCAGCCTTGGCCCGGGCCATGATCTGCGCTTTGAAGACGCCCATACGCTTCCGGGCCGCGTCGATGACCGGCGTGTCGGCCAGCCGCGTCCGGTAGACGTCCGTATAGCCGCGTTCAGCCGCCAACAGCTCGCACGTCTGCTCCATGAACGTGACGAAGCCGTCCCAGGGATCCTCGGCCCGCGACGCACGCTCGGCGATCTCGACAGAGCGCTCCACGACCGGCCCCAGCGCGGCATCGACCAGTTCGCCGCGGCTCGCGAAACGGTTGTAGAGGGTCCCCGCCGACACGCCCGCCTGGCGGGCGATCTCCTCCAGCGGCGCGTCGAGACCCGAGCGGTGGAACGTGTCCCGCGCGGCGACGATGAGCCGCTCACGATTGCGCACCGCGTCCTGGCGTAGCGGGCGCCGGTCGCCCGAGGTGGTCGTACCGCTCATGCGTCGATTCTATCTATCTTGAGGGGGCCATCAACTTTCGCTACAGTGCATCGAGTTAAGTTGAGGGTCTCCTCAATTTCCTTGGCGAACGAACTGTGGAGGCATGCCATGAAGACGATCGCGATCTACGGCGCGGGACCAGCCCTGGGCCTGGCCGTGGCCCGCCGCTTCGGCGGTGAAGGGTTCCGGGTGGCACTGGTGGCGCGCCGCCGCGAGGCGCTGGACGCCATGGTCGGCGCTCTGTCAGCGGACGGTCTCGAGGCCGCCGGTTTCCAGGCCGACATAGCGGACCCGGCCGAGGCACTGCGCGCCGCCGACGAGATCGAGGACCGGTTCGGTGCCATCGACGTCCTCGAACACAGCCCGACCCCGGCCGGGCCGAGCGTGAGCCCGCTCGACATCGACACCCGCACCGCCGCAGCCGTCCTCGACCTCTACGTGCTGACGCCGATCGCCCTGGTCAACCGCCTGCTGCCGGGCATGAGGGAGCGCGGCGACGGCGCGTTGCTGTTCGCCATGGGCGCGGCGGCGAAGTACCCGACGGGACGCTACGCCGCGCCGAGCGTCGCCCTGCCGGGGCTCCGCGGCTACATCCACACCCTGAACGCCGCAGCCCGGGACTCAGGCGTCTACGCGGGGGCGCTGCTCATCGGCGCGCTCATCGAAGGCAGCCCCGCGCACCGCGAATCCCAGGCACGCACCGGCGGCGGCGCCGCGACACCGGTCATCGCGCCCTCCGACCTCGCCGACCGGCTGTGGAACCTGGCGGCCGACCGGGACCGTGTCGAGGACGTCATCGAGCCGGTGTTCAGCCGCCCCGGCCCGACGACCCCAGCCACAGACCACTGATACCGCATCACGCATAGAGAAGGAGCAAGCGCCGCAGGATCCGTCGACAACGCGTAACGGTCGCGACCTATGGCGCCTTAACGCTTCCTCGCCGCCACCACCGCGAACGAGAGCAACTCGCCGCCGTCCGTGGTGAGCACATCGATCCGGGCCTTGTACTCGTCCAGCTTCTCCGGCCGGAACTCCGCCAGAGCCCGCTCCCAGGCCATCCAGTCCTGCCAGCCGTGCTCCTGCATCCGCGCGCACGTCACGTCCACCAGCTTCGTGACCTCCCACTGGAAGCGCCACCACTCGGGGGTGTGCCACGCCATCGCCTCCCACCCGTACAGCCGCTCGATGTGCGCCGGGATCCCGCCCAGCTCGCGGGGTTCCCGGCTCATCGCCGGCGTGGCCATCCCCACCTGCCCGCCGGGGCGCAGGAACCGCAGCAGGTAGGGCAGGTAGTTGTCCGCGGTGCCGAAGTACTCGAACGCGTCGATGCTCACGATGGCGTCGAAGTACTCCTTCGCGAACGGCAGGGTGTGCGCCTCGGCGCGCACCGCGGTGACCTGATCGCCCACCCCGGCCTCCGTGAACACCGCCGCTGCGTCCTCCGGCGCGATCCACCAGTCGGCGGCCACCACCTGTACTCCGTACTCCTTGGCCAGGAACACCGAGGTCGCCCCCTTGCCGGATCCGAGATCCAGCACCCGCATCCCCGGTGTCAGCTCCAGTTCCCGGGCCAGGTCCTCCAGCATCCACAACGGATTCGGCCCCATCTCCAGCCCGAGTAGCCACCGGGGGTCGTACTTGGATGCGAGCGGATACCGCTCCGGGCACACCAGATCCTCGATCGCTGTCACAGACGACAGACCCAAGCGGACCGCGGGAGGCGTCGCAAGCGATTTACCGCCTTGCCCAGGGCGCCAGCGGCATCTGGGACACCCCGGGGACCCCAGCAAATCAGGCTCGTG
>JABFXP010000607.1 GCA_013361685.1 Catenulispora sp.
AGCACGACGCCGACCACCGTTCCCACCACGCCGACGACGCCGACCACGACGCCGACCGGCGGGGGCGGGCACGTGACCAACCCGTTCCTGGGGGCCACGTCCTACCTGAACCCCGACTACACCGGTGAGGTCAACGCGCAGGTCGCGGCCGACCAGTCCGGCAACCCGACGCTCGCGGCCTCGGAAGCCAAGATGGCCGGCTTCCAGACCGCGGTGTGGATGGACCACATCGGGGCGATCGCCGGCGACGACGCGGTGCACCACGGTCTGCAGTGGCAGCTGGACCAGGCGCTGACGCAGCAGAAGGCGGGCACGCCGATCCTGTTCGAGGTCGTCATCTACGACCTGCCCGGACGGGACTGCGCCGCGATCGCCTCCAACGGCGAGATCCCGGCCACCGCGGCGGGCCTGACCGAGTACGAGACCCAGTACATCGACCCGATCGCCGCGATCCTGGCCAACCCCAAGTACGCCGGCATCCGGATCGCCGCGGTCATCGAGCCGGACTCGCTGCCCAACGCGGTCACCAACCAGAGCAAGACCGCCTGCGCCACCGCGACGCCGTTCTACGAGACCGGGGTCGAGTACGCGCTGAACAAGCTGCACGCCATTTCCAACGTCTACAACTATGTCGACATAGCGCACTCGGCCTGGCTCGGCTGGTCCTCCAACATGGGCCCGGCCGCGCAGGAGTACGCCAAGGTCGCCCGGGCCACCACCGCCGGGTTCGCCAGCGTCGACGGCTTCATCTCGGACACGGCGAACTACACCCCGACCACCGAGCCGTTCCTGCCGAACACCACGCTGCAGGTCGGCGGCCAGCCGCTGGACTCGGCGAAGTTCTACCAGTACAACCCGTACTTCGACGAGTACAGCTACGACCAGGCCATGTACACCCAGCTGACCGGTCAGGGCTTCTCGCCGAACATCGGGATGCTGATCGACACCTCGCGCAACGGCTGGGGCGGTCCGAACCGGCCCACCGCGCTCAACTCCACGCCGACCACGGTCGACAGCTACGTCGCGGCCAACAAGCTGGACCAGCGGCCGTTCCGCGGCGACTGGTGCAACCAGGCCGGCGCGGGCATCGGCGAGCGGCCGACGGTCCAGCCCTACGGCGCGGGCAACCACATCATCGCCTTCGTCTGGATCAAGCCCCCGGGTGAGTCCGACGGCGACTACGTGACGCCCACGCACCCGCACGGCGATCCGCACTGCGACCCCGCCGGCACCAACACCGACGGCAACGGCGGGACCTACTCCACCGGCTCGCTGAGCACCGGTGACGTCCCGGCCGGCCAGTGGTTCGGCGCCGAGTTCCAGCAGGAGGTGACCAACGCCTACCCGAAGCTCTGACGACTGAGCACTGACCGACCGACCCAGGCCCGGTGCCGTCCGGCACCGGGCCTGTCCGCCCTCCACAATCGAAGCGCTTCGACAGGAGCATCATGCGAAGAACCTGGAAGAACGGCCTGGCCGCGGCCCTCGGCGCCGCGCTGGCCGCGCTGGGACTGGGAACCGTGAGCGCCACCCTGGCCGGCTCGGCCTCGGCGGCCACCCCCGCCGCCGCCTCGGGGTACACCTGGAAGAACGCCGCGATCGTCGGCGGCGGCTTCGTGCCCGACATCGTGTTCAACGAGGGCGCACAGAACCTGATCTACGCGCGGACCGACATCGGCGGGATGTACCGCTGGAACCAGAGTGCGGGCAGCTGGACACCGCTGACCGACTGGGTCGGCTGGGCCGACTGGAACAAGCAGGGCATCGTCTCCATCGCCGCCGACCCGGTGCAGACCAACCGCGTGTACGCGGCGGTCGGCATGTACACGAACAGCTGGGACCCGAACAACGGCGCGATCCTGCGCTCCACCGACCAGGGCACCACCTGGACGGCCACCGCGCTGCCGTTCAAGCTCGGCGGGAACATGCCCGGGCGCGGGATGGGGGAGCGGCTGATGGTCGATCCCAACGACGACGCCGTCCTCTACATGGGGATGCCCAGCGGCCACGGCCTGTGGAAGAGCACTGACTACGGGGTCACCTGGGCGCAGGTGTCCGCCTTCCCCAACGTCGGCAACTACGTTCAGGACTCCACGGACACGACCGGCTATCTGTCCGACAACCAGGGCGTCACCTGGGTGGCCTTCGACAAGGCGTCCGGCACGGCCGACTCGCCCACCAAGACCATCTTCGTGGGCGTCGCAGACTTGCAGAACACGGTTTACGAGTCGACCGACGCCGGGGCCACATGGAGCCGGGTCGCCGGCCAGCCCACCGGCTTCATGGCGCACAAGGGACTCGTGGACCCGACCGGGGCGAACCTCTACATCACGACCAGTAACAAGGGCGGGCCCTACGACGGCGCCTCCGGGGACGTGTGGAAGTACGCGATCGCCTCCGGGACCTGGACCCAGATCAGCCCGGTGAAGTCGAGCGACACCTCCAACGACTACTTCGGGTACGCCGGGCTCTCCATCGACCGGCAGCATCCGAACACGATCATGGTGACCGGTTACAGCTCGTGGTGGCCGGACACGTACATCTACCGCTCGACCGACGGCGGCGCGACGTGGACGAACGCGTGGTCCTACAACGGGTATCCGACGCGGGTCGACAAGTACACGCTGGACGTCAGCGCCTCGCCCTGGCTGTCGTGGGGCAACTATCCCTCGCCGCCGGAGGAGACCCCGAAGCTGGGGTGGATGTCCGAGGGGCTGGCGATCGACCCGTTCAACAGCGACCGGATGATGTACGGCACCGGCGCCACGTTGTACGGCACCACCGACCTCACCGCGTGGGATTCGGCGACCGGCAAGGTCAAGATCTCGGTCATGGCGCAGGGGATCGAGGAGACGGCGGTCAACGACCTGGTGTCGCCGCCGTCCGGCGCGCCCCTGCTGTCGGCGCTCGGGGACGTGGACGGATTCCGGCACACGGACCTGACCAAGGTGCCGGCGCTGATGTACCAGAGCCCGAACTGGGGCACGTCGACGAGCATCGACTACGCCGAGTCGAACCCGAACGACGTGGTGCGGGCCGGGAACGGCAGCTCCACGGTCAACTCGGCGGCCTTCTCCTCGGACAACGGGGCCGACTGGTGGGCGGCGTCGTCGCAGCCCTCCGGCGTCACCGCCGGCGGAACGGTCGCGATGGCCGCCGACGGCAGCGTCAGCCTCTGGTCGCCGACCGGCGCCGGGGTCAGCTACACCACGACCTCGGGCAGTTCCTGGACCGCCTCGACCGGCATCCCCGCCGGGGCGCAGGTGCGCAGCGACCGGGTGAACCCGAAGAAGTTCTACGGCTTCTCCGCCGGCACGTTCTACGTCAGCACGGACGGCGGCAAGACCTTCACCGCCTCCGCGGCCTCCGGTCTGCCGAGCACCAGCGCCTATTTCCACGCGGTGCCCGGCACCGAGGGCGACCTGTGGCTGGCCGGCGGATCCACGTCCGGCGCCTACGGGCTCTGGCACTCGACCGACTCCGGGGCGACCTGGACCAAGCTGGCGAACGTCACGCAGGCCGACAACGTCGGATTCGGCGCGCCGGCGCCGGGCCGGACGAACAAGGCCCTGTACACGATCGCGCAGATCGGCGGCGTACGCGGGATCTTCCGCTCGGACGACTACGGCGTGTCGTGGGTGCGGGTGAACGACGACCAGCACCAGTGGGGCAACATCGGGGCCGCCATAACCGGGGATCCGCGGGTCTACGGACGCGTGTATGTCGGGACGAACGGCCGGGGGATCGTGTACGGCGATCTGACGGGCGGCTCGACGTCGGGCTCCACGAGCTCGACGACCTCCTCGACGCCTTCGACCACGCCGAGCACGACACCCAGCACGACCCCGAGCACCACCCCGAGTACGACTCCGAGCACGACGCCCAGCACCACCCCGAGCACCACGCCCACGTCCGGTGGCGGCTGCCACGTCACCTACGCCAAGGCCAGTGAGTGGGGCGGCGGCTTCACCGCGAACGTGACCGTCGCGAACACCGGTTCGACGCCGTGGACGGCGTGGACCGTCGGCTGGAAGTTCCCCGGCGACCAGAAGGTCACCAGCGCCTGGAACGCCACGGTCACCCAGTCCGGCACCTCGGTCACCGCCGTGAACATGGGCTACAACGGCGCCGTGGCCGCCGGCTCGTCGGCGTCCTTCGGCTTCCAGGGAACCTGGACAGCGAACGACAGCAGCCCGACGTCCTTCACGGTGAACGGAGTCGCCTGCACCTGATACCGCGGACGGCGACCGGAGCCGAAGCGGAGCCGAAGCGGAGGTGCCTTCTCGCACCTCCGCTTCGGCGCGCCGACATCAGGCGCCTCGACCCGGGCCCCACTATGATCGACCACTAAGATCGACATCCAAGGAGGCCCGCCGGGTGCTCGCGCTCGCGGTGATCGTCGTCGTCGGCGCGGTCGTACTGGCCGGGGGCGTGCTGGGACGGCGGACCGGGATCGCGCCGCCGGTGCTGATGCTGGCCGGCGGCGTGCTGCTGGGGTTCGTGCCGCGGCTGCGGGAGGTGGAGCTGCCGCCGGAGATCGTGCTGCTGGTCTTCCTGCCGGCGCTGCTGTACTGGGAGGCGCTCAACAGCTCGCTGCGGGCGATCCGGCAAAGCCTGCGCGGCGTGGTGCTGATGAGCACCGTCCTGGTCATCCTGTCCGCCGGGGCGGTGGCGGCGGTCGCGAACGCGTTCGGCGTGCCGTGGGGCCCGGCGTGGATCATGGGTGCGGCGCTGGCGCCGACCGACGCCACGGCGGTCGCGGCCCTGGGCCGGGTGCTGCCCCGGCGCGCGCTGGAGGTGCTGCAAGCCGAGAGCCTGATCAACGACGGCACCGCGCTGGTCGTCTACGGCGTCGCCGTGTCGGTCACCACCGGCGCCGAGCACTTCAGCGCGGTGCACGTCGGCTGGCTGTTCCTGGGCTCCTACGCCGGCGGCGTGGTCTCGGGCGTGCTGGTGGCGCTGGCCGGCGTGCAGGTGCGCAAACGGCTCCAGGACCCGTTGCTGGCCAACCTCGCGATCCTGCTCATGCCCTTCACCGCCTTCCTGCTCGCCGAGGAGATCGACGCCTCCGGGGTGCTGGCCGCGGTGGCGTGCGGGCTGATCATGAGCCAGGTCGGTCCGCGGGTCGGCACCCCGGCGGTGCGGCTGATCTCCCAGGGCTTCTGGTCCCTGGGCACCTACCTGCTCAACGGCGCGCTGTTCGTCCTGGTGGGCCTGCAATCCCAGACCGCCATCCGCGGCCTGACCAGCTTCGACCTGAAACGGGCGCTGGCCACCGTCGCCTGCGTCAGCCTGACCCTGATCGTCGTCCGCCTCGTCTTCCAGACCCTGACCATCTACGCCATCCGGGCGCTGGACCGCCGTCCCTCCCAGCGCGGCCGCCGCACCACCTACCGCTTCCGCCTCGTCGTCGGCTTGTCCGGGTTCCGCGGGGCGGTCTCCCTGGCCGCCGCGCTGGCCGTCCCGATGACCGTCAACGGCGGCGGCTTCCTTCCGGACCGCGACGTCATCGTCTTCGTCGCCGCCGGCGTGATCGCCGCCCTGATGCTCCAGGCCTTCGTCCTGCCGCCGCTGGTCCGGTGGGCCGACCTGCCCGAGGACACCGTCATCCGGGACGAGCGCCGTATGGCCAGCCGGGTCGCGGCGAACGAGGCCATGGACTCTCTGCCGGAGATCGCCGCCGCCCTCGGCAGCCGGCCGGAGGTCGCGGCCATGGTCCGGCGCGAGGCTGAGAAGCACGCCCGCCTGAAGCAACTCGACGGCCCGGACCCTGACGACGACGAGCAGACCGACGAGGAGTTCGACGCCGAAGCCGCCGAACGCCTGCGCGAGTTCGACGACCAGTACCGCGAACTCCGGCTGGCGCTGCTGGACAACAAGCGCGCCACCGTCATCCGCCTGCGCCACGAAGGCCGCATCGACGACGCCGTGCTGCGCCAGATCCAGGCCCGGCTGGACATCGAGCAGGTGCGGCTGTCGCGGGAGGAGCTGCTGTGAAGGGCGGCCGGCGCGCCGGCCGCCCTTCAAACGCGCTGTGTCAGCTCCCTGCGTAGTGCTGGAAGTACAAGAAGATGGACTTCCAGCCCGAGCCGACGTTCAGAATGTGCAGCTGCCCGCCGGAAGGCCCGAGGTCCAGCGCCACCAGGCCCTCGGCCTCGTCGTCGGTCTGCATGTCCTGCTTGAACTGGTACGCCGCCGCGCCGGTGTTCGGGTCGATCGTCCAGACCGACTGGTCGCCCGACACGTTCACCGACGCCCACAGCTGCCCGTGCCACATCTTCGCGCCCTGGATCCGGCTCAGCGGCTGGGACAGCTTCACCGTCCGCAGCACCGGCAGCGCCGACCCGGCGGGCAGCGTCAGCAGATCGTTGAGGCTGTAGACGACCAGGTGGTCGCTGCCGGATGCGGCGTCCTGGTTCCACGGCGCGGTGTAGACGAGTCCGGCCGCGGCGTCCACGGCGACCCACGGCACCCCGCCGGGCATGAGGTTCAGCGGCAGCTGCGCGTAGCGGCCGGTGTAGCTCAGGTCTGAGGCGTTGAACAGCGCCAGCAGCGGGTGCTGGTAGCTGCTGCCGTCCTCGATCGGGGCCACGACGTAGCCGCCGTAGTAGTCGTTGTCGCCGATGTGGTTGGAGCCGTAGGCCGAGGCGAGAGCGCCGGGGATGGCGCCGAACTCGGTCTTGACGTCGTTGAGGCCGGCCACCGTGACTTTGTCGAGCGAGTCGGTGCCGGAGAAGAAGTAGTAGGTGCCGTCGGTCGAGACGCCCTGGCCGCGCGCGAGGGCGGTCAGCGCGGTCCAGGTCTGGTAGGACGGCAGCCGGGTCCAGCCGGCCGCGCCGGCGGTGGCCGTCGGGGTCAGGGCGGCCAGGGCCAGCAGGGCGCCGGCGAGCTTCCGCTTCATCGTGGGGTCCTTTCTCCGGGAAAATGGAGTCAGGGGGCTGTCAGCGTTCTCATCACCTGCTATCCCGCGGGCGGCTCGGTGCACGGGGCGCCGCCGCAGACGTCGATCGTCACACCCGTAGTCAGAAACACGGCCTTCTGTGTGCGGACCACAGGTGAATTGCGCGGGTCGGAATGTGGATCGTGTCCGTACTGCGGACCCAGCGGCGCGGTGTTCGTCAGCGGTGCCGGGGGAGTGCCGCTGTCCCAGACCACCATCGTCGAACCCCGGGCGGACGAGCCGTGGATCGGCGCGAGGCCCCAGTACGGCACCACGTCCGGCGACCGTCCGGCCGCCACCGCCGGGACGTGCAGCCGCGCGCCGATGGTCCGGGCTTCGACGTCGGCTGCGACGTTCGCCACCTGGTGGTCGCCGAAGGCGACGTCCATCAGCACCTGGTGGTGGTCCGTGAGGTGCGCGGCGTAGCCGTCGGTCTCGGCGTGGTCCCAGAGCATCTGCATGACCTGGAAGACGATCTGCTGCCGGAGCTTGTCCGGATACCCGGCGTCCAGCGCGGGTTGCAGGGCGGTGAAGTCGACCGACCGGTTCAGCAGGATGCTGTAATTCATCGCCGTCACGCCCAGGACTCCGCGCTTCACGTCCTGGGACTGCGCCACCAGCACGCCGCCGATGATGGCGCCTTGGCTGTTGCCGTCGTACACGACCCCGGCCCGCGGGTCGAGCAGCGGCCGGCCGTCGGCGGTCTGGAACGCCGCGCAGGAGGCGAAGCCGGATGCGTGCACGAGATCCCGGCCGAGGAACAGCGCGTTCAGCACACCTTGCTGCGCCCGTTCCGGCGTCGCCGGGAACGTGCTCAGGCTCTCCAGCGCGGTCACGACGGTGTTCTGGTCCTCCGCCGCCATCCCGATCCAGTCGGTGGCGCAGAACGTGAAGTCGTGTTCCCCGGCCATCGCCCGCACGTTGCCCGCCCCGACCTCGTTCCGGCTGCCGAGCAGGCCGTGTCCGTACAGCGCGGCCTGCGACGGCGTCGTGAACGCCGCACGCGGGATCTCGCACCGGAACCGCGCGACCTGGGTGTTGCCGGGCAGCTGCGCGGGCCGGCCGTCGGGGCCGCGGTCGAACACCGAGCCGGTCGGCCCGCCGGGCTGCGAGAGGTAGCTCGGAACCTGGATCGTGCCGTCGACGACCCGCGCGATGTTCGGGTCCTGATCCGGTGTCTGGTCGGTGACCGCGGTGACGGTGAAGCTCGGCGCCGCGCCGTTCAGCTGGGCGAACGCGTCATCGCGGATCGAGGTCAGGTCGCCGGTCAGGCTCGTGGTGCTGGCGACGGTGAAGCTCCAGGCCAGATAGAGCCCTGAGGCGCGCACGCCACTGCGCGACAGTGCCCTCAGGACCGGCTTGAGTTCCTGCTGCCGTTCCCAGAGTGGATCGCCGTGGGGAAGGCGGTTGTCGAGGATCCGTGCGAACGCCTCCGGGGCGGGAATGGCCGCGCCGGAGGCGTCTCGCAGGTTTCTGACCCCGACGGCGTAGCGGTCGCCGGGGCTGAAGTCGCGGGCCGGGTGTACCAGCAGGGCGCGGTGCGCGGGGTCGTTCGCGTCCAACTCGGCCCAGTACGGCCAGCGTTCCCCGCTGTCCTCGTCGAGGATGACGACCGGCGCGTCGTGCTTCAGCGAGCTGCCGATGTCGGTGATCGGAGCCAGGCCGCTGGCCGCCGGGTCCACGCCGGGGACGGTCAGCACCAGCGCCGAGCCGGGGGAGAAGCCGTCCAGACGGTTCCAGGCGGTCGGGTCGGTCGCCCCGGCCAGAGCCGAGACCGGCAGGTCGGCCGCGGAGAAGTCGATGCGGCGACCGGTCGGCGTGGAGCGATCAGGCCTGGTGTACCAGTCGTCCGGGAACGGCAGCAGACAGCCGGTTCCGGCGATCGGGTCGCAGCCGGTGTGCGCCGGGGCGGAGGCGCCTTCGGCGGCTGCCGCCAGGTCGGCCGCGGAGCCGGCCGGGTCCGCGGGCTCGCCGGCCCGCGCCTGAGGAGCGGCCCCGAGGCCGAACACCAGCCCGGCGGCGAGCACGAAGGCCGCCGCCGAGCGGGTCACAGTTCGCAGCGGCATGGCGTGCTGCGCGTCAGCCGCTCGCGACCACGGCGCCGACGATCCGCGCGTACGCGGCCTCGCCCGCCTGGTTCGGGTGCAGCGGCGCGGCCGCCGTCAGCGGCACGTACCCCTCGACCCAGCGCGCGGACTCGGCCTGGCACGAGTCGTGCCCGGCGCTCGGCGTGCGCACGTCCACGTACGTCGCGCCGTGCGTGGCAGCGGTGCCGGCGATCGTCGAGTTCAGGTAGTCGACCTCGCTCTGCAGCCAGGTCGCGTCCGAGCCGAGCACCGGCTCCGTCGGCCAGCAGCCGCCGGCCTTGATGTAGAGCCCGTACCCGGTGACCAGCACCCGGGCCTGCGGCGAGCGCTGGTGGATGCCGTCCAGGACCGCCGCCAGCTTCGGGGCGAAGGCGTCGGTGCGGGCCGCGACCGAGTCGACGCCGTTCACCACGTACCGGCCCTTGCAGGGCGCCGCGAACGGGTTCAGCTGCATGCAGTCCTGCGCCACGCCGACCAGGCCGACGTCGTTGCCGCCGATGGTCAGCGTGACCAGGGTGGTGTCGGCGGTGAGGGCGTCGAACTGCGGCGGCGCGGTGCCGGCCGCCACCCCGCCGACGGACAGCGACTGCGGGTTCGTCATGTGCGTGGTGCTGGCGCCGCTACAGGTGACGTCGCGCAGCGTGGGGATCCCGAGCGAGGCCGCCATATCGTGGGCGTAGTTGTGAGTCGATCGGCCGCAGGCCAGCTCCCCGGTGGGGTCCGGGATCAGCGGGCCGGAGGCCATCGAGTCGCCGAGGGCGACGTAGACCTGCGGGGTGGCCGTGGCCGAGGCGGCGGCGGTGGACACGGCGGTGGTCGCGGTGACGGCGCCGAGCAGGGCGCACAGCCCGGCGGCGGTCTTGACGGTGCGTGAAGTTCTCAAGTCCTGACTCCTGCCCTACTTGTCGCGCTCGCACTGTGGACGCTGTCGCCTGTCATCATGCAGACTCTTCGCACACTGATTAACTGGACCGCGACCCAGACTTCGGGCAGGGATTCTGTGACGCGTCACAACGCCGAGGCGACGCCCACCCCCGCCGCCCCGCTGCGGATCGCCGGCCGGCCGGTCGCCGCGGATCTGCGGGCCCTGGCCCCGGAGCTCTCACGGCGCGTCCTGGCCCGGCTGCTGGCGGAGCTGCCGGTCTATGCCGCGCTCCCCGGCGAGGAGGTCGCCGGCGACATCGCCGCGATCGTGCAGCACTCGGTGCGGCTGTTCGCCGACGCCGTCGAGGCCCGCCGGATCCCGGCCGACGCCGAACTCGCCGAACAGCGCCGCTCGGCCCGGCGCCGCGCCGAGGAGGGCGTGCCGCTGGACGCCATCCTCGCCGCCTACCAGCTGGGCATCGCCATGGTCTGGTCCCAGGTGTCGGCCGGCGTCGGGCCGCAGGACCACGCCGACCTGCGCGAAGTCCTCGACCTGCTGCTGGGCCTGCAACGCCGGCTGCTGTGCGCGGTCAGCGAGAGCTACCTGGCCGCGCGCCGGGTCATCGACAGCGAGGAGCACAACGGCCGGCACGCGCTGATGGCCGCGCTGCTCTCCGGCGCCGAACCGGACGGCACCGCGCCGGTCGCGCCCCGCTACGCGGTGCTGACGCTGGCGTTGCAGCGGCACCCCGACGAGGACGCGGCGGCCGGCGGGATCGCGGCGGTCGACGGCGTCGCGGCCCGGCGCAAGGTCCGCCGGGTCCGCGAGGTGCTGGACGGCTTCGCCGAG
>JABFXP010000735.1 GCA_013361685.1 Catenulispora sp.
CGAACCAGCGGCAGCAGCGACAGCACCCGCGCGCGAACCCCACCCCCCACCCCACCCGTCGCAAGCTCCTGATCTTCGGCGCCCTCGGCGCGGCCGGCCTCGGCGTCGCGGCCGGCATCGCGAACATGCCCGGCGGCGACACCAAGCCGACCGGCGGCGAGATCGGCACCGACACCGGCGCCGACACCGACACGGTGCTCCCGACCGTGCAGACACCCGGCCTCATCGGCGGCCCGCTCAAGCCCCAGCAGTGGTCCCAGACCCTCCCCGACTCCGTCCAAGTCCTCACCGCGACCGACGGCACCGTCCTGGCGGGAGGCTCACTCCTCACCGCCATCGACGGCGCCACCGGCACCCCGCACTGGAGCGCGCCCAGGAGCGAACTGGACCGGTCCGACATCTGGCAGAGCGGCCTCCCCGTCGTCGGCGACACCGTCTACAACCAAACCATCAAGTCCGAGCTCGTCGCTCTGTCCGCCAAGAACGGCACCCAGTCCTGGAGCGCCCCGTCGCCGCCCACCTGGTACCCCGGCGGCGTGGTCGGCGCGTCCCCCGACCTCGTCGTGCTGTGGTCGGCCTCGACCGACGGCGTGACGAACCACCGCGGGCTGTGGGCGGCCGACCCCCGGCACGAAGGCCCGACGTGGAGCACCACCGTCCCCACCTTCGACGGCCTCCCGTACTACAACCAGGACGCCGGCCTCGTCGTCATCTCCTGCCCGCAGACCTCGCAGCTGCTCGCCTACCGCACGGACGACGGCAAGGCGGCCTGGACCGCCGCCGACACCGCCGGCCGTCAGGACGCCGCCTTCGCCACCTCGGTCACCGGATACGGCAAGAACACTTACTGGGCCACCAACCGCCTGTACGCCTTCGACGAGAACGGCAAGCCCCTGTGGCCCATCGGCGTCACCGACAGCGGCGAGAACGGCATGTTCCACGCGGTCGCCGCCGACGCGGACACCGTCTACGCAGCCGTCAACGTCGTCTTCGGCTCCGACGTCATCGTCGCCTACAAGGCCTCGGACGGCGCACCGGTGTGGCGCGCCGCCTGGCCCGAGCAGTTCCACACCCCGAGCCTCGAGTGCGAGATGGCGCTCGGCGGCGGGAACCTCTACGTCGTCGACCGCTTCTCCCGGACGCTCGTCGCCCTGGACGCCGCCACCGGCAGGACCCTGTGGCAGTACCACGACCCGAAGCCGGCCGCCAAGAGCGACGGCGACGTGTACTGGCACGTCGCCGCCGACGACACCCACGCCTACATCGCCTACGGCAGCACCGTCCGCGCGTTCACCGCGAAGTGACCCGGCACCGACCACTCAGAACTTCGTCCCCGCTGCTCAGAGCTTCGTCTCCGCCTCCCACCCCGGCAGCGCGTAGTTGAAGTACGCGTTCGGGAACGTGAACCGCCCATCGTCCAACCCGTTGAGCCCGCCCGACTTGTCGTACGCCTTGAAGATCTCGATCGATCGTGTCAGACAGTTGTCGGTGGGCAGCGAATAGGGCCGCGCGAACCCGGCCGTCACCGCCGCGTCGGCAGCCCCCTGATCGTCCCCGGCCGTGTCCTCACACCGATAACTGCGATACCCGCCGGACTCGTCCAACGTCGCGAAGTCATGCAGCATCTGCTGCTGCGAACCGTGCCGCCGCCAGTTGCGGCTTTGCAGCGTCGCCCCGTAGTCCCAGTCACCGCTGCCGTCCGCGTCGCGGTACGCCCACGCCACATGCCCGAGCCCGAGCGCCCCGTCCGGCGCGTCGAACAGACACACCCGCCCCGCCGTCCCCGCGGCGGCCGTGGAAGCCACCGCCGTCCCGATCCCTGAAACACCGGCGCCCGCCGTGACCAAGACCACAATCGCGGCCGCAGCCGTCCTTCTCCTGCAAACACCCACGTAGAGCTCCCAAGACGTCGAGGGGATCCCGGTGATCCCCGACCATCAACGCCTTACTAAGCCGCCAGGACACGTGCTTCGTCTCATCCGCCGGAATGATCTAAACCGCGCCAGTGTTAAGGAGACGAGCACAGATCACGAAGGTCTCATCGAAGGAGAACCGACCATGGCAGCCACTCTTCTCATCGCGTACGACGGTTCCGCAGATGCCAAGACCGCCCTGGAATACGCGGCCAAGACCTTCCCCGGCCGTGAGACCGTGGTGCTCACCGTGTGGGAACCGCTGATGGCGCAGATGGGCGTCGCCGAGGCCTTCGTCGGGGTCACGGTCTCCGAGGACGAGGAAGTCGTCGTCGAGAAGGGTGCCGAGCTGGTCGCCGAGTCCGGCGCGAAGCTGGCCTCCGAGCTCGGCCTGAAGGCCACCGCCCGCTGGGAGTCCGAGGGCGGGCAGTCGGTCGCCGACACCATCGACCGGCTCGCCGACGAGCTCGACGTGGACCTGGTCGTGACCGGCTCCCGCGGTCTCACCGGCCTGCACTCGCTGCTGGTCGGCAGCGTCTCCGGCAAGGTCCTCAAGCACGCCCGCCGGCCGGTGCTGGTGGTGCCGTCGGCGCACCTGGCCAAGGCCCGCAGCGAGGCTCCGGCCGCCGAAGGCGCCAACGCCTGATCCGCGTTCTCCGAAGCTGCGGCCGGTCGCTAATGAGCTCTGCGACCGGCCGCTTGGCTTGTGCGCTTTAGTCCTGTGTGCTTTAGCTTGTGCGTTTTAGCCCTGGCGCGCGTAAGCCGTGTACCTGTCGCCCTCAGCCCACTGCGTCTCAGTCCTTCAACCGCTCCGACAGCGTCCGCATCCCCCGGCTCGCCGCGGACTTCACCGTGCCCCGCGTGATACCCAGCGTCCGCGCGATGTCCGTCTCGGAGAGATCAGCCCAATAGCGCAGGATCATCACCTCACGCTGCCGCGTCGGCAACGCCCGCACGGCCTCCACGACCTCACGGTGCTCCAACGGCAGCATCGCCGTCGCCTCGGCCGCCTCCACATCCGGAACGAACAGCGGCCGATACTCCCGCTCCGTCTTACGCCGCCGCTGCACAGACCGCGCACGGTTCACAACAGCGGTCCGCAGATACGCGGACGGGCTCGCGACGTTCTCCAACAACTCGGACCGGGACCAGAGTTTGACGAAGACCTCCTGGACCGCGTCCTCCGCGCTCGCGAGGTCACCCAACATGAGCACCGCGAGCCGCGTCAACGGCAGCCGGTGCTGGACATAGAGCTCCGCCACGTCGCTGGTGCCGCTGTGGCGGTGGCATTCCGGTGCGGACAGAACCATCGTGGTCATACTTCAAGGGTCGCCGCACGCCCCGGCCCGTCGAAAGCGGCTGAAGTCTATTCGACCCCCTCCCATAGGGGTATCTTCGCGTACGCCTCAGGGCCTATATCGACGCTCTTCGACACGCGCCGTACACGCAGCACCACTGCGAGCCCCACAGCGGCCGACAACAAGTGGCCGATGGCCGTGTAGTCGCCGCCCTCGATCCCCTCCAACAGACTCGGCGTCGCCCCGGCCAGCGCCACCGCCCACACCACCCGCACCCACGTCCGCCGCGCGCACCCGATCGCCACGACCATCGCGGTCACCACCAGATACGAGGGCCCGGTGTCCCAGTCGTGCGCCTCCGAACCCGGCAGCGACCCCTGATGGATCCGCCACCACACCAGCCCCTCGGTCACGACGCTCACCCCGACGTGGACCGACGCCAGCAACACCACCGCCCTGCGCGCCCCCAACGCAGCCACCACGCTGAACACCGACAACGCGAACAGCGGCCACACCCCCGCCGACTCCTGCGGCACGAACGCCGACGCCACGAACGCCTCCGCCGGATGCCCCGCCGGCCGCAGGTTGTCCAGATTCGTCGAGGACCAGTCCATCAACCGCCGCAGCTGGTTCTCGGAGATCCGCGCCTCGACCGTCCCCACGACCGCCAACGTCACCGCGTACCAGAACGCGGGATCGCGCAGCAGCCGCGAGAACAAGACGCGGACTTGGGCGGCGGACAAGGCGACCCCTTTCTAAACCGGCAACCATCCTGCCAACACCGCCGCCCCTGCCGCGTAATCCTTAATCTGATGTTCAGCTGCCCACGCCGACTTCCCCGGGTGCACCTCCGGCCGCTCAGACGTGCGCGGCCAGGAAGTCAGCCCACGTACCCCGCCCCACCAGCGCGCCCTCAAGCGCCAGGTTGTCGCCCGCCCGGTACGCCTTACCCGTCTTCCCCGGAATGTGGATCGGCAGCAGCAACCGGTGCTTCCCCGTCGCCTTGAGGTACGAGCGCGTCAGATCACCCATCGCGATCACCTCCGGCCCCGCGATGTCCGGCACCAACCCGGCCGGCGCGCCTTGCACCAACTCCACCAGCCGCGCCGCGACATCCCGGACATCCACCGGCTGGAACCGCAGGCCACCGGGCTTGGGCACCACCGGCGACTTCGCCATCGCCCGCACCACCGTGAGCGTCAGGTCGTGGAACTGCGCCGCCCGCAGGATCGTGTACGGCACCCCCGAATCCCGGACCGCCTCCTCCGCCGCCGCCTTCATCCGCAACCACGCCACCGGCACCGTGTCCGCGCCGATCACCGAGATGTACACCAGGTGCCGGACCCCGGCGCGCGCGGCCGCGTCGGCCAGGTTCCGGGTCGCGACGTCGTCGCCCTTCTTGCCGCCGGCCATGTGCAGCACCGTGTCCACCCCGGCCAGCGCCGCGTCCAGGCCGTCACCGGCCATCAGGTCGCCGGTGACGTACTCCACACCGGGCTCCGCCTCGTGCTGCTTGCGGCTCAGCAGCCGCAGGTCGTACCCGGCCGCGCGGAGCAGCGGGACGACGTGCCCGCCGAGGCCGCCGGTGCCGCCGGTGACGAAAAGCTTCTCGCTCATGATCGCTCCTTGGTATGTCTACAGGGAGGGCTGTTTAGTGGTTCACCGGGTAGACACGGCGGCCGAGGAGTGTGTGACAGATGGCGGACGGTAATTTTCTGGCCGAGCAGTTCCGCGAGCATCGGCCCAGGCTGCGGGCGGTGGCGTACCGCATGCTCGGCTCGCTGAGCGAGTCGGACGACGCGCTCCAGGAGGCGTGGCTGCGGGCGAACAGCGCCTTGGAGCGCGATCCGGAACAGGAGATCCGGAACTACGACGCGTGGCTGATCACCATCGTGGCCCGGGTCTGCCTGAACATGCTGCGCACCCGGACACAGCGCCGCGAGGACTCCCTCGAGGTGCACATCCCCGACCCGGTGGTCTGCGCCGAGGACGAGACCAACCCCGAGACCCTGGCGCTCACCGCGGACTCGGTCGGGCTGGCGATGATGATCGTCCTGGACACGCTCGCGCCCGCCGAGCGGTTCGCCTTCGTGCTCCACGACATGTTCGCCGTGCCGTTCGAGGAGATCGCCGAGGTCCTGGAGAAGACCCCGGCCACGGCCCGGCAACTGGCCAGCCGCGCCCGGCGCCGGGTCGAGGGCAGGGCACCCGTGCCGGACCCGGACCTGGCCACCCAGCGGGCGGCCGTCGACGCCTTCTTCGCCGCGGCCCGCAACGGGGACTTCGAGGCGCTGGTCGCCGTGCTGCACCCGGACGTGGTGCTGCGCGCCGACGGCGGCCGGCTGCGGGCCCGCGGCGGCGTGGTGCTCACCGGCGCCGAGACCGTCGCCTCGCAGGCCGCGCTGGCCCGGAACCTGGCGCCGTTCGTCCGGCCGGTGCTCGTCAACGGCACGCCGGGCGCGTTCGCGACCCAGAACGGCGTGCCGCTCGCCCTGCTGGCGTTCACGGTCGTCGGCGGCAAGGTGGTGGAGATGGCGATCATCAACGACCCGGTGCGTCTGGAGGAGATCGCCAAGACGCTCGGCGAGGAGACGACGCTCGCATAGGAAAAGCGCATAAGCGAACCGCGACATCGAGCTCGATGCCGCGGTTCGCTTATAGAGCCGCTTTAGGAGACGGGAACCCGTCCCGGCTCATACGCCCGCGAAGGCACCGGCGGCGGCGCCGCCTTCTCCAGCGAGACACCCGGGATCCACCGCAGAGCGCGCGGCAGCGTCCAGTTCCGCTCGCCCAGCAGGCTCATGATCGCCGGGACCAGGACGCCGCGCACCAGCGTCGCGTCGATCGCCACCGCGACCGCCATCCCGATGCCGACCATCTTCATCGGCGTGAAGGGCATGAAGGCGAACAGGGAGAACACCGCCACCATGATCATGGCCGCGCTGCTCACCACACCGGACGAGGACGAGATGCCGCCGACCACGGCCTGCTTGGTCGGCACCCCGCGCTGCCGCAGCTCGCGGATCCTGCTGAGGATGAACACGTGGTAGTCCATCGAGAGCCCGAACAAGATCACGAACATGAACAGCGGGAGCCAGGACACCACGCCGCCGTAAGCGTGGAAGCCGAGCTGCTTCTCCAGATGACCGTCCTGGAAGATCCACTTGATGATGCCGTAGGAGGCGCAGACCGACAGCAGGTTCACCGCGATCGCCGTCAGCGGGATGGCCAGCGACCGGAACGCCGCCACCATCAGCAGGAACGCGAGCAGCACCACGAAGCCGACCACGAGCGGGGTCGTGCGGTGCAGCTGGTCCCCGAAGTCCGACTGGTCCGCCGCCACGCCGCCGACGTTGTACTCGATGCCCGCCACATGGCCGAACGTCGCCGGCAGAACCCGCGACCGCAGATCCGTGAGCGCGGCGGCCGAGGCGTTGTCGGCCCCGTCCCCGGCCAGCGGGATCGACACCGCCAGGTAGGCGCCGTCAGCGCTGGTCTGCGTCGTGATCTGCGCCCCGTTCGGCGTCAGGTGCTCCAGGGCGGTGAGCGCGCCGGCGACCTGCGAACCCTTCAACACCTTCGGATCTCCGTGCACGACCAGCTGGGCCGGAGCCGGACCGCCGGGGAACGCCGCCTGCATCCGCTCCAGCGTGTGGCTGATCGGCTTGCCGTACGTCAGGTCCACCGCGCCGGAGTCCTTCGCCTTCAGCCCGACGGCCGGCACGGCCACGGTGACCAGGGCGAGGAAGGCCGGCACGCCCCACAGCAGCGGCCGCTTCACCACCCGCCGCACCAGGAACCGCCAGAACCGCGACTCGCGGGCCACCGTGCGGCGCCGGCCCAGGATCGGGATCCGGCCCTTGTCGATCTTGTCGCCGAACCAGGAGAGCAGCGCCGGGATCACGGTGACCGAACCGAGCATCGCCATGCCGACCACCAGGATCGTGCCGACCGACCACCCGGAGAAGTCGTCCATCTGCGTGAGGAACAACCCGCCGAGACAGGCCATCACGGTGAGCCCGGAGATCATGATCGACCGGCCCGAGGTGGCGGCCGCGATCCGCAGCGCCTCCCGCGGCGACCGGCCCGCCGCCCGCTCCTCCCGCTCGCGGCGGATGTAGAACAGCGAGTAGTCGACGCCGACGGCCATGCCGATGAGCAGCACGACCGAGGCCGTGCTGTCGCTGATCGGCAGCCACTTGCCGGGGATCGCCAGCAGCGACATCGAGCCGACCACCGCGGTCAGCGCCAGCAGCAGCGGGATCGAGGCCGCGACCAGCGCGCCGAACACGATCAGCAGCAGCACCAGGGTCACCGGCACCGAGCTGAACTCGGCCCGTTGCAGACCCTCGGCGACGATGTCGTTGATGGTCTTGCCGACCGAGGCGGTCCCGGCCTCCTCGATCCGGACCCCCGGATGCGTGGCCTGGACCTTGGACACGGTCGCCAGCGCCTTCCCCACGGTGTCAGGGGCCTTGTCCTTGCTCCCGGCCACGACGAAGGTCACCAGCGCCGACCTGCCGTCCTTGGACACCAGGGCCTTGCCCTCGGTGGCGCCGTCCAACGGGGAGCGGACCTGGACCGCGACGTCCGGAGTGGAGCGCAGCGCGGCGGCGACATCGGAGACCGCGGCGCGGAACGCCGTGTCGGTGCCGAACGACGCCCCGGACAGGCTCTGGACCAAGACGTTCTCGCTCTGCTGCGAGATGCCGGAGACGTCCATCGCCCGGCTGGCCCGCCCGGCCTCGCCGGGGTTGTAGATCTCCTTCTTCGTGGAGTGCGCCATCCCGCCGATCACGACCGCCGCGACGATCAGGGCGAGCCAGCCGAAGACCGCGGTCTTCTTATGGCGGGCACTCCAGCCCGCCACTCTTTCCACCAAGGGCGGACGTGCTGTTACTTTGGGCATGACGGATCCCCTCCATGGCTGAGCCATCGATGTGTGAGAGCTGAAGTGACTGGCTGGTACGGGGTCTTGCCTGGCCGGGCGGATGCTGCAACATCTGCCCGGCCCCGCTCTTACGCCTGAATCAGGCGGCTTCTGACGAGTGTTCGGTGGGCTTGGCGTCTGCTGAGACGTACGCGGCGGAACTCAGCGGACCCGGGGACTCCAGGATCCGGCGAGCCGGGCCGAGCGGGTCCCGGCCGGTGATCACGACGCGCAGGGCGACGGCGTGGACCCGGGCCGCGGCGACCAGGACGTAGTTCCACGCCAGGAACAGGACCAGGGAGACGACCGCTGCAACGGACGCCGACAGGTCGCTGCCGATGAAGAACCCGACGGCGTCCTTGCCGTGCGGGCCGTGCGGGAAGTAGCCCCACGACATGCCGTGGACCGTCTGGCCGTCGAAGTCGAAGGGGATGTAGCGGTACCAGATCGGGACCGTGATCATCGCCAGGAACCCCAGCCAGATCGCGAAGACCCCCGTGGCCAGGGCGAACAGCGGGACATAGAGCAGAATGAAGTGAACCAGGCCGCGCTGCGTCAGCCCGTCCTTCCACACCGCCTTCAAGGTCCCGAAGAAGCCGTCGCCGGTGTTCATCGGCTCCAAAGCCGGCAGCCCTTCAGGGACGACGGCCCGAGCCCGGCCGCGCTCCATCACCACACAGCCCCGGATGAAGTAGGCGGTGCCGATCAGCAACGGCAGACCGAGCCAGATGATCGCCACACAGGCCGACGTCACCGTCATGGTCAGGACCACGGAGAACAGCACGGTGCTGACCACGAGATAGCTGAACAGGTACCACGCGGAACTCCAGACGCCGGGGGAGAACGCCATGCGGAGCGGATTGGGGTGCATCCGCAGGCGCGTCCAGGCCTGGGCGTCGTAGAGCCGGGTCAGATCCTGGCCACTCATTCGACACTCCTCAACAAGCGCTCGATCTCACTGACCTTGAGGTCCAACGTGCGCAGCTCGGTGAGCACCTGCTCCTGCTTCTCCACCGCTTCTTCGGCCAACTTGCGGTAGGAGGCGAAGGCCACCGAGTCCGCGCGGTGCTTCTGCAGCTGGAAGAACGACACGACGCTCACCGCGATGGCCGTGAAGATGATCGCGATGATCACCACCGCGATGATCCCGGCGTTACCGCCGCCGCTACTGCCGTCGGCGAGCACGACTCCCGTGTTCATCCGTTTCCACCCTTCGTGTTCTCGTCCGTCCCGGCGGCCTCCGCGTCCCGCGCCACGGCCTCGGCGATCGTCTTCGGGTCGAGCGTCAGCGCGAACGGCATCAGCTCGATGTACTTCATGGCCTTGCCGTCCTCGGACAGCTCCAGCGTGCCGGTCACCAGTCCCGCCGCCTCCAGCCGCTCCAGGTGCATGTAGAGCAGCGGTCGCGACAGGCCCAGGCGCCGGGCGAGTTCGCTCACGTGCACGCGGCCGCCGTCCCGCGCCGAGGTGTACAACTCGGCGACGATGCGCAGCCGCTGGGCGTGGCCCACGGCGCCCAGGGTCGCGAGTAGTTCCTCGGTGTTCAGGGCCGCCTCCTCGGTCACGGTGACTGGTTCGCTATCACCTGTAAGACGAGACTGACAGGTGCCCGATCGGACTGTCAAGTGTCCGTCGATACGCCATAGAGCGCGGTCCCTGCCCTACACTGGTGGCCATGAGCGAGAACTCGGGCTGGGACGCCGACGAGCGCGTCGTGGACTGGGACGAACTGTTCGGGGACGTGCTCCCGGAACAGACCGAGGACGACCTCGGCGACCGGGACCCCGCCGCCACCACCGGAGCCGGCGACCACGCCCGGCTCCTGGAGCTGATGGCCGACCGTCCGCCGCACTACGAAGACTGATCCGGCCACCGGATCCGGCCGCGGCGGCCGGATTACCCCGTCCGTGATCAGGCGGCTTGACAGCGCCCGATCCGCGGACTAAGTTTTCACGACGTTGCCCCTAAGGGACGCACCGCGCGAGCGGACGGTAACCCGGGGTGATCTTCAGCGAGAGCCAACCCGATCGAGAAGTCGTCGCCTCCTTGGCGTCGGCCGAATCGTGTTCTCCCGGTGTCGTATCTGGAGTCGGAACCTGCGAATCGCATATCCGAACGGCCGGCGAACGGCCGATTTGGAAGCGAGAAACAAGTACCGATACAGTCTGGAGCACCGCACCGGAGCGAATACTCCGAGCGGGCCGAAGGCCAGGTGGAGGCGCAAGCCGCAGAAACGATCTGCTAAGATCGAGAATGCGGAAGGCGAGAAAGCCAGGCCGGAAGCGAAAAGCAAGAAATTGCACGAAGCGCGGCGGATCTGCTAAGATCTAAAGCGAAGCAAGACAAAAGAAAAACAAAGCAAGACCTGACAACGCCGGGTCGCCAGCGGTCGGAACAGAAGTTCAGACACGAGTGGTTCGAGCGTCTGTTACTTGAGAACTCAACAGTGTGCCGATTAATTTCGATGCCATGCGACCTCAGCGCCAGCGCTGAGTGTCACTTAAACACATGGTAAGTAGACGCTCTCCGACCCCCGTCGGGGATGATCGATCTACTCGCCAGGTGACTCTTCTGACACCTCTACCGC
>JABFXP010000833.1 GCA_013361685.1 Catenulispora sp.
CCCGTCGCACCGCGCGGCGGCGGGCCGGATCCGCGACTCGTTCACCGCCGCCGGGGGCGCCGCCGCCGCGGCGGCGCACCTGGCGCGACTCGCCGAGAGAGTGAGGGAACCCCTTGAAAGCGCAAAAAGTCCTGCGTGACATCTGGCTGATCTTCCAACGCAACATCCTGCTGATGTGGCGCTCGCCGCTGTGGGTGTTCCTCGGCGTGTCGCAGCCGGTGGTGTACCTGCTGCTGTTCGCGCCGCTGCTCAAGCCGGCGCTGGCGCCGATGGGCGCGCACTCCCAGGCCGACGCCTACCGCATCTACGTGCCCGGCATGCTGGTCGCGCTGGCCCTGGCCGGCGGTCTGTACGTGGGCTTCGACCTGCTGCGCGACCTGGCCGCCGGGATCGTCGAGCGGGCCCGGGTGACGCCGGTGAGCCGGGTGGCGCTGCTGCTGGGGCGCTCGCTGCGGGACGTGGTGGTGCTGGTGATCCAGGCCGTCATCATCGTGGTGCTGTCGCTGATCTTCGGGCTGACGGTGGCGATCCCGAACCTGCTGATCGGCTACGGCATCCTGGCCCTGATCTCGCTGACCAGTTCCTCGTTCTCCTACGGCGTGGCGCTGAAGATCAAGAACCCGGCGGTGATGGGCCAGCTGATCAACAACGTCGCGCAGCCGCTGATGCTGCTGTCCGGGACGCTGCTGCCGATCGCGCTGGCCCCGCTGTGGCTGCGCGACGCCGCCAACGGCAACCCCTTCAACTGGGCGGTCACCGGCATGCGCGCGCTGTTCACCGGCCACGCCGAGGACGCCTCGGTGTGGAAGGCCGCGCTGATGCTGGCCGGCCTGGCCCTGGTCACCATCGCGTGGTCGGGCCGCAAGTTCGCCCGCTCGGTCCGCTAGCCACAGCAGGAAGGAGGAAGACCATGACCATCATCCGGACCAGAGGTCTGAAGAAGACCTACGAGACCCGCGCCAAGCGCAAGACCACCACGGTCGAGGCGGTGCGCGGGGTGGACCTGGACGTCGCCGAGGGCGAGATCTTCGGGTTCCTCGGCCCGAACGGCGCCGGGAAGACCAGCACCCTGCGGATGCTGTCCACGCTGATCCCGCCGGACGCCGGGGACGCCACCATCGCCGGCGCGGACCTGCGCACCCAGCAGGCCGATGTGCGCGCCGCGATCGGCTACATCGCGCAGGGCGGCAGCACCTACGACGACGCCACGGCGCGCGAGGAGCTGATCCTGCAGGCGCGGATGCACGGCATCGGCAAGGCCGAGGCGGTGGCCCGGACCGTGACCGCGCTGGAGGCGTTCCAGCTCACCGAGTACGCCGACCGGCCGTGCAAGACCTACTCCGGCGGGCAGCGGCGCCGCGTCGACATCGCGCTGGGCATCATCCACCGGCCGAAGGTGGTGTTCCTGGACGAGCCGACCTCCGGCCTGGACCCGCAGAGCCGCGCGCACATGTGGGACGAGGTGCGGCGGCTGCGCAACGAGGGCATGACGGTCTTCCTCACCACGCACTACCTGGAGGAGGCCGACGCGCTGTGCGACCGCATCGCCATCATCGACGGCGGTGAGGTGGTGGCCGAGGGCACGCCGGACGCGCTGAAGCGGGAGATCTCCGGCGACGTGGTCACGGTCGGCGTCGGCGAGGAGTTCGCGGAGAAGGCCACGGAGATCCTGACCGGGCAGCCGTATCTGACCGGTGCGGCGGAGAGCCGGGATGGCGGCCGGGTGCGGCTGGCGGTCCAGGCCGGGGAGACGGCGGTGCCGCTGGTCATGCGCACGCTGGAGGACGCCGGGATCGCCACCTCGACCATCGAGGTGCACCGGCCGACGCTGGACGACGTGTTCCTGACCAAGACCGGCCGTTCGCTGCGGGAATCATGAGCGGTGATCCGACCGGGCAGCCGCCGGCCGGGCAGCCGTGGGACGGACCGGCGCCGGCCGGGCCGCGGCCCGGCGAGATCCGGCGCGCGGTGGTGCTCGGCGGCGCCGGGTTCGTCGGGTCGCATCTGTGCGACCGGCTCCGCGACGGCGGCGCGGCGGTGGTCTGCGTGGACAACTTCCTCACCGGCTCCCCGGAGAACGTGGCACACCTGGCCGGGGACCCCGGCTTCGAGCTGGTGGCGGCCGACGTCACCGAGCCCTTCGACGTCGAAGGGCCGGTGGACGTGGTGTTCCACCTGGCCTCCCCGGCCTCGCCGCACGACTACACCCGGCATCCGCTGGCCACGCTGAAGGCCGGCTCGCACGGCACGCTGCACGCGCTGGAGCTGGCCGGGCGCAAGGGCGCGCGGTTCCTGCTCACCTCCACCTCGGAGGTGTACGGCGACCCGAAGGTGCATCCGCAGGTCGAGTCGTACTGGGGCAACGTCAACCCGATCGGGCCGCGCAGCCAGTACGACGAGGCGAAGCGGTTCGCCGAGGCGCTGACCGCCACCCACCGCGCGCACCTGGGGTTCGACACCACGATCGTGCGGCTGTTCAACACCTACGGCCCGCGGATGCGGCCGCTGGACGGCCGCGCGGTGCCGACGTTCATCACCCAGGCCCTGGCCGGGCAGCCGATCACGGTGGCCGGCGACGGGTCGCAGACCCGGTCGCTGTGCTACGTCGACGACACCGTGGCCGGGATCCTGGCCGCGGCGCGCGCCGGCCACCCCGGCCCGATCAACCTCGGCAACCCGGCCGAGCTGACCATCCTGGAGCTGGCCGAGCGAGTGCGGGAGCTGTGCCGCTCGGCGGCGCCGGCCCGGTTCGTGCCGCGCCCCGGCGACGACCCGGACCTGCGCCGCCCGGACATCGGGCGGGCCGCGGCGGTGCTGGGCTGGGCGCCGGTGGTGGACCT
>JABFXP010000782.1 GCA_013361685.1 Catenulispora sp.
TTCCAGAACTCGTCGACCGTGATCTTCGACAGGGCGGTGCTCAGGTCGAGGAGTTCGTGGCCGAGGTTGTCGCACCAATTGCCCAGGACGGCGACTTGGTCGGGGTCGCCTCCGATCGGGTTGACCGGGCCGGTCGTCGGGTCGGGGGCGTTCAGGTCCCCGCCGCGTGAACGTGGAACAGCCAAGCTTCAGCCCCCCGAAGGTTACGTCGCGAACAGTAACCGAGCGCATACAACCTAGCGGCGGCACGTGGGGTGCACAAGAGCTGCTGCTCCGTGACCGAGGCGACATAGATGTCTTGCAATACGGAACGTGGTTGCTCAGCATGCGGGCGGGGAGCACACTTGGATCATGGTGAATGTGCACGAAGTCATCGACGACAAGCTGCGGACGTTCATCGAGGCGCAGCCCTTGTTCTTTGTGGCGACGGCTCCGTTGGCGGCGGATGGGCACGTGAATGTCTCGCCGAAGGGGACGTTGGGGTCGTTGGCGGTGTTGGGGCCGGATCGGATCGCTTATCTGGATCTGACCGGGAGTGGGGCTGAGAGTTTGGCGCACTTGCGGGAGAACGGTCGCATCACTTTGATGTGGGCCGCTTTCGATGGTGCGCCGAATATTGTGCGGGTGCATGGGCGGGGCGAGGTGCTGTTCCGGGATGACCCGCGGTGGGGTGAGTACGTGGGGTTGTTCGCTGCGGCGGCTGATCCGGGGCCGCGGGCTATCGTGCTGGTGACGGCTACGCGGGTGAGTGATTCGTGTGGTTTCGCCGTGCCTTACATGGAATACAAGGGTGAGCGGCGGTTGCTGGCCGAGTACTTCGGGCGGCGGGATGAGGAGTTTCACGTCGACTACGTGGCGCGCAAGAACGCCGTGAGCATCGACGGGTTGCCGGCGGTGCCGGTGGAGACGCTGCGGAACTCCCAAGAGATCGCGTAGTTCGGCCGACGGGTCGGTCGCCAGATCGCTCTGGCGGGTTCGCGACGCGCCGGGTACGGTCCGCCGCATGCGCTTCGACCTGGAACAGGAAGAGCTTCGGCGGACGGTGCGGACGCTGCTGGAGCGCGCCGCCGGCGAGGACGTCTGGCGGCTCCTTGCTGAGCAGGTCGGGGCGCACTCACTCGCGATTCCGGAGGAGTACGGCGGTGCCGGCTTCTCGGTGCTGGAAACGCATGTGGTGCTGGAAGAACTCGGCGCCGCGTTGGCCGCGCCCGGGTTTCTGAGTACGACGCTTGCCGCGCAGGCGATCCTGGCCGCCGACTCCCCCGAGGCCAAAGCTACGTTCCTGCCCGGGATCGCCTCCGGACAGACGCGCGCCACGATGGCGTGGAGCGAATCCGGGTCCTGGGATGCGTCGGCGATTCAGACCTCTGCCGAACTGATCGACGACGCCTGGTCGCTAACCGGCACGAAAATCCATGTACTGGACGGCGCCGACGCAGACCTGTTCGTGGTTCCCGCACGAATTGCGGACGCCGACTCCACACAACTCGGCCTGTTCGCAGTCACAGCAACCGCCGCCGAAGTCACGCCAGTCTCGACCGTGGACCCGAACCGCCCACAGGCGATCGTCCGATACGACCACTCCCCCGCGACAGCATTGAGCACCGACGCGTCCGCCACCCTGGAACACATCCTGGACCTAGCCTGCGTCGCCATCTCCGCCGAGCAGGTCGGCGCGGCCCAACGAGCCTTCGACCTGACCCTCGCCTACGCCAAGCAGCGCGTCCAGTTCGGCCGGCCGATCGGCTCGTTCCAAGCCGTGAAGCATCGCCTGGCGGACCTCTACCTGCTGGTGGAATCGGCGCGCTCAGCTTCCTACGCCGCAGCCTTCGCAGCCTTCGCCGCATCCACAGCGTCTGCCGCGACCGCCCCGCCCGCAACGCTCACCGAACTCCGCATCGCCGCCTCCCGAGCCAAGTCCTACTGCTCCGAAGCCCTCTCCACCATCACCGGCGAAGCCATCCAACTCCACGGCGGCATCGGCATCACCTGGGAACACCCGATCCACCTCTACTTCAAGCGCGCCCACACCACCTCGCACCTATTCGGCAGCCCGCCACGGCATCGGCGCCGCTACGCCATAGCCGTCGGCCACCCCCGCGACAGAGCCCTCGACACCCCGCACGCCGCGTAGCCCCCGCCGCCGCGCCTCGGTCCGCTCCTCACCGCCGTCCATCGTCGGATCCGCCAGCGCCGCCTTCACCTGCGCGACGTCGATCAGCGACACCTCGCCGTGCACGACGGCCAGCGCGGCGGCGTCGTCGAGGAGCCGGACCGCGCTGTCCGGCATGGTGCCGCCGGCCTCGACGGCGTGGACGACCGCGGCGTCGGTGAACGCGAGGCGGTGGTGGCGCTGGAGTTCTTGGCAGGCGGCGCGGACCATGATGATCGCGGCGTCCCGGTCCGGTTCGAGCAGCTCCACGACGCCGAACCGCTCTGTCAGGGCTTTGACCCGCGCGTCGAGGCCGGTGGCGGCGGTCGAGCGCAGGACCACCACGGCCGGGCCGCGCAGGCCGGCCGTCCAGGTCAGCAGACCACTGAGATCCGGCGCCAGGTGGGCGTCGTCGACGATCACCACCTCGGCCGGGTTCGCGGCGGCCGCGCGGTCGGCGCCGGTGAGGTCCGGGCGCAGCCAGCGGACGGGGCGCCGGCCCAGCTGCAGATCGGACAGCCGGCCTTCGGTGGCCTCCCAGAACAAGCCCTGGACCAGGGCGGTCTTGCCGACGCCGGGGGCGCCGAGGACCAGGGCGTGCGGGTCGTGGCGGCGGACCAGGATGCGGGCCAGGCGGTCGATCTCGCGGTCGCGGGCGGCGATCTTCCAGGCGGCGGGGTTGTTCGGGGCGAGGGGGCCGGGGCTGCGGGGGTCGGCCGGGGTCGTGCCCTGGAGCAGGCGGCGGCGCAGTTCGAGGTCGTCGACGCCGAGTTGGTGCAGGACCCGCATGGCGCCGCTGCGGTTCTCGCGGATCACGGCCAGGAGCAGGTGGTGGGTGTCGACGCGGTCGGCGTGCAGGTGCGCGGCTTCCTGCTTCGCGTGCTCCATGACCCGTTTGAGGCTGGGGGTGAAGCCCATTTCGCTCGGCCGGGCGGCGCCGGCCCCCACGCCCGCGCCGGCGGCCAGCATCCGGACCCGGTCCAGGGCCGCGGCCTGGTCCACGCCGAAGGAGGCCAGGGCGATCGCGGCCTTGCCGGGGGCGCCGAGCAGGCCGAGCAGCAGGTGCTCGGTGCCGACCCGGTGCTGCCGGAGCAGCCGGGCCTCGGTGCGCGCTCGCGCGAGGGCGTCCTCGGCCTGCTGTGTGAACCCCTCCACGGCGCTCCCTTCCCGCGTGTTCCCGCCAGACATTGTGCGCGCTGCGGGCAGCGGAAAGCCCCGGGTCCGAGGACCCGGGGCTCGGGATTTCTCCGTACTCTGATTCGCTACAGCTCCGCCAGGGCCGGTTCGGCCTGGATGAGGTCGGGCAGGTTCTCGTCGCCCTCGTCCGCGGTGTAGTCGTGGGCCTGGGTCTCGTCCACGCCCTCGGCGACCTTCATCGCCTTGAACAGGATGGTCAGCACCACGGCCACGATCAGGTTCAGGACCAGTGCGGTGATCGCGATGTAGGCGTACAGGTGGGTGCCGGGGACCTTGGCGATCTGGTTGCCGAAGTGCTGCTGGACCACCGTCTTGCCGTCGGCGCCGAACTTCTTCTGCTGCCAGGCCACCACGACGCCGTAGACCACGCCGGTGCACAGTCCGGCGATCAGCGCCCAGCGGTGGAACCAGCGCTTGAACAGGCCCACCACGATCGCCGGGAGGGTCTGCAGGATCAGCACGCCGCCGAGCAGCTGGAAGTTGATCGCGCTGGTGGCGTCCAGGCCCAGCACGAAGGCCAGGGCGCCGAACTTCACCAGCAGTGAGACGAACTTGGACATCTGGGCCTGCTGGTGCGCGGTGGCGTCCGGCTTGATGAAGTCCACGAAGATGTTGCGGGTGAACAGGTTGGCCGCCGCGATCGACATGATCGCGGCCGGCACCAGGGCGCCGATCGCGACCGCGGCGAAGGCCACGCCGGCGAACCAGGACGGGAACACCGCGTCGAACAGGGCCGGGACCGCGTGCTGCGCGTTGCCGCCGAGGTGGCCGGTCGGGGAGCCGTTGAAGCCGGCGGCCACGGCCATGTAGCCGAGCAGCGCGATCAGGCCCAGCACCAGCGAGTAGATCGACAGGCCGGCCAGGTTCTTGCGGACCGTGTTGCGGGACCGGGTGGACAGCACGCCGATCTGCGCGTGCGGGTACATGAACAGCGCCATCGCCGAGCCCAGCGCCAGGGTCGCGTAGGGGAAGGCGTTGACTTTGCCCGCGTGGTCGTTGAGCGACAGGAAGCCGGGCCGGACGGGTCCGTTCGGCTTCCCGCCGGTGCTGGCCAGGTGGAAGATGCCGTGCCAGCCGCCGGCGAAGCGGGTCGGGATGTAGATGATCGCGACGATGATGACCAGGTAGATCAGGAAGTCCTTGACGAACGCGATCACCGCCGGGGCGCGCAGGCCCGAGGTGTAGGTGAAGGCGGCCAGGACCGCGAAGGCGATGAACAGCGGCAGGTCCTTGGCGAACGTCGAGGTGCCCTTGCCGCCGATGCCGATCACGTCCAGGCAGGCCTGTATGCCGACCAGCTGGAGCGCGATGTAGGGCATGGTCGCCACCACGCCGACGATCGCCACGGCCAGGCTCAGGCCCTTGGAGCCGTAACGCCCGCGGACGAAGTCCGAGGGGGTGACGTAGCCGTGCTTGCGGGAGACCGACCACAGGCGCGGCAGGAACAGGAAGACCATCGGCCAGACGATGATCGTGTAGGGCACGGCGAAGAAGCCGAAGGCGCCGGCCGTCAGCGCCGCCGGGACCGCGATGAAGGTGTAGGCGGTGTAGAGGTCGCCGCCGAGCAGGAACCAGGTGATCCAGCCGCCGAAGCTGCGGCCGCCCAGGCCCCACTCCTCCAGGTGGTTGGCCTCGCGGGCCTTGCGCCAGCGCGCGGCCAGGAAGCCCAGGATCGAGACCAGCAGGAAGAAGAAGATGACGATGGCCAGCTCGGTCTGGTTGATGCCGTGCGAGCCGACGTTGGGGGTGGGGATGTCGCTCGGTGCGGCGGCCGCGAGGATGTGGCTCACTTGGCGTCCCCTTCCTCGGTGGTGTCGTCGGTTGCTTCGGCTTCTCCGGCTGGTTCGGCCTGTCCGACTTCCTCGGCTGTCTCGGCCTCGGCGGTCGCGCCGGTCCTGTCAGCGGTTCCCGTAACGTCGTCGGCATCGGAGACGTTTCCGGCCACGACGACAGCCGACGTCCGGCGCGAGACTTCCTCGCGCCGGACGACGTAATAGGCCAGACCCATGAGAGCGGCGGTGATGGCCACCCACAACAGCTGCCACCAGAAGAAGAACGGGAAGCCGGCGACCTCGGGCTTGTCCTTGTCGTAGAGCGGGACCCACAGAACCGCGACGAAAGGTACAACGACGCACAGCGCCGCGATCACCCGGGCCGGTGTCACCACCGGCGGTCTACTAGTACTCTGCTCGGTCTCTGACATGAGACGAGTGCCCTCCCTTTTACGTATGGAATCTGCGCCGCAATCTAGTCCCCCCTAGGTTGGCGATCACGAGTGTAGGAACAACACTTCGATAACGCATGGCAGCAGCCCACATATTGATCATCCGTTGATCTGCGCGAAACGTTCCAGAGCGTGTCGGAACGCACTGGGCTGGATGGTCAACGGCTCGCTGTAGGGGTGGGACAGCGCGATGACGATGAAGATCCCGAGCCCCACCATCGCGCCCAGCCCCGCCAGCAGCGCCACGTTGCGTCCGTTGGCCGTGAGACCGACCAGCGGCGGGTAGCCGACCAGCAGGATCGCGGCGATGACGAGCGCGACGTAGAGCAGCGTGGGCATGTCGTAGTTGACGTCGGCGGCGCGGATCAGCCGCTTGGAGTAGATGTCGTCGAGCGCCGCGGCGACGTCGGCGCGCTTCTTCTCCGCCGCCGCGTCCGCGGGGTGTATCGCCGCGACGTCGGCTCGCAGGCCGTCGAGCGTGGCGTAGGCCTCGTCGGAGGTCTGGTGGTCGCCCATCAAGGGCCAGTCCTTGCTGATCACCTGGTTCACATACGTGGTCAGCTGGCCGCGCACCAGGTCCCGGTCGGCGGCGGGAAGTTTGCCGGCCAGCCAGTAGGCGGTGGTCGCCGAGCGCGCCTCGTCATAGGTGTGCTGGCGGTCGGTGTTGTAGGTGGACCAGGTCCCGGCGATCAGGAACGCGGTCACGAGGATGAACGAGGACAGCAGGGCGCTGCCGATCACCGACAGCGCCTGCGGATTGTAGGCGCCCGACGCCGCCCGCTCGCTGCGCCCGAGCAGCGTGGACAGCGCGACCGCGACGATCACGCCCACGGCGAGGGCGACGACGGCCCAGAACCACATCATGGTTTTCCTCCTGCAGCCGGTCCGGATGGTCCTCCGCCGCCGCCGACGGCCCCGCCGGCGGCAGCGGCCGCCGCGATGGCCGCGGGGACCATCAGGGCGACGAGCGAGATCAGGCCCCAGTCCGGGGCTTCCTCGGGCCGGTCCGGCGGCGGCGCCGCCTCGGCCGGAGGGATCTCAGGCTTCTGTAGCGGGGGCGGCGCCTTCCGCAACGCCGGCGCCGGCACGGGCTTGCGCGCGGGAGCCGGCTTGGGCACCGGCTTCGGGGCCGGGGGCGGCGTGGGTTTGGGCACCGGCGGGCAGTTGCAGGGCGCCGGGGGCGGCGTCGGCTTCGGAGGCGGCGGTGGGGGTGTCGGCGGGGGCGGGGGCGTGGGTTTGGGCTGGCTCGGCAACGGCAGGTGCTGGTGGTGGCCGGGCTGGAACGGCAGGCCGGGTTCGACGGGCATCGCCTCGGAGGCGGTGGACGTCGGCGGGTCGGGGGGCGACGGCGCGGGGTTCGAGGCCGGTGCGGCCATGGGGAGTCGGGCCGGCAGGGACGCAGGGGAGGACAGCCGTCGGGGCTTGGGCGCAGGCGGCGCGAACGCGATGGGAAGGTCGGCCGCAGGCGGGCAACACTGGAGAACGTCTGGCTGCGCGAGAGGGAAGAGAGGCGCCATCGGCACCGTCGCGGGCGGCTGTAGGGCAGCCGTGCACGCGAAGTCCACGTCCATCCCGACGCCGAGTACGCCGACGTGGACGCACAACGCGACCCCGACGCCGAGTCCGATATCGACCACGGCTTCGCCGCCTCCGTTCTCCCGCCCAGGGTCCTGTAAGGAATAAAAGGAACAAGCCGATAAGGAACAAAGGGGACAAGCCGAGTCGTTCAGCGCCTCACAGCGCCGGGTCGGCGGCCAGGTGCCGCCGGATCACCATCACCGAGCCGGGCAGGTCACCGCGCCGTCGCTCCAACGAGTCAGCACCCTGCCGCCCACCCGCGAACCTCGCACCGCCCCACCATCGCAACCCCCTGCCAGGCGCCCCCGAGCGCCCGCCCCACCCGTGCCGCCGCGCTCACCGGCGCGCCGTCTTCCTGTCTTGCGATGGCCTTCGTCCCTGCTTCCGGCCCTGCCTGCGGTTACTTGCCGTTCTTGCCGTTCGTGCCGTTCTTGCCGTTCTTCCGTCCCGTCCGTCCTCCTCGACGCCGGGGGCCGCGCCCGACCGCGCGGCCCCGGCGCCGTCCCCGCCTGCCTCAGTGATTGCCGCGGCGGGCGGTTCGTACCGAAAAGTCCCTCGAACGTGTGGCTATGCGCCGTTGACCTCGAGAGCGGCGCGGACGGCGGATTCGAGGGCGCCTTCGATCCAGGCGTGCTTCAGGGAGGTGTGCTCTCCGGCGAAGTGCAGGGGGCCTTCAGGGGTGCAGATGGCCGGGTGGATCTGGACCAGCTGGTTGGGGGTGAGGACCGCGGCCTCGCCCATGGCGTAGCGGTTGCGGACCCAGCTCTGGGTCTTGCCGCGGCCGGTGTAGAAGGCTTCGATGCGGGTGCCGTAGAGCTCCTGCATGCCGCGCAGGGCGTAGGGGTAGCGCTCGTCGTCGTCGAGGGAGTCCCAGCGGACCGCGTCGTCGGCCCAGGAGTAGGAGGCCAGGACCACGCCGCCCTTGCTGTCGCCGATCTGGTGCGAGGGGTGGTAGACGAAGCGGTTGGCGACGTCCGTGATCGAGCCGCCGCCGGTGGCGTGGACCGCCGGGACGCCGCCGGGCTGGGACTGGTACTTGTCGTAGAGGCCCGGCTGGACGGCGTCGAGCTCGCGTTTCCAGTCCTCCTCGGTGAACTCCCACCAGCGGCGGTTGAACTCCAGCAGGACCTTCGTCGCCGCGTCGTAGTGGAGCTCGATCACCGAGCGCCGCTTCTTGTACGACATCAGGGGGCTGACCTTCACGTGGCGCAGCGCGGAGAAGGGGATCGTCACGATCGCCACGTCCGCCGTGTACTCCTGGGAGCTGCCCGGCACCTCGGAGCCGGGGACGTGGTCGCCGCCGGTCTCCTGGACCGTGCGGACCCACACCCGGTTCTTCGCGTCGGTGTGCACCGCCTGGCCGGCGTGCGCCGGGTCGTAGTACTCCATCTCCGTCACCCGGCGGTTCATCACCACTTCGGCGGCGACCTGCGGCAGCACCGCGTAGGGCAGCGTCGCGGTTCCGCCCTCGAGCTCCCAGTAGGTGACGTTCGGGTTGATGTCGCTGGCGTCCAGGAAGCTGTGCAGGAAGCCCAGCGGCAGCCGCGACGTCAGGTTCTCGATCGTCCCGATCGCCTCGAGCGAGCCGTCCGACAGGCCGGCGTACTCGGTGAGGAAGCGGCCCATGGAGAAGCCGTCGAAGTCGTAGAGCAGCTTGGCCCAGCCCTCGACCCACTGGTCGAACGGCTTCAGGGTCCGCGTCCCGTCCTTGCCGCGCCGCGAGTAGTAGTCGTAGACCGGCCCCAGGATCGCGTCCATCGAGGCGTGCGTCGTCTTGTTCAGCAGCGCCTCGGCCATGCCGAAGCCGCGGTTCATCGCCTGCGGGTGGTCGCCGTACTCTGATTTGCGCGCCCGGATCCCGTTGGCCAGGATCCAGGTGTTCGAGGCCTGAGTCGGCGCCTTGTACTCCCCCGGGCCGCTGCCGTTGCTCCACGTCTCGCCGGTGAACGCCTGGTACGTGACCGGCGGCGGCGTCCCGTTCGGGTTGCCGGTGCCGGGCACGACGTCGACGTTGTAGAACGGCCGCCGCTTCAGCTTCAGCTTGTCCACCAGCGCCAGGGTCAGCGGGTGCTGGCTGGGGATGCGCATGGCGCCGGCCTCGGCGTACTGCGCCGGGTCGCTGAACGGCTGCTCGGAGGTCTCCGGCCCGACCCGGAAGGTCTTGATCCGCCCGCCGATCCGGCTGCCGTTGGCCTCCAGGACGGTGACGTCGTGGCCGGCCGCCTTCAGCAGCCACGCCGACACCAGGCCGGAGATGCCGGCACCGATCACCAGCACCCGCTTGGGCGCGGTGGTCCGGGGCAGGCCGTCGTCGATCAGGGTTCGCAGATAGGTGAGCTTCAGGTCCTCGTTCTTCGTCCCCACCAGCAACAACTGCCGCGCCAGTCCCAGACAGGTCTGCCAGCGCGCGTCGTCGCGCACCTCGTCGCGGCTCCACGGCTGCGGAGCCGCCGACGGCCGGGGATGCGGCGGCGCGGCGACCGCGGCGGCGGCGTTCTCGGTCCCGGACAGCAGTGGAGTGGCGGCGGCGCCGGAGGCCAGGGCGCCGGCCAGAAAGGTGCGACGCGAACGGGGAATACCGGTTCTCTCAGGCATGTGCTTACACTTTCGGCCTGTCGGCCGACCATCGGCCAGGCGCACCGGACGGTTTAGCGAGTTCGCCCGATCAGAGCAAAGATGTGAGACATGCCCCGCAACAACACATCGCATGACGAGACATGGGACGTGTCCGACGACGACCCCGACCAGCCGGAGCTGCTGCGCGATCTGGACCGCCGCAACGCCTTCCAGCTGATGATCGGCGGCACTCCGCAGTCGCACGTCGACCTCGACGACCCGACGCGGCTGGAGTACGAGTACGTCCGCCAGATCGCGTTCATGGTCGACCTGGCGGCCGCCGACCGGGCCCCGTTGCGGGTGCTGCACCTGGGCGGCGGCGGCCTGACGCTGCCCCGCTACATCGCCGTCACCCGGCCCGGCTCGGGGCAGCAGGTGGTGGAGATCGACGGCAAGCTGTTGGACTTCGTCCGGACCGAGCTGCCGCTGCCGCGCAACGCCCGGGTGCGGCTGCGCACCGGCGACGCCCGCGACGTGCTGGGCCGGGTGCCCGAGGGCGCCTTCGACATGACCATCACCGACGTGTACTCCGGCGCGCGGATCCCCGCGCACCTCACGTCCAGCGAGTACTACGGCCTGTCCAAACGCGCGCTGCGGCCGCACGGGGTGCACATCGCGAACCTCGCCGACGGCACGCCGCGCAGCGGGCTGGCCTTCACCCGGGGCCAGGTCGCCAACGCCCGCCGGCACTTCGCCCACGTGGCGCTGCTCGCCGAGCCCGGCATCCTGCGCGGCCGCAAGTACGGCAACCTGGTGCTGCTGGCCTCCGACGCGCCGCTGCCGCTGGAGGGGCTGGTGCGGCGCGCCGCGTCCGATCCGTTTCCGTGCCGGGTCGTGCACAGCGCGGAGTTGGCGAGTTTCCAGGGCGGGGCCAAGCCGGTCCCCGACGGCCAGACGCAACAGTCGCCGGAGCCGCCGGAGGACGCGTTCTAGCCGTTCGTTCCAGCCG
>JABFXP010000397.1 GCA_013361685.1 Catenulispora sp.
CAGCTCCCGCACCGAGCGGCTCTGCATCGCGCGGATCGCCGCGCCGCGCAGCGGCCGGCCGGGCGGGGCGTCGCCGACGCCGGCGATCTGCGACTCGTAGGCCATCAGCCCCACCAGCCGGAAGGTGTCGCGGCGCAGCACCTCCTTGGCCATCGCCGAGACCTGCGCCGGGGTGTGCAGCGGGGAGCGGCGCGCGCCGATGCGGACCCGCCCGCCGGCGGTGTGGAAGGCGGCGTCGATGTCGACGCAGACCCGGATCGGGGCCCCGGGCCCGCCGGCCGTCCCGGCCACCGCCTTCTCGATCAGGTCCAGGTGGTCGACGCTGTCGACCATGACGGTGACCGCGGCCAGCGCCGCGGGGTCGGCGGCCAGCTTGGCGTAGGCGGCGCGGTCGGTGCTGGGGTACGCCACCACGATGTCGTCGAAGCCGCATTCGGCCAGCCACAACGCCTCGGGCAGGGTGAAGCCCAGGATGCCCTGGTAGCCCGGCAGCGCCAGGACCTCTTCCAGCAGCGCCCGGCACCGCACCGACTTGCTGGCCACCCGGATCGGCTTGCCCGCCGCCCGCCGGACCAGGTCCGCGGCGTTGGCGTGGAACGCGTCCAGGTCGACGGCGGCGAACGGCGGCTCGAAGGCGGCGGTCGCGGTGTCGAGGCGGCGGCGGTCCGCGTCGGGGCCGGGCGGGGTGGGGGGCATGAGATCAGCCTCGCACACGCGAGCGGCCCCACGATAGGGGAGGTGAGGTTACGCGCACGGTGGCGAGGCCGCTACTGTTCTCGCGTTCGGGTCTGGAACGGGTCGTGGTCGGTCGGTGGGGGTATGGGTAAGCGCTATTGGCTCGGGGTGATCTCGAGTCTGGTGGCCGGCGCGGCGCTGGCCGCCGCCGCCGTGGTGGCGACCGGGTCGTCCGCGTCGGGGAAGCCGGTCGTGGTGCCGTTGGCACAGGCGCCGGCCTCGGCTTCGGCACGAGCGCAGGACCAGGCCGCCCGGGCGCAGTGGCGGACCAAGCCGGTGGAGCAGTTGTTCCCGGCGACGGTCGCCGACGGCAGCCAGTACGTGCGGCTCGGCATCGCCGACGCCGCGGGCTGCGACGTGCTGCCCAAGGGCTTCGTCACCGCGCTGGCCCAAGCCGCTCCGGAAACCAAGTGTGTGAAGGTTTTGCGTGCGACCTACACCGACGTCACGCAGACGGTGTTCGCGACGGTCGGGATCGTCGTCATCGACGGCGCCGCGCGGGCCCGGGACCAGGTGTGGCGGCAGTGGACGCCGGACGCCGACTCCCGGCGGCCGGAGCTGATGCCCGACGTGGTCGCGGTGCCGGGGACGGCGGCCGCGCAGTGGACCGACGGCCAGCGCATCGGGTGGAACTCCCAGGCGACGCGGGACGGCTCGTACCTGGTCTACGTGGTCTCGGCGTTCACCGACGGCCGGGCCGGCACCGGCGACGCGGAGCTGATCGCCGGCACCGCCAAGGCGCTGCGGGCCGATTCGCCGCCGGTGCAGGCGGCCCTGGGGTTGTCGCAGTCCTTCGCCGCGCTGCTCAGCGACTCTGTGAAGCAGCCATGAGCACTGATCCGGAGCACAAGACGGGAAGGGCTGCCGTGCGGGGGTTCGCGCGTCGTCTCGCGGCGCTGGCGGTCGCCGCCGCGTTACCGGTGCTCCTCGCGGCGCCGGCCGCGCACGCCGATGAGGTGCGGGACGCGCAGTGGCCGATCGCGTTCCTCGGCCTGCCGCAGGCGTGGCAGACCACCAAGGGCGCCGGGGTCACCGTCGCGGTCCTGGACACCGGCGTCGTCGGGACCCGCCCGGACCTGACCGGGCAGGTGACGACCGGCCCGGACCTGGTCGGCGGCACGGAGCAGCCGGGCGACGAGCAGTGGGGCGTGCACGGCACCGGGATGGCGTCGGTGATCGCCGGGCACGGGCACGGCCCCGGCAACAGCGCGGGCGTCATGGGCGTGGCCCCGGAGGCGAAGATCCTGTCGGTCCGCGTGATCCGCGACGACGAGGACCCGGACCTCGGCCTGCTGGAGTTGTCGCACACCCCGATCTCCGAGGGCATCCGCTACGCCGTCGACCACGGCGCGCAGGTGATCAGCATGTCGCTGGGCGGCACCGTCCAGGGCGCGGACAGCGACAACACCCACGAGGCGGACGCGGTGCGCTACGCGATCGCGCACGGCGTGCCGATCGTGGTCGCGGCCGGCAACAGCGGCAAGGACCCGGCGAAGGACGTCACCGAATACCCGGCCGGCGAGCGCGGCGTGATCGGCGTGGCGGCGGTGGACCGGCACGGCAAGCGCGCGGCGTTCTCCTCCACCGGCTGGGACGTCGCGGTGGCGGCCCCCGGGGTCGCGATCCCGATGGCGCTGCCGGTCAACGACTCCGGCGACGGCGCCTACGCCGACTTCGGCCCGGTCATCGGCACCGACACCCTGGTCGGCGCGGGCACCAGCCCGGCGTGCGCCTATGTCGCCGGAGTGGTGGCGTTGATCCGCTCGGCCAACCCGGCCCTGAGCCCGCAGCAGATCGCGCAGATCCTCAAGGACACCGCCTCCCACCGCCCCGCGAACGGCCGGGACGACCAACTCGGCAGCGGCATCGTGGATCCGGTGGCGGCCCTGAAGGCGGCCGCGGGGGTCCCGGGCCGGCCGTCGGCGCCCACCGCCGCTCCGTATAAGGGGCCCGCGCATTTCGCCTACGGCCCCGAGACCGTCGCCGACCAGCAGCTCGGCGGACCGGTGACCCGGCGCCAGCGCGGGATCGCCGACGCCGCGGTCGCGGTCACCGGCTCGCTGCTGCTGGCCGGATGGCTGGCGGCGCGGGGGCAGC
>JABFXP010000745.1 GCA_013361685.1 Catenulispora sp.
ACCGCGCTCCGCCACCACCCTCCCCTACGACCGAACCAACCGCGCAATAGCCTCGTTGGCCTCCTTGACCTTCGCATCCGCCTCCGGCCCCCCACTGGCCAGCGCATCGGCGACGCAGTGCGCGACGTGCTCCTCCAACAGCCCGAGGGCCACCGACTGCAGGGCCTTGGTGACCGCGGAGATCTGCGTGAGGATGTCTATGCAGTACTTGTCCTCCTCGACCATCCGCTGCAGGCCGCGCACCTGGCCCTCGATGCGGCGCAGCCGCTTGTTGTAGTCGTCCTTGCGGTCGGTGTACCCGTGCATGGCCCGCTTCCCCATCCGTCGTCTGTCGGCCTGAAACTGTACCCCCATGGGGTAACCAGCCCGCGCGCGTCCCTGTTCCCGGACTACCTACCCAGAGTAACGGGCTGAACTGCGCCGACCCGTAAGATTAACGCCATGAGCCACACTGGATCCGGCACCGTCCGCCCCATCACCGTCGTCGGCAACCCGGTGCTGCACCACCCGTGCGCGCCGGTGGAGAAGTTCGACGAGGAACTGGCGACGCTCATCGACGACATGTTCGCCTCGATGTACGCCGCCGAGGGCGTGGGCCTGGCCGCCAACCAGATCGGCGTGGCGCTGCGCGTCTTCGTCTACGACTGCCACGACGACGACGGGGTGCAGCACGTCGGCCACGTGGTCAACCCCGTGCTGGCCGAGCTTCCGCCGGACCGCCGTCACCTCGACGACTCCGCCGAGGGCTGCCTGTCGGTCCCCGGACCGCATCACGAGTTGGCCCGGCCCGACTATGCGGTGGTGACCGGGTTCAACCTCAAGGGTGAGCCGATCACCGTTGAGGGAACCGGATACTTCGCCCGCTGTCTCCAGCACGAGTCGGACCACCTGAACGGGCAGCTCTACATCGACCGGCTCAGCAAGCGGCAGCGCAAGAACGTGCTGGCCGAGATGGAGCGGATGCAGGCGGAGAAGGCTGCGGCTGCGAAGACCCCGGCAACCGCCGAGTAAACCCGAAGCCCGGAGACCAGCAACCCAGAACACACAAACCGCCCGCCGCGTGAACACTCCACGCGACGGGCGGTCAGCTGGTCCCCAACCCCGACAGCGGCTACCGATTCGGCCGCAGCGTCCAGATGATCGTCATCTCACCGGTCACCGCGTCGTCGTTGTCCCGCTGGATCCGGACGTGCACCGGGAACTCCGGCCGCGTCCCGCCCTCCAGCTCGGCGATGATCTCCGGGATGGCCCGGCCCAGCGTCGCGGTGGCCGTGATGTCGCCGCGCGCCACCTTCTTGAAGTCGATGGTGGCCGTCGTCGGCAGCGGCGTGGCCTCGGCGGCCAGGTGCCCGAACGCCGCCACCACCACCGCGCCGGAGGCCGACTCCGCGAGCGTGAACATGGCGCCGGCGTGCGGACCGCCGACGTGGTTGCGGTACTCGGCCTGGTCGCGGAACTTCAGGACGGCGCGCTCGGTCGTCGTCTCCACGTACTCCAGCCCCAGCGTGCCGACCATGGGCACGGCGGCGGTCAGGAAAGCGCCGATGTCGAAGGGGGCAGCCTCGTCCGCCGGTCGCCCGCCATCACTCGTCACGGAGGCGCCCCGCGCCGCTGTCTCATTTGCCATGCGGCCGATACTACTGGTCAGTAACTTCCTCGGCCACCGGCAGCCCGCCGACCACTCCGGCAGCCACCCCGCCCGCCGCCACAGTGCCCCCCAGCCCACCAGCCAGCCCCGCAGTCCACTTCTCCTCGATCCGCCCGAACTTCCACACCGCGATCGCCAGCAGCCACACCCCGATGAACACCCCCACGATCGCGAACCCGATCGTGTTCAGATCGATCCCCCCGACCCAGTCCCAGAACCCGCCGGTCCAGCCCAGCTTGTCGGACAGGATGCCCAGCAACTCCACGGTGCCGATGATCAGCGCCACCGCCACCGACAAACCCGTGATGGTGATGTTGTAGAACACCTTCCGTACCGGCTTGGAGAACGCCCAGCCGTAGGCGAAGTTCATGAACGAGCCGTCGATGGTGTCCAGCAGCGACATCCCGGCCGCGAACAGGACCGGCAGGCACATGATCGCGTACCAGGGCAGCCCCGCGGCCACCGACGTCCCGGCCAGCACCAGCAGGCTGATCTCGGTGACGGTGTCGAAGCCGAGGCCGAACAGCACTCCGATGGGGTAGATCTGCCACGGCGCCTTCACCGACTCCATGGCCCGGCCCAGGAACCGGTTCATGAAGCCGCGCTTGGCGAGGTGCTCCTCGAGTTCGGCCTCGCTGTACTCGCCGCGGCGCATCTGCCGGAAGACCTTGATGATCCCGATCAGGATCACCAGGTTGAAGATCGCGATCAGATACAGGAACGTCCCCGACACCGTGGTGCCGATCACGCCGCCGACGCTGTGCAGGGTCGAGTCGTTGTCCGAGAGCTGCACGCCGACCGCCTTCAGGCCCAGGGAGAGCAGCAGGGTCAGCGTGAACACGATCGTGGAGTGGCCCAGCGAGAACCAGAAGCCCACGGACAGCGGCCGCTTGCCGTCGGCCATCAGCTTGCGCGTGGTGTTGTCGATGGCCGCGATGTGGTCGGCGTCGAAGGCGTGCCGCATGCCCAGCGTGTAGGCGGTCACGCCGGTGCCGACGCCGAACATGCCGGCGCCGATCTTGTAGTGCTGGGGCACCACCACCGCCAGCAGCAGACCCCAGCCGACCAGGTGCAGCAGGGTGATGAAGCCGAACATGCCGCCGACGCGGCCCCACTCGCGCGGGGTCAGGCCGCCCCGGATCTTGGCCAGGCGCGAGGTGGCGACGGCGGGCGTGCCGGCTGCTGTGGTGGCTGTCATGGCGCTGGGCGCCCCCCTCGGTCGGTGTGCGGCGGGAGACCGGATCCCCGCTCCGGCTCTAGACGCGATTATTTTGCAGTTGCGAAGAGTTTGCAACTAGGCGCGGGCGATTCCGATGCAACTTCCGGCCCCTCTCGAACGCTCTTATAAGGAGAGCCATCGGGTGCCCCCGGTGAGCCAGCAGGTCATGGCGCTCGGTGATGCGACTCAGGTCACGCCCGTTTCCTCCGCTTTCGCCGGGGCGCAGATGGTCTGATGTATTGACAAGACGTCGCAATGAGGACCGATCCTGCCCGCGCCGGGCGGCCGTCGAAGAAGGAGTCGCCGCACATGGCCCTGCGCGGGAAGCGGTTCATCGACTACCCCCGTCGGGGCCGCACCGGCGTGCGCCGCTGGATCCCGTCTTTCCGGCTGGTGGCGACCGTCTTCCTGGCCTTCCTGATGCTGCTCACCGGCGGTGCGTGGGCGGTCTACGCCTCCATCTCCATTCCGCCGATGAACGAGTCGGTGACGCAGCAGCACCTCACCGTCGTCGACCGCAACGGTGTGATCCTGGGCCGGCGCGGCCCGGAGATCCGGCAGGACGTGCCCCTGGCCAAGGTGCCGGTGCCGACCCAGGACGCCTTCCTGTCCGCCGAGGACCGCGGCTACTGGTCCGAGAGTGCGATCTCGCTGACCGGCACCGCCCGCGCGGTCCTGAACGACGTCGGCGGCGGCGACCCCCAGGGCGGCTCCACCATCACCCAGCAGTACGTGAAGAACGCCTACCTCACCGACGAACGCTCCTTGTCCCGCAAGATCAAGGAAGCCGTCATCGCGATGAAGATCTCTGACAAGCAGTCCAAGTCCGAGATCCTCCAGGGCTACCTGAACACGGTCTACTTCGGCCGCGGCGCCTCCGGCGTCCAGATGGCCGCGCGCGCCTGGTTCAGCAAGGACATCGACCAGGTCACCGTCGCCGAGGGCGCGCTGCTGGCCTCGCTGGTCAATGCTCCGTCCTACTTCGAGACGGCGCCGAAGGACCCGCAGGCGATGGCCAAGCTCAAGGGCCGCTGGAACTACGTCCTGGACGGCATGGTCACGATGGGCAAGCTGACCAAGTCCCAACGCGACGCGCAGCAGTTCCCCACCCTGGCCCCGTGGCCCCGCCCCTCCAGCGACCTGGACGCGCAGTACCCGTACCTGGTCGAGGCGGCGATCTCCGAAGCCCAGACCAAGACCGGTCTGTCCCGCGAGCAGCTGGTCACCGGCGGATACACGATCAAGACCACCTTCGACGCCAAGATGCAGGACCAGGCCGCCGCCGCGGTGAAAAGCCAGATCACCAGCCAACTCGACCCGGCCAAACGCGAGGTCGACAAGTACGTCCACACCTCGATCGCCACAGTCGTCCCCGGCGACGGCGCGGTCCGCGTCCTCTATGGCGGCGACGACTACGCCAAGCAGTCCTTCAACGCCTCCTGGCAGGGCACGCTGTCCCCGGGTTCCTCCTTCAAGACCTTCGCGCTGGCCGCCTACCTCCAGGCCGGCGGCTCCGTGGAGGACACCTTCGACGGCAACTCGCCCTACCACGTCCCCAACGGCAACACCCTGATCCCCAACGAGGGCGGCCAGAGCTACGGCGACGTCTCCGTCCAGTACGCCCTGAACCAGTCGATCAACACGGTCTTCATCGAACTCGGCGAGAAGATCGGCATGACCAAGGTCGCCGACGCCGCCCGCGCCGCCGGCGTCCCGGTCGACGCCAAGAGCCAGAACGTCCCGGCCCTGCCGCTGGGCGTGGTGTCCACCAACCCCGAGCAGATGGCCGGCGCCTACGCCACCTTCGCCGCCCACGGCCAGCAGGTGGACCCGTACACGGTCGCCACCGTCGAGCAGGCCGGCAAGACCGTCTACTCCCACCAGAGCCTGGCCAAGCAGGCGTTCACCCCGACCATCGCCGACGAGGTCACCCGCTCGCTGCAGGGGGTGGTGACCGACGGCTCCGGCACCGCCGCCGCCCTGGCCGACGGCCGCGACGTGGCCGGCAAGACCGGCACCACGGACCTGCCCGGCGACGGTACGAAGCTGGGCTCGGCCTGGTTCGTCGGCTACACCCCGGGCCTGTCGACGGCGGTGGCGGTCTGGGGCCAGAAGGACGACGGCAGCCTGACCGCCATCAACGGCATGGCCGGCAAGACCGTCGGCGGCGGCGCCCTGGCGGCTCCGCTGTGGTCGGCTTACATGAGCAAGGCGGTGGCCGGCACCCCGGCGCAGCAGTTCACCTTCGCCGCCCAGAACAACCAGCCGCAGCCGATGAGCCCGGTCAGCCCCACCGGCGGCACCACTCCGACCAACGGCCAGAGCACGTCGCAGGACCCGAACCAGGGCCAGACCGGTCTGCCCAGCCCCCCGCAGCCGACCGGTGACTCGCAGCCGTCGGCCACGACGAATCCCACCGGCGGCCGGACGCCGGGAACGTCGTCGGACACTTCGTCGCACACGACGTCGGCGCCGAGCGGCACGCCCACGGGATCCGGCTCCGGGACGACGTCCACGAACAAGCCGCCGAGCTCGCCGGGTTCGAGCGGTTCGACGGGTGTTTCGGTCTCGGGCGGGCCGGTGCACAACGGGACTTCGGACGGGGGCGGCGGGTAAGTCCGCCACCCGCGGCCGGGCCGGTGCGCAAGGGGACTTCGGACGAAGGGCGGCGGGTGAGTCCGCCGCCTGCGGCCGGCTCGGGCCGGCCCGCCCAGGATCCGGGCAGACCGGCAGACCGGCAGACCGACCGACCGGCAGACCACGATCAGCCGATCTCACTCACCCGACAGCAAGCACCGTCCCCTGCGCCACCGCGCACAGCGTCCGCGCCCCGTCTTCGCTGATCGCGATCAGATCACACCGGCACACCGCCTGCCGCCGCCCCGCATAGGTGACCGTCGCCTCGGCCTCCAGCTTCGCCCCCGACGCCGGTCGCATATAGCTGATCGTCACCCCGCTGGTCAGCACCTCGGGACCGAGCTTCGTGCCGGCAGCGAACGTGATGGCGTTGTCGGCCGCGTATGCGAGCACTCCGCCGTGCAGAAACCCGTTCTGCTGTTTGAGGTCATCGCGGATGTCCAGCATCAGCACCGCGCGTCCGGGCTCGAACACCATGACGCGGGCACCCACCAACAGGCTGAACGGCTGCGCGGCGAGGACCTTCCGCGCCGCATCGAGGTCGAGGGGGATCATGGCGCCTCATTCTCCTGGTCCGGCCGCCAGCGGCAAAGGGGACCCCTCCCCGAAGCCGTCGCCCCGCCGGCGGAGGGCTTACTCAGCAGCCTTCAACTTCCGCCACCCGCCTGCCCGGTTGTTGGCGATGATCTGCGCGAACATCGCCGCCAACGGCTCGGCCGGCAGCTCCTCCCCCTCGTAGACCGCGACGGTCCGCGCGGTCTTGTTGTCATGCCCGGCGGTGATGATGCCCTCCGGGTCCGGCACGATCGCGCCGTCATACAAGAACACGTTGACGTGGTCCTTCGTCCCCAGCAACGCACAGATGTTGCCTTTGAGCACGAAATAGGGCCGCACCGTGCGCTTGACGGTCTCCTCGACCTCCGGATCGGCGGCGTGCACCAGGTCGCGAACCTGGTGGCACACCGCCTGCTGCCAGTCCGGCAGAGTGTTGATGTAGGCGTCGACCCGCGGATCCTTGGTGTAGGACATGGATCCATCATGGCGGCCGGTGCTGACGACGCGGCGCAGCGCCACGACCTGCCGTCACCGCGTCACCGCATCAGCACGTCACCGCGTCATGAGCAGGTTCACGTCTCCGAACTCATGCCACAAGTACCGATTCGCCAACGCCGCGTCATAACTCGCCCGAATCAACCGCGTCCCGGCGATCGCCGTCAGCATCAGCAGGTGCGAAGCCTCCGGCTCGTGGAATCCGGTGATCAACCCGTCCACGGCCCGCACCCCGCGCTCCGGAGTGATGATCAACTCGGTCCAGCCTTCCCGGGCATGGACCGTCCCCTCCTCGTCGACCGCTGATTCCAGCGCCCGGACCGCGGTGGTCCCCACGGCGACGACCCGGCCGCCGTGCGCCCGCACGTGGTTCACCAGCTCAGCCGTAGCCTCGGGCACCGAGTACCACTCCGCGTAAGGCTTCTCATGAGCCTCCGGCGAAGCGACGCCCGTGTGCAGCGTGATCGGTGCGACATAAACACCCTTGGCCACCAAGCGCGCGACCACATCCGCCGAGAACGGACGCGCCGCACTCGGCATCTCCGCGCTGCCCGGCACGGTGGCGAAAACCGTCTGATACGCCGAGATCGGCCAGTCCCGATCGACATAGTCGTAGCGGATCGCCCGGCCATGCTCCGTCAGATACTCGGCGACCGATCGGCCCAGATCCAGCCGCGCCACCCATAGCCGGCTCGTGTAAGGCCGCAGCAAAGTCACCGTGGCTCCGCCGGTCACCCACAACCGCAGGCCCGGACGCCCCGGCGAAGGCGGGTCGTCGGAGTCGGCGCTCAGTGCGAACGGCTTGGTCGCTCCGTCCCCCACCGGCCGCCGCAGCTCGACGATCCACGCGTCCGGTGCCTCCGGTGTCCCGGTCGACACGTGCAGCACCAGCTGCTGTCCGCTTTCGACGTCCTCGGCGTCGAGCGCCGCCGGCAGCGTCCCGGAGTTGTTGACCACCAGCAGGTCGCCGGGCTCCAGGACGTCCGGCAGGTCGGCGAAGATGTGGTGGGCGACCTCGGGGTCGTCATCCCCCTTTCCCCGCGCCACCAGCATCCGGACCTCCTCGCGGTCCAGGCCCCGGGCCTCGGCGGGGCGGCGGGCCAGCAGGTCGGAGGAGACCCGGAACCCCTCCCCCAGCGGCTTTTCCGGCTCGTCCGCCGACGTGCCGCAGGCGCCTCCCGTCGCCTCGTACAGCAGCGCCGTCATCTCATGCCTCCCCATCGGCCGCCGCCGCGCTCGCCGCGGCTTTCGGCAGCAGGTCACCGGCCTGGTACCGGCCCGAGGGCCGCCGCTCGTCGATCAGCCGCAGGAATCCCGGCACCACCTCTTCCGGCAGCGGCAGGTCGCTGATGTCCTCGCCGGGGAAGGCGTCCTGGTGCATCTGCGTGCGCAGGTCTCCGGGGTCCACCGCCCACACCCGGACCTTCGGCTCCTCCAGGCCGAGGATGGCCGAGGCGTGGTCCAGCGCCGCCTTGGACGCGCCGTAGCCGCCCCATCCCGCGTACGGCTCCACCGCCGCGTCGCTGGAGATGTTCACGATCTCGCCGCCGTGCTCCCGCAGCTGGGGCAGCAGCACCTGCGCCAGCGCGACCGGCGCCAGCACGTTCACCGTGAACGTGGTCAGCAGGTCCGGCAGCGGGAAGTCGGCGAGCGCCGGCATCGGCGAGCCGCCCAGGGCCGAGGCGTTGTTCACCAGCAGGCTGGCGCCGCCGAGGCCGGCGGCGGCCTCGGCCAGGTCGGCCCGGTGCGTCTCGTCGGTGACGTCGCCGGTCAGCGCGATCACCGTGGTCAGTTTCGCCAGTTCGTAGTCGGCGGCGGCCAGCTTGTCCGCCGTGCGGGCGTCGATCACCAGGGACCAGCCGCGCTCGGCCAGGCCGCGGGCCAGGGCCAGGCCCAGCCCCTGGGAGGCGCCGGTGATCACGGCCACCGGGTTGCCGCGCCACACGCCGGCCCGGCCGGCACCGACGCTCGCACCGCCCGCACCGTCCGCCGTCAGCCCGGCCTCGTTCGTCGTCGTCTCGTCTGCATCGCTCATGCCCTTCACCCTGCTCGTCCCGGCGCCGGGCCGGATCGGGCCCGGGACCGGACCCGGGACCGGCCCTTGGTCCTAGGACCAGCGGCCTAGGCCCGGCCCGTCCCCGGCCCGATGGGGCGCGGCGATCTTTGGGGATACCCTGCGGCTATGACCCCGCAGAACCCGCTGGACACCATGCGCCGCCTGTCGGCGGCGGTGCTCGCGGTCAGCCGGCACCTGGCCACCGATGAGGTCCTGCAGACCATCGTGGCCACCGCCCGGGAGCTGATCGGCGCCGAGTACGCCGCGCTCGGCATCCCGGACGGCGCCGGCAGCTTCGCGCAGTTCCTGGTGGACGGCGTCAGCGACGAGCAGTGGGCCCGGATCGGGCCGCTGCCCCGGCAGCACGGCATGCTCGCGGTGATGTTGCAGGACCCGGCGCCGCAGCGGCTGCCGGACATCCGCAAGGATCCGCGGTTCGGCTGGTGGCCCAGGGAGCATCCGGAGCTGGACGCCTTCCTCGGGCTGCAGATCCGGGACGACGACGAGATCCTGGGCGCCATCTTCCTGGCGAACAAGCCCGGCGGGTTCACCGACGACGACGAGGAGCTGCTCGGTGTGCTGGCCGGGCATGCCGCCATCGCGCTGCGCCACGCCCGCCTGTACGAGCGGGAGCGGGAGCTCGCGATCACGCGGGAGCGCAACCGGCTGGCCCGGGAGCTGCACGACGCGGTCTCGCAGAAGCTGTTCGCGCTGCGGCTGACCTCGCAGGCGGCGGCCGGTCTGCTCACCAGCGACCCGCAGCGGGCCCGGGCCGAGCTGGACCAGGTCTCGGTGCTGGCCCGGGAGGCCGCCGAGGAGCTGCGGTCGGTGGTGGTGGAGCTGCGGCCGGCCGAGCTGGAGGAGGACGGGCTGGCGGTGACGCTGCGCAAGCACGCGGAGGTGCTGGACCGGGTGAACCTGACCGCCGGGGGCCCGCGGGTGCGGTTCGAGGGCGCCGACGTCAAGGCCCTGTCCCCGGCGGCGGAGGAGGTGCTGCTGCGGGTGGCGCAGGAGGCGCTGCACAACGCGCTGCGGCATGCCGGCGCCTCGACCATCACCGTGCGGCTGGCCGAGCACTGTCCGGCCGGCACCGCGGCCTGCGGCGGCGCGCTGCTGGAGGTGGCCGACGACGGCGTCGGCTTCGATCCGGCGGCGGTCCGGCGGGCCGGGCGCAGCCTGGGTCTGGTGTCGATGCGGGACCGGGCCAAATCGGTGCGGGGGCGCCTGGACGTCAGTTCGGCGCCCGGGAAGGGGACGACGATCCGGCTGGAGGTGGACCGTGGCCGCGCGGCCTGAGAATGCTGAGCACGCTGGGCGCACTGCGGGTGCTGCGGGTGCCGGGAGCGCTGGGAGCGCTTCGGGTGCTGAAAGCGCTGCGGGCACCAAGACGTCGAACATCAGGGTGCTGATCGCCGACGACCACAGCATGGTCCGCCAGGGCCTGCGCACGTTCCTGGAGCTGCAGGACGGCATCGAGGTCGTCGGCGAGGCCGCCGACGGCGCGGAGTGCGCCGAGCGCGCCGCCGAGCTGTCCCCGGACGTGATCCTGCTGGACCTGGTGATGCCCGGCGTGGACGGCGTGGGCGCTATGGAGCTGCTGCGCGCGGCCGGCTCGGCGGCCCGGGTGCTGGTGGTGACCAGCTTCACCGACCGCCGGATGATCGTCCCGGCGATCCGCGCCGGCGCCCGCGGCTACGTCTACAAGGACGTGGACCCCGCGGCACTGGCCACCGCGGTCCGCTCGGTGCACGCCGGCCACGTGCTGCTGGAGCCGGAGGTGGCGGCCGCGCTGCTGGACTCCGGCGGCACCGCCGATCCCGGGCCGCAGGCCGCGCCGCTGACCGCCCGCGAGCGCGAGGTCCTGGTGCTGATCGCGCAGGGCCGCGCGAACCGCGAGATCGCGCGGACGCTGGTGCTGGCCGAGAAGACCGTGAAGACGCACGTGTCCAACATCCTGATGAAGCTCGGCGTCGCCGACCGGACGCAGGCGGCGTTGTGGGCGGTGCGGCACGGGATGACGCCGGAAGACTAGACGTCGCACGACGCTGTCAGCAAAACGCTGTCAGC
>JABFXP010000967.1 GCA_013361685.1 Catenulispora sp.
TCGGGGTGCCACACTTTTGGTCGCGTTGGCGAGGCCCGTTGCGGTGGGTGCCTTTGCGAGGCCCGTTGCGGTGAGGACGGGCGGTGGTCACTTGCCGAGGCTGTGCGGGCGGTGGCTCAGGCCGGCGGGCCCCGGCCGATGTTTCGGCTGGGGCCCGCCGGTGGTGGCGTCCGCTGGGTGCTGCTAGGCGGTGCCGAGGGCGATGATGTGCATCGCGGTCGTGTTGCTGTCTACTTGCGAGGCGATGTTCGGGAAGGTGATCGATGCGACCGTCTTGGTCGGGTCGAGTGGCACCGTCGTTGCGTAGACGTACATGGTGATCGCCTGGGAGTTGCCTGATGTGCTGTTGCGGTAGGGCATTGTTGCGACGGCGTCGTTGCCCGTGGAGGGGCCGCTGGCCCAGTCGTTGAAGGTGAGGGGCTGGGTTGTGGATGTGCCGTCTGTGTAGGTGATGGTGAGGGGGCCGGTTGAGTCTCCGTTGGTGGAGGAGCCCAGGAGGCCGAGTTTTGTGGCGCCGGGGGTGCTGGTGACCAGCATGGTTTGGCCTGCGGCGAGGATGTTGTCGGGGGTGCAGGGTTGGGTGTTCGGCCAGGTGAAGGTCACGCCGTCGGCGGTGAGGGGGGTGCCGGGGGTGATGCCGGTTTTTGCGAGGGCGTCGGCGGAGTAGCTGTAGCCGTCGCCGTCGTAGTCGGCGCACTTTTGGTTGGTGTCTGGGGTGGTGCCTGCGTTGGAGTAGTAGTCGGTTGGGTTGGCGGTGGGGGTGATGGGCAGGACTGCGCTGTTGGAGACTTGGCCTGCGGCGTTGACGATTGTGGCGGAGGCGTTGGTGCCTGGGTAGACGTGCCAGGTGCCGCTGGGGGTGGGGACGGTGAAGGTTACTGCGGTGTCGGACCAGGAGTTGATGGTGAAGGGGGCTGAGTTGCCGGGGGCGCCCCAGTTGGTGCCTTGGTCGGTGAAGGCGAGGTAGCCGGTGCCTTGGGTTGGGCCGAAGCCGGTGCCGGTGATTGTTACCTGTTGGCCGGCTGCGGCTGGGGAGGGGGTGGCTGTGGTGGCTACCGGGCCGGTGGGGGGTGTGGTGGTTGTGCCGAGGGCGAATATGTGCAGGGTGCCCTGGTCGGTGGCGGTGGGGAGGGTGATTGCGGTCAGGGTCTTGGTTGGGTCTACGGGCAGGGTTGTGGCGAAGATGTGGGCGGCTGTGTTGTCTTTGCCGTTGGTGCAGGATGCGCAGTCGCGGTAGGGCAGGGTGGCTGCATCCTGGTTGCCGAATGATGGTTTGTTGCGGGCGCCGTTGAGGGTCCAGTCGGACAGGCCCAGCCAGTACTGCGTTGTGGTGCCGTCGGAGTAGTGCAGGGTGGTGATTCCCTTGCTGGGGCCGTTGCCTGCGGAGCCGAGGAAGCCGAGTTGGCGGGTGCCGGGTGGGGCGGTGGTGGTGATTTGCTGGCCGGCGGCGATGGCGTTGTCGGGGAAGCCGGGGGCTGGGAGGGGCCAGGTGTAGGTGATGTCGCCGACGGTTACCGGGGCGCCGGCGGTGAAGCCGGCTGTGGTGAGGGTTTGGGCGGAGTAGGAGTTGCCGTCGTTGTCGAAGTCTGCGGCGCTGGGGGTGGTGTCGTCGGCGATGCCGGCGTTGTCGAAGGCGGCGAGGAGGCTGCCTGGTGGGGCGACTAGGACGCGGAGGGTGACGGGGGCGAGGTTTTTGCCGTTCTCGGAGAGTTGGATGGGGATGCTGTAGAAGGTCTGGGCGGTGGTGGCGGCTGCGTTGATGGTCAAGGTTGCTGAGGCGTGGCCGGATGGGGACAGGCGCAGGGTGGTGGTGGACAGGTTTGTTGTCAGGCCTGGTGGGGGTGTGGCGTTGAGGGTGATGTGCTGGGGCTGGTCGGCGGAGTCCTGGGCGGAGACGGTGACTGTGGCGCTGCCGCCGGGGGTGACGCGGATTTGCTGGTCGGAGAGGTAGCCGATGGCTGGTTGGGCGCCGGTTGTGGAGGACGGGGGTGCGTCTTCTTTGTTGGAGCCCCAGTACTTGTTCGGGGTGGAGCCCATGCGTATGTCGATGCGTGCGCCGTGGGTGAAGGCCGAGGCGGGTAGGTAGGGCTTGGTCCAGTCGTCGCCGTTCAGGCGGAGGTTCTGGACGTAGAAGTTGTGTACGGAGTCTGCGCCGGGGGCGTTGATGGTGATTGTTTTGCCGTTGGCCAGGTGGATGAGTTCTAGGGGGAACTCAGGGCTGTTCAATGCCATGTCGGCGGTGCCGGGGGTCTCTGGGAACATGCCGAGCATGGCGAAGGCGCCGAGGGCTGAGGTGGTGCCGAGGTCGTCGTTGCCGCCCAGGCTCTGCTTCGGGTCGTCGGTGTAGAGCTCGGTGCGGATGCGGTTCAGGACCTGCTGGGCTTTGTAGGGGGTGCCGGTGTAGTCGTAGAGCCATGGCACGCCGTAGTCGAATTCGTTGCCCATGAAGGCGTAGGGGGATGGTGGGCCTTCGTCGAGCTTGGTGAAGAAGGTGTCGAGCTGCTTGGCGACGGCGGGGCCGCCGCCCATGGCGGAGACCAGGCCCTTGAGGTTCCAGCCGATCTGCCAGCGGTATTGGGAGGCGTCGCCTTCGACGTAGTTGTCGGAGGTGGTGAGGGTGGCCGGGACGAAGGCGCCGGAGGTGGTGCGGGGCTGGAGGATGCCGGTGGCCGGGTTGTAGAGGTTCTGCCAGTCCTGGGCGCGGGTCATCAGCTTCGTGGCGTCGGTGGTGTCGCCGAGGGCGGCTGCGAACTGGGACAGGGCGGCGTCTGCTGCTCCGTATTCCATGGTGGTGGAGACGGGGCCGTAGAAGTTGCAGCAGGTGTTGGGGCCGTCGGTGGGGACGTAGCCGAGCTTTTCGAAGGTGGCGAGGTCCGGGCGGATGTTGTTGGGGGTGTCGGCTTCGGCGAGGGCGTATTTCAGGGCGGAGGCCGTGTCGAAGTCGCGGGCGCCGAAGGCGTAGTAGGAGGCGAGTTCGGCGTCGGCGGGGTCGCCGACCATGACGTAGGTCTCGCCGTTGTTCAGGGCCCATTTGGGGAGCATGCCGTTGTTCTGCGCGGCGTCGTTGACCATCGACTGGGCGGCGTTGCTGGCCATGGCCGGGTCGATGATGGCTTCCAGTTGGACCTGGCTGTGGTAGATGTCCCAGCCGGAGAAGTTGGCTACTTGGGTGTGGCCGGGCTGGACGGTGTGCACCTGGTTGTCGAAGCCGATGTACTGGCCGTTGGTGTCGGAGAAGGTGTTCGGGTGCAGGAGGGCGTGGTAGAGCGAGGTGTAGAAGACCTGCTGGCGGGCGGGGGTGCCGCCGCCGATCTGGACGCGGTTGAGTTCGGTGTTCCAGGCGGCCAGGCCGGTGGTGTGGACCTTGTCGAAGGCGAAGCCGGTTTGTTCGGCGTCGAGGTTGGCCTTGGCGTTGGCGGTGGAGACGTAGGAGATGCCGACCTTGGCCTGCAGGGTTTGGGTCGTTGTGCTGTCGAAGGTGACGTAGAGGCCGTCGGGGCCGGTGGCGGCTGCCGCCTGGATCGCTTCTTTCTTCGCGGTGGATTCGCGGGGGGCGTCGCCGTGGAGGGTCGGGGTGGATGACGGGCTCGGTGCGCTGGTGGGCGTCGTCGGCTTATCGAGCGCTTTATCAGAGGTCGTGAAAGAGCCCTGGGAAGCGTCGGGGGTGATGGTCTTGCCCGTCCAGGTGCCGTGGGCGGTGAACGGCTGGTCGAAGACGATGTCGAAGTTGACCGTGTACTCGTCGGAGGCGCCGCAGAAGTGTCCGCTGGTGACGGAGCCCTGGATCTCGTTGTCGCCGACCAGTTGCGCGGTGACGCCGCTGGTGCCGTTCTGCGAGCCGGTGAGTTTCAGCAGCAGGTTGGACTGGTTCGTGGCCGGGAAGGTGAAGCGGCCGATGCCTGAGCGCGCGGTTTCGGTGAGCTCGGTCTTGACCGCGGAGGCGCCGGTGCCGGTGGTGACCGCGTAGTAGTCGGCGGAGGCTGATTCGGCGGTGTGGCTGAACGGTGCGGTCGCGTGGGAGGGGTCGGCGGGCAGGGCGCCGACCGTCGGCAGGATCGGCAGGTCGCCGAAGGCGCCGCAGCCCGGGCCGCTGAGGTGGGTCAGGCTGAAGCCGGAGATCGCCGAGTCGTTGTAGTAGTAGCCGCCGCCGGCTTGGCGGTTGGGTGAGGTGTCCGGTCCCCACTGGAGCATCCCGAAGGGGACGTCCGGGCCGGGGAAGGCGTTGACCGCGCCGCCGGCGCCGCCGTCGCCGGTTCCCAGGAGCGGGTTGACCGTGGTGGCCGGGTTCGCGACCGGGGTGATGGCTCCGGCCGTGGTGGGGGCCGTGTCGGCGGCGGATGCCGGGCCGGTCGCGGCTAATGCTGTCGTGACGCTCACTGTCAGAACGGCGGCTCCGGCCGCCTTAGCGATTCTCCGTCGGACTCTTACCCGGCGCGCCATGGGCACCGTCCCTTCCACGAGTTGCTGGCTGTTGCCGCAGTCTCTTGATCGTGTTCGAAGGTGGCGCCGGTAACGTTAGCAAGGGTTCTAAGTTGTATCCATGGGTGCTGGGAAACGTTTTTTCTGTGAACGTTCACACTGCTGGTCAGAGGGTTGCGATTGGGCGGGGAACCTTGTTTCAGCGCGGTGTGGGAGGGGCGGTGTAGCGGTGTTTGACGCCCGGCGGGAAGTATTCGGGGTCTTCGAAGGGGCGTAGGCGGATCTCGGGGAGCTGTCGCTCGATCGGGACGTAGTGGGCGAATTCGCTGCTGAGACCGAGCAGGGTGTCGCGGACGGTCGCGGCGAGGGCGTCGGGGTCGCCGGCGGCGGACGGGGCCAGTTCGGCGGTGATGCGGAGGCGGTGGTCGGCGTCGGTGTCTTCGACGACCTCGATGACGTACTTGCCGGTGACCCAGTTGCTGACGGAGGGGTGTTCGAAGCCTGCGGCCACGTGTTCGGGGAAGATGTTCGCTCCGAAGAAGGAGACGGTGAACAGGGAGCGGCCGAAGACGTAGACGAAGGGAAGCTCGGGAGTCGTGGCAGGGCTCTGGAAGCCGTGCTGGGTGCAGAGGTCGAGCAGTTCGCGGTGGCCGATGAGGCCGCCCTCGTCGGCGATGTGATAGCGCACCAGGGGTACGCCGCCGTCCGCTGTGAACAGCAGGGTGCCGTCTTGGGTCTCGAAGAAGCGGCTGCGCGGGTCGTATTGGACGAGGGTGGGCAGGCGCGTGTCGCCGAAGACTTCGCGGGCGAGATCCGGATGCGCGGCGAGGAAGCGGCGGATCGCGACCGAGAGCGGGGTCTCAGTGCCGAGGACGCCGGCGTCGGCGGTTCCGTAGAGCGAAGCGGTGCCGTGGACGGGGTCTGACATGCCCACCCGTTCGGCGACGAGGTCTCGCCACCGTTCGCTGAAGACTTCGCCGGCGAAGACCAGCTTGACGGAGTAGTCAGACCACTGGATGCCTTCGGCCGTCCCGGCGTCGATCACCGTTTTGAGGAACGGCGGGTAGCCGAGGAGCACCACCTGTTGGAAGTGGGGCGCGAGCTCGGGCAGGACGCGGAGGATCTCGGCCTTGTTGTTGCCCGGAGCGACGGTCGTGATCGGGTAGCCCTTGGCCGCGAGGTGGCGGACGCAGGCCGTGGTGAACAGGCCGCCCACCCAGGTGCCGAGCGGGAAGCAGACGACTGCCAGGGTGCTGAGTCCCGCCGCGCTGAAGCTGTCGCGGAAGACCTGCTCGAAGCGGCGGGCGACGGTCAGTTCGTCGGTGACGGTGCGCGGCCAGACGGTCGGGGTGCCGCTGGAGCCTGAGGAGACCGAGACGAGGTCGCACCATTCGAGGCGGCCGTCGCGGCAGCGTTCGGGGAGCGGGTAAACGTGGTGGTAGGACTCCTTGTCCATCAGCGGCAGGTAGTGGAAATCGTCCATGGTGCGGACCTTGTGCGCGTCGACGCCTCGGGCCGCGAGGAAGGCGCGGTAGGCCGGAACGGTGGCCGCTGTCTCCTGGAAGAGATCCAGCGCCGCCTGCTCGGGAGAGACCGGCAGTGGGACAGAGTCAAAGAACTGATGAAAAGCACCGATGACACGGCGTGCACGGACTCTGTCGACGACCACTGACCCTCCGGCCCTTAGAGACGAGTAACCAAGGTCACACCTTAGTCGCGGAGGCGGCCGAAGATCAGGGACTGGTTACAGCCGCCTCCGATTGCCGCCTCGGCCCGGGTTGACTTATTTAGGTAAGGCTCACCTAAACTCTTCGCTCATGCTCATCTCCGACCGGTCGGCGGCGCCGGTGACCCCCGCCGCGCGCCGTCGCGTGCCGCTCCCCGTCGCCGTGGGTGGCGGCGTGGTGGCGCTCGTGGTGTGCTGCGCGCTCAGTTTGGCGCTGGGGGCGCGGTCGATTCCGTTGTCGACCGTTTTGCGGGCATTGGCCGGATCGGATCACGGTCCGGACGCCGACGTGGTGACCGGATTGCGGGTGCCGCGCACTGAGATCGGGGTGGTGGTCGGCGGGGCCCTCGGTGTGGCGGGGGCGGTGGCGCAGGGGGTGACCCGGAACGCGCTGGCGTCGGCGACCACGCTGGGGGTGAACGCCGGGGCCGGGTTCGCGGTGGTGACGGCGATCTTCGTGCTGCACCTGGCGCGGCCGGTGGAGTTCATGTGGTTCGCGCTCGTCGGGGCGGCCGGTGCGGCGGTGCTGGTGCACGCGTTGGCGCGCCGGCCCGGTGATGTGGATCCGGTGCGGCTGGTGTTGGCCGGGACGGTGCTGACGGCGGTGCTCGCCTCGTGGACCACGGCGCTGATGCTGGCCAGTCAGCGGACGCTGGACGAGGCGCGGTTCTGGCTCGCCGGGTCGATCGGCGGCCGGGACCTCGCGGTGCTGGTGCGGGTGCTGCCGTTCGTGGTGGTGGGGCTGGTGCTGGCCGCGGTGGTCGCGCCGGGGCTGAACGCGCTGGCGCTGGGCGACGAGGCGGCGCGGGCGCTGGGGGTGCCGGTGGCGCGGGTTCGCGGGCTGGGCGGGGCGTCGGTGGTGTTGCTGGCGGCGGCTTCGGTGGCGGTGGCGGGGCCGGTGCCGTTCGTCGGGCTGGCGGCGCCGCATCTGGTGCGGCCGGTGCTGGGGACCGATCATCGGCGGCTGCTGCCGGCGTGTTTCGTGGTCGGGGCGACGTTGCTGGTGGCGGCGGATGTGCTGGGGCGGTTGGCGGCCCGGCCGTCGGAGCTCGAGACGGGGATCGTGACCGCGTTCCTCGGCGCTCCGCTGCTGGCGGTGCTGGCGCGGAAGGCGGCCCGATGAGTGCTCTCGTCATGGCCAGGCGCCGGACCCTGACCTGGTGCGGCATCGTCAGTGTTCTGTTGGTGGTGCTGGTCGGTGTGGCGCTTAGCACCGGCCGCTTGCACGTCCCGTTCTTCGACGCGCTGCGGGCGCTGTTCGGCGTCGGTGATTCGCCGACGGTGTTGGTGGTGCGGCAGTTCCGGGCGCCGCGGGTGTTCGCGGCGCTGGTGGCCGGGGCCGCGTTGGCGGTGGCCGGGTCGATGACGCAGCGGCTGCTGCGCAATCCGCTGGCCTCGCCGGACGTCATCGGGGTGACCGGTGGCGCGTCGTGCGGTGCGGTGCTGGTGCTCGCCGGTGGGCTGCCGGCCGCGTGGACGCCGGTCGCGGCGGTCGCCGGCGGCCTGTTCGTCGCGGCGCTGATCGGGGCGTCGGCGTGGCGGTCGCGGGTCGCCGTGACCCGGCTGGTGCTGGTCGGCGTCGCGGTCCAGCAGGGGCTGGCGGCGGTGGTGAATCTGATGATCGTGCGCTTCCCGCAGGAGCTGGCGGGCCAGGCGTTGCAGTGGACGTCGGGATCGCTGTACGGGCGCACCTGGACCGAGGTCTGGGTCGCCGGCGGGGCGATCGCGGTGGTGGGCGCGGGTGCGGCGGTGATGCACCGGCGTATCGCAGTGCTCGATCTCGGTGACGAGTCGGCGGGCGGGCTGGGGCTGGATCCCCGGCGTGCGCGGCTGGGCCTGGTGCTGCTCGCGGTGGTGCTGGCGTCGCTGGCGGCGGCGCTGAGCGGGCCGATCGGGTTCGTGGCGTTGCTGGTGCCGCACGTCGTGCGCCGTGTTGCCGGTCCCCCGACCGCCGCCACTCTCGCGCTCACCGCGCTGGTCGGCGCGGTGCTGCTGCTCGGCGCGGACTACATCGCTTTGAACTTGCTGCCGGTCCATGGCCTGCCGGCCGGGGCTGTGACGGCGACGCTCGGCGCTCCGTGGCTGCTCTGGCTTATGGCACGCTCGGAACAAAGGACTCTGACATGACCGCACGTTTGGCCGCCCGAGGTCTGGAACTGCGCTACGCGGATCGGATCGTGGTGCGCGGCCTGGAGTTGGAGATCCCGGACGACGCGGTCACGGCGATCGTGGGGCCCAACGCCTGCGGCAAGTCCACGCTGTTGCGTGGTTTGGCGCGGCTGCTGGCACCGGCGGCGGGCAGCGTGACGCTGGACGGTGCCGACATCCACCGCATCCCGGCGAAGACGCTGGCCCGATCGCTCGGCCTGTTGCCGCAGCAGCCGGTGACGCCGGAGGCGATCACGGTGGAGGCGCTGGTGCGGCTGGGACGGCATCCGCATCAGCGGGTCTTCAGCACGTGGTCCGGAGCGGATCAGGAAGCTGTCGAGCGGGCGTTGGCCCGGACCGGCGTCGACGCGTTGCGCGATCGGCCGGTCGACCAGCTCTCCGGCGGGCAGCGGCAGCGGGCGTGGATCGCGCTGGCTCTGGCCCAGGACACCGACCTGCTGCTTTTGGACGAACCGACCACCTTCCTGGATCTACGGCACCAGCTCGACGTTCTGGACCTGGTCGCCGACCTGCACGCGGAGGCCGGGCGCACCGTCGTCATGGTGCTGCACGACCTCGGCCAGGCCGCCCGCTACGCCGACCACCTCGTGGTGCTCCACGACGGCGACCTGGCCGCCGCCGGGGCGCCGGGCGAGGTGCTGACCGCCGAACTCGTCGAGCGGGTCTTCGACGTGCCGTGCCGCGTGGTGCCCGACCCGGAGACCGGCACGCCGCTGGTCGTGCCGCTGGCCCGTAAGACCTCTCCCGCTCTGCAAGGACCGAACCGACCGAGGGACCTATGAACAAGCACCGTCTGTCCGCATTCGTGATCGCCACCTCGCTGAGCGCTGCTCTCGTCGCCGGTTGCGGCAGCGGCACGAGCAGCAGCGGATCCGGCACGAGCACGACGACGCAGAACTCTGCTTCGGCTGCGTCCGACGCCCCGGCCGCCTCCTTCCCCCGCAGCGTGAAACACGCCATGGGCACGACTGTGATCAAGGCCCAGCCCAAGCGGGTCGTGGTGCTGGACAGCGGCGAGCTCGACGACGTCACGCTGCTCGGCATCACGCCGGTCGGCGCCGTCTCCCCGCATCTGAAAAGCGAGGGCGGCTTCCCGGCCTACCTGAAGGACAAGATCGGCGGGGCCGTCGACGTCGGGCCGATGACCGAGCCGAACCTGGAGCTCATCACGTCGCTGAAGCCGGACCTCATCCTGACTTCGAAGGTGCGGCACGAGAAGATCTATACGCAGCTCGCCGCGATCGCCCCGACCGTGATGGCCGAGACGACCGGGTTCCCGTGGAAGGCCAACCTGGCGCTGTATGCGCAGGCGCTCGGCAAGGAGACCGAAGCGAAGACCGCGGTGGCGCAGTACGAGGCGCGGGCCGCGGAACTCGGCGAGGCGATCAAGGCCAAGAACGGCGGGAAGCTGCCGACCGTGTCGGTGGTGCGCTTCGTCGCGGGGCCGACGCGGCTGTATCAGAAGTCTTCGTTCAGCGGCGTCGTGCTGGCCGACGTGGGCCTGCCGCGGCCGGCGGCGCAGGACGTGGACCAGCTGATGCTGGAGGTCAGCGCCGAGCAGATCGGGAAGGCCGACGCCGACGTGGTGTTCGTCACGACCTCCGACGACCCGTCGAAGACGAAGGAGACCGAGGTGCAGGGCACGGCGGTGTGGAAGGACCTGCCGGCGGTGAAGGCGGGCCGGGTGTTCACCGTCCCGGACGAGACCTGGATGTCCGGCATCGGCGTGCAGGCCGCCGACCGGATGCTGGCGGACATCGCGAAGGCCACCGGAGTGGACGCGCCGCAGTAGCCGGCCCCGCCGGCCGGTATTTTCTTGTCCTGGCGTAGATCGCGAAGCTCGTCGCACAGCGGATCGCGAAGCAGGGCGCGAAGGCAGTCGGCAGCAGGCACCGAAGAGGGGACCCGTTATGAAGGCCATCCAGTTCAGCGCACCCGGCGGTCCGGAGACCGTTTCCGAGGTCGACATCCCGACCCCGGAGCCGGGCCCGGGGCAGATCGCGATCGCCGTGCGCCACGCCGGCCTGAACTTCGTCGACGTGCTGGCCCGGCGCGGCGCACCCGGCTACGCCACCGGCTGGCCCTACGTCCCGGGCCTGGAGGTCGGCGGCGAGGTGGCGGCGGTCGGCGCCGACGTCACCGGGTTCGCGGTCGGCGACCAGGTGGTGGCGTTCACCGTGGACGGCGGCGGGCTGGCCGAGACCGCGGTGGCCGAAGCGGGGCTGGCGGCGCGGGTGCCGGCCGGGCTGGCACTGGAGCAGGCCACCGTCGTGCCGCTCACCTGGGCCACCGCCGTGGGCCTGGCCGCCGCCGCGCACATCTCGGCGGCCGACCGGGTACTGGTGACCGGCGCCGGC
>JABFXP010000970.1 GCA_013361685.1 Catenulispora sp.
GCGGGCACCGGAGCGGCCGGCCTCGGCCACGCCGCCGCCCAAGCCGGAACCCACGGCGCCGCGGCCGCCTCCCAAGCCTTCGGCCACGCCGGCCACGCCGCCGGCCAGGTCATCGGCGACAGTGCCGCGCACGCCACCCAAGCGGCCCACGCCGCCGGGCACCAAGGCCTCACCCACTCCGCCCAGCACGCGGTCGACCACACCCGCCGCGCCGCCAGGTGGTCCCGGCACGGCGCCAAGCTCCTGCACGGCAAAGCCCTCGTGGCCACGGTCGCGACGGTCACCGTGGTCACCACCACGACCGCCGTGGTCGCCGCCACCGCCGGCGGGAGCAGCAGCCCGCAGGCGTCGGTGGCCCAGACCGAAGAACAAGCGCTGCACGCCTTCGGCCGCGGCGACAACGCAGCCATCTGCAACGTGATGGGCAAGCAGATGCTCCAGCTCTACGGCGGCAAGTCCGGCTGCCTCACGCTCATGGCCAGCGCCAACGGCTTCCTCAACGCTCTGGGCGGCTCCCTGTCGGACCAGCGCGCCGCCGCACGGGACGCCACGGTCGACGCCTCCAAGGTGCGGGTCAACGGCAGCACCGCCGTGGTGCCGGCAGCCGCGGTCCACTGGAAGGCCAACACCATCAAGGTCGCCGGACAGGACATCGGCAGCGCCGAGATCGAGGACACCGCGTGGGTCAAGGAAGGCGGCCGCTGGGTGCTCGCCATGCCGGCCGACATGCCGAGTGACATGCCGACCAGCCTGTTCCCCAGCGGCATCCCGACCGACTTGTTCCCCTCGAGCCTGCCGACCGACTTCCTCAACAACGGCGACGTCCCCTCCGTCTCCATCCCCAGCGGCTTGTTCGGCAGCCTGCCGAGCGATTCCGCCACGTCCTGACCGATCCGGCTCCCTGACCGGCGCGCTTCGCCGACCGTCCGCGAAGCGCGCCGCTCCGTCGGCGGCGGCTGATAGAAAGACCTCCATCGGAAAGCGGCCGCTGGAGGGGACCTGTGATCAACAGCGAGTGCGTCGAGCTTGCCGTTTTCGGCGACCTCCCGGTCGTCACCCTTCCCGGCCGCGGGTTCCGCGCCATCGCGGACTGGCCCGGCCGCATCGAGGTGCCGCAGGACGTCGACGCCCGGGCGTGGCGGGTCAGCTGCCCCCGCAGGGAGGGCCCCGCCTTCACGGAGCTGTTCGCCCGGTTCCTGACCACAGTCGACACCAAGAAGGTCAGGGCTCTGATTCTCGGCAACTGGATCAGCGGCTGGGGCCGCGACGTGGACGCCGCCACCGCGTACGCGCCGCTGGTCGCCGCGGCCGACCGGTTCCCCGATCTGACCGCGCTGTTCCTCGGCGACATCGAGCAGCGGGACAGCGAGATCTCCTGGATCTTCCAGAGCGACCTGGCCCCGCTGCTGGCGGCCTTCCCCAAGCTCACCCACTTCGGTGTGCGCGGCGGCCAGGGCCTGGCCTGGGAGGCGCGCGCGTACCCCGGGCTCAGGGAACTGACATTCCAGAGCGGCGGCCTGCCCCCGGCGGTGGTGCGCGCGGTCGGCGCCTCGGACTTCCCCGACCTCACCGACCTGGAGCTCTATCTCGGCGACAGCGAGTACTTCGGCGGCTCCGAGGTCGAGGACCTGGCCGCGATCCTGGACGGCGCGCGGCTGCCCGCACTCCGCTACCTCGGCCTGCGCGATGACGAGAACGCCGACGCGACGGCCGCCGCCGTCGCGCACGCGCCGATCGTGGCCCGCCTGGAGGTCCTGGACCTGTCGCTGGGCACCCTCGGCGACGAGGGTGTGGCCGCGTTGCTGGCCGGGCAGCCGCTGACGCACCTGAAGAAGCTGGACCTGCACCACCACTTCATCTCCGAGCAGATGCAGCAGCGGCTGCGCGAGGCGCTGCCGGGAGTGGAGGTGGATCTGTCGGATCCGCAGGAGGAGGAAGAACTCGACGAGGACGAGACGTACCGGTACGTCGCGGTGAGCGAGTAGCACGGACATGAGTTTCGACACGCACATCACCGAGTTCGCCGGGCTCCGCATCCTCGACTTCCCCGCCGATCCCGCCATCCCGCTGCCGGACGGCGCAGACCGCGACGAGCCGCAGGCGTGGCGGCTGGACTGCGCCTCCGGGCTGGCCGTGAACCCGGTGATGATGTTCAGCGACCTCCTCGACGACTTCGTGGCCCGGGTCGACACCGCGCGGGTCGCGGCACTGGTCGTCGGGCACTGGGGATTCGACCTGATCGACTACGCGGACAACTCGGTGGCCGGCTCCCTGGCGGCACGGGCCGACCGGTTCCCGGCGTTGCGGGCCTTGTTCATCGGGGAGATGACGCGCGAAGAATGCGACGTCGCCTACATAGCGCCGGAGCCGGTGACACCGGTGCTGGAGGCGTTCCCGGCCCTGGAGCAGTTGTGGGTGCGCGGCAGTTCCGGCCTCGACTTCGCGGGGGAAGGACAGTCGCTGCTCGCGCCGGTCAAGCATGAAGCCCTGTGCACCCTCGTGTTCCAGTCCGGCGGCCTGAATCCGTTGACGATCCAAGCTGTCGGACAGTGTGAGTTCCCCGCACTGGAACACCTCGAGTTCTACTTCGGTGATCCCAACTACGGCGGGACCGGGTCGGCGGCCGACATCCAATGGCTCCTGGCCGGGGACCGGCTCCCGAACCTGCGTCACCTGGCGCTGCGCGACTCGATGGTCCAGGACGAACTGGCCGTCGCCGTGGCGCACGCACCGGTCGTCGCGCGACTCAGGACCCTGGATCTGTCGCTCGGCACGCTCGGCGACGACGGCGTGGCGGCGCTGCTGGCCGGGCAGCCGCTGACCCACCTGGAGAAGCTGGACCTGCACCACCACTTCATCTCCTCGGAGATGCAGCAGCGGCTGCGCGAAGCGTGGCCGACGGTCGAGATCGACCTGTCCAGCGTTCAGACCGCGCGCCGCTGGGGCCGCTACGTGGCGATCTCCGAGTGACCCGATGACGCACACTGTGAAACCCGCCCCGCGCTTCGCGGTCGTCGGCAACCCCGACAACCGTCGCGTCACGTTGTTCGCCGACGCCGTCCGCGCCGCCGGTTCGCCCGGCCCCCGCGTGGTGTCGTGGCTCGCCGTCCTGCGCGGCGACTATGCGTTTGAGCCCGGCGAACTGGTCCGTGTCGATTCTCCCGGCGAGGACGCCGAGGTGACGCGGCTGCTGCGCGGGTCGGCCGAGCCGGTGGACATGTACCGGGTCGAGGGGTCCCGCGCGTGGTATCTCGGCTTCACCGCGGCCTTGGAGAAGCTTCAGACAGCGATCGAGGAGGCCGGTGCCGTCTGCCTGTTCGACCACCGGGAGGTCGCGGTCGCCTTCGACAAGCAGGCATGCCACACGCTGCTCGCCGATGCCGGCCTCCCCGTTCCGGCCAAGGCCGCGACCGACGGTACGGAGAGCGCCTTCATCAAGATCCGCCACGGCTCCTCGGCCTCGGGCGTCATCGCGCTCACGGTGCGCGGACCGCGCCGCCGCGCCGTGACCTCGGCCGAGTTGGTGCGTACCGAGCACGGAATCGAGCTCTACAACTCCCTCCGCGTACGCACCTACCTGCGTGACTCAGACATCGACGACCTCCTCGCCGCGCTGGCCCCCGACGGTCTGCACGCCGAGCGCTGGATCCCGAAACTCCAGCAGGACGACCGGGACTGCGACCTCCGCATCGTCACCGTCGGCGGCCGGGCCACCCACGCCGTCCTGCGCACCAGCGCGCACCCGATGACGAACCTGCACCTCGGCGGCCAGCGCGGCGACCTGGGCCGGTTCCGCGCCGAAATCGGCGAGCCGCGGTGGCGGAAGATCCTGCACGACACCGAGGCCGCCGCCGCCTGCTTCAGCAACGTGCACACTCTGGGCATCGACGTCCTTCCCGGCGCCGACGGCCACGACTACATCGGCGAGGTCAACGCTTACGGCGACCTGCTGCCGAACCTGATGGGACTTCCGGGCACCGCCGGAGAAGGCGTCGACACCTACGGCGCCCAGGTACGAGCACTGACAGGCCGCACCGTATGACCATGAACGACATCGTGGGCACGCACGACCTCCTGTTCGTCACCCTCGACACACTGCGCTACGACGTCGCGGCCGAGGAGCTGGCCACCGGCCGACTGCCGAACCTGGCACGGGTGCTCCCCGACGGCTGGGAGCGGCGGCACACGCCGGGATCGTTCACGTTCGCCGCACACTCCGCCTTCTTCGCGGGCTTCCTGCCCACCCCCACCGCGCCCGGCCGGCATCCGCGCCTGTTCGCAGCGCGCTTCGGCGGCAGCGAGACCACCGGCTCGGGCACGTGGGTCTTCGACGAGCCGGACCTGATCGCCGGGCTGCGCGCCGCCGGATACCGGACCGTGTGCATCGGGGGAGTGGGGTTCTTCAACCCGGAGAGCCGGCTCGGGCAAGTGCTGCCGGGGATGTTCGACGAGGCGCACTGGTCACCGGCGACCGGCGTCGCCGATCCGAACAGCTTCGAGAACCAACTGGACGTGGCCGAACGTGTGGTCGCCGAACTGCCCGAGCAACAGCGCCTCTTCCTGTTCGTGAACGTCCCGGCGCTGCATCAGCCGAACTGGTTCTATCTCGACGGCGCGACGCGCGAAGCCGGCGACTCCCGCGCCACCCACGCCGCCGCCCTGCGCTACGTCGACGCGCACATCGGTCGCCTGTTCGCGCTGATGGCCGCTCGTCGACCCTGCTTCACCATCGTCTGCTCTGACCACGGCACCGCCTACGGCGAGGACGGTCACGTCGGGCATCGCATCGGGCACGACGTCGTCTGGACCGTGCCGTATGCGGATTTCGTACTGCCGAGGGGATACGACGCCTGATGCTGGAACGGCCCTATGAGGCGTACGTCTACGCGTATCCGCACAAGACCGCGTACCGACCACTCGTGCCGAAGCCGTCGCTGACGGATGTATGGCGTGATGAGCCGCGCGACGCCCTCTCCTTCTATGCGCACATCCCGTTCTGCAAGGTGCGTTGTGGCTTCTGCAACCTCTTCACACGCACGCACGCCTCCGAGCCACTGACCGAGGCCTACCTCGATGCCTTGGAACGCCAGGCAGTCGCCGTCCGTACCGCGTTGGACGAATCCGGCCCAGCGCCCCGCTTCGCGAACGCGGCGTTCGGAGGCGGGACGCCGACGTATCTGAGCGCCGATGAGCTCTCCCGCCTATTCGACATCGTCGAGAAGGTGATGGGCGTCGGCTTCGGTGCGGTTCCGCTGTCGGTCGAAGCCTCCCCGGACACGGCGACCCCGGATCGACTCGCGGTTCTGGCCGAGCGCGGCACCACGCGGCTGAGCCTGGGGGTGCAGAGTTTCGACGACGTCGAGGCCCGATCGGCGGTCCGTCCGCAGAAGGCAGCGGATGTCTCAGCGGCACTGGAGGCAGTCCGCGCATCGGGCATCCCGATCCTGAACATCGACCTCATATACGGCATCGACGGCCAGACCCCCGACTCCTGGCGTGCTTCATTGCGCACCGCGCTGCGCTGGTCCCCGGAGGAGATCTACCTCTATCCGCTCTATATACGTCCGCTAACCGGCCTGGGCCGCCTGAGCCTGAACCACGACGCCGACTGGGACGCCCAACGCTTGGACCTCTACCGCCTAGGTCGTGATTTCCTTCTCGAACACGGCTACGAGCAGGTATCCATGCGCATGTTCCGTCGCTTGGACGCGCCGGTCATCGAAGGCGGCGAGGACTACGCATGCCAGACAGACGGCATGATCGGTCTGGGCTGCGGCGCTCGTTCCTACACCTCTTCTCTGCACTACTCGTTCGACTATGCGGTGTCGGCATCGGAAGTGCGCGGAATCATCGACGAGTACGTGGCGACCGCCGACTTCACCCGCGCTGAAGTCGGCTACCACCTCGACGCCGACGAGCAAGCTCGCAGGTTTCTGATCCAGTCGCTGCTCCAAGCCGAGGGCATGCAGCGCGGAGACGAGACCCGATTCGCACCCGAGCTGACCCTGCTTTCCGAACGCGGCTTCCTCAACGCATCAAGCGACCGCCTCAGCCTGACCGCCGAGGGCCTGGCCTGGTCCGACGCGATCGGTCCGCTGTTCTTCTCCGAACCGGTGCGTGCCGCCATGCGTGCCTACGACCTGAAGTAGCGTATGGAACTCTCGATTCTCTACCGTGGTCCACTCGCGAGCTGCGACTACGACTGCGGGTACTGCCCGTTCGCCAAGCGGCGCGACTCGCCCGAAACGCTGCGCGCGGACAGAGCCGCCCTGGAGCGCTTCGTCGCCTGGGTGACCGCGCAGACCGAAGACCGAATCAACATCCTGTTCACGCCGTGGGGCGAAGGGCTGACACGATCCTGGTACCGGCGTGCCCTGGTCGATCTCAGCAAGACAGACCACGTCGGCGAGGTGGCCATTCAGACCAATCTGAGCTCTCGCACCGACTGGACCGCCGCCGCAGACCTCAGCTCACTCGCCCTCTGGTGCACCTACCACCCCGACCAGGTGGCGTACGAGCGCTTCGTCGCGAGGTGCAACGAACTCCAAGAACATGGGGTGCGGTTCAGCGTCGGCATCGTCGGCCTCGCCGAGCACATGGACTCCGCACGCCGCCTCCGCGCCGACCTCCCCACCGACGTCTACCTGTGGGTCAACGCAGCCGAAGGCCACACCTACACCGACACCGAAGCCGCGCCCTGGACCGAGATCGATCCGCTGTTCCCCGTCTCGCGCTTCCCGCACCCGTCCCAAGGCCACGCCTGCCGCGCGGGGGAGACCGTCATCTCGGTGAACGGCGACGGCGACGTCTACCGCTGCCACTTCGTCTCCCGCACCGACCCGACCGAACGACTCGGCAACCTCTACGACGGTTCCTACCGCGCCGCCCTCCGCCCCCGCCTCTGCCCCCTGACCCAGTGCGACTGCCACATCGGCTACGTGCACATGCCCGAACTCGGCCTCTACGAGACCTTCGCCGGCGGGGTCCTCTCCAGGATCCCCGCCGGATCGCTCAGGTCTGCGTCATCGGCCGGTACTGGTCCTCGGTGAGGCCGAACGTCCAGGCCACCCCTTCCTTCGCAGTCCGGGTGTGCGGCGGCACCCGCAAGAAGTAGACATTGAACGTGCCGTCCGGCTCCGGCGAGGAGTTCACCACCTCGACCATGACGATCGACTCGTCGCCGGGCAGGTCGATGCGCCACAGCTTGCCGGTCTCGTCCTCCTGCACCGGCTCAGCACCGGACTCCTTCAAAAAGCGCTCCGGCGTATAGCGCTCGACCATCATCCGGCGCTGCTCAGCGTTCTCCTCAGCGCGGATCAGCTCCGGCGTGACAGCAGCCAGCCGCGCACCGAACTCCGGGTCCAGAACGGTGCCGCGCCAATAATGCAGGGCGAACCCATCGGGATAGGCGAGCGCCGGGCCGTCCCCAGAATGCAGCCGGCCCTGATCATCCAGCCGCAATGCGAGCGGCCGCTCAGTGATGACCACCGCCTTCTCGAACGGCCACCACCACCCCGCCGACCGCGCCATCCGCCCCAGCCCGCAGGCCATACCGGCAGCCTCATAGAGCGGAAGCCACGCCGCATCGAACTGCCCGTGCACCGCATGAGTCAGGGCGATCCGCAAAGCCACCCGCTCGGCATCGTCAACAGCCTGCGCCTCCACCCCGGCAGCGATCCGAGTGATCAGCCCACTGAGAAGCGGAGCCAACTCCCCACACGCGGCCTGCCACACCCGGCCGAACTCCCGGGGCCCGAACCGCTCCGCGAGCTCCGCCCGCCCGGCCGACCACGCCTGATCCCGCACCCGGTCACGAACCGGCGCACCAAACCGCCCACCCGCCGCGACCACCAACCGCGCCGCCTCCAACGGCGAACGGCACCAGATGATCTCCGGCTCCGCACCCGGCAGCGCCTCCGCATACAGAGCACGCACCGCCTCCCGCGCGGACTCGCGGTCCGCCGCATCAGTGGCCAGGGCAACGGCCCGCCAGACCTCAGCGGCAGCCGCAGCAACCGCCGCCACACCATCGGCGGTCAGCTCAGGCATCGCAGGATTCATCATCAGTCCGCCACCATCCGAAACGACCGCAGCGCCTGCGGCTCATACTCACGCTGCCGCACCACCCGGAACCAGCCCTCCGGCAACAAGATCGTCCCGTGCTCCTCGTGCACCACCCTGCCCCCACGCGGCAGATGCAGGAAAGCAGGCTCACTCTCACTCGGCGCCGGATAGAAGTCACCCTCATCGTTCGAGGCCACAACCGCATGCGCGTGACCGGTGCTTTCCCCTAAAGCCAGCACCATGCGCTCCCGCGGCGCCCGAACCCGCGGTCCCCCCACCCGCACGGCCTCCGGCACCTCGGCCACCGTGACCGGCACGATCAACACATCTCCTTGGCGGTACACGGCCCCTCCTCTTGACTAAGTCCCAGTGCCGAACTCCACGCTATTCCCCGCCACCCACAACCCCGCACCCTTGACGTGATCGGCGTGAACCGCTTGATTGAGTGGCCGACGGCGATCCTGCCACCCGGATCGGCGGCACAGCCCGGCACCCGATCGGCGCCCGGGCCCCACGCCGCTGCCCCGCGTCCTCGTCACTGCGCAACAGGTGCCACATCCCTAGCGTCAGGAGGATCATCGAGTGTCCCATTCCGTCACCAGAGGCCCGGCACGCCGTCTACTCGCCGCAGCAGCCGCAGCCACCGCAGCGTTCGCACTGACCGGCACCACAGCCCACCCGAGCTACCCGGCCGTGCACCCCCTGGCCCAGGACGCCGCCCAGGTATCAGCCGGCGCCGTCCCCCCGACCCAGGCCGCCTGCGTCGCCATCGGCCGCCGGTGCTTCACGCCCACCTCGATGCAGAACTCGTACAACATCACACCGCTGCTCACCGCGGGCAACGACGGCCACGGCAAAACCATCGCCATCATCGACTCCTTCGGCTACGACACCGTCGCCAGCGACCTGGAGAACTTCAGCAAGCAGTTCGGCCTCCCCCTCATGTGCGGCATGCCGAACGTCCCCTGCCAACCCGGCATGCCCACCTTCGAATGGGACCGCTGGGACGGCCAACGCCCGATAAAGCAGCCCCCCACCGGCTCCCAAGGCACCGCCCAACAAGCATCCAACGCCTGGGCCCTGGAAGTCGCCCTGGACACCCAGTGGGCCCACGCCACCGCCCCCGGCGCCAACATCATCCTGATGACGACCAACGTCGCGGAGACCCAAGGCGTCCAAGGCCTGCCCCAGATGATGAACGCCGAACAGTACCTGGTCGACAACCACCTGGCAGACGTCGTCTCCCAGTCCTTCGGCACCGCCGAACCAGACTTCCACGGCGCCCAGTCCCTGGAAAACCTCCGCCACGCCTTCATCTCCGGCACCCAGAACAACGTCACCTTCGTGTCCTCCTCCGGCGACAACGGCACCGCCAACAACGCCAAAACCCCCATCAAAAACCCGGCCCTCCTCGACACCCCCAGCGTCGGCTGGCCCGCCTCCGACCCCCTGGTCCTGTCCGTAGGCGGCACCTACCTCTGCACCGACGGCGCCACCGGCACCACCACCGACAGCACCCACCCCGGCGGCCTGTGCCCAGCCTTCCCCGGCCAACGCGAAGTAGGCTGGACCTTCTCCGGCGGCGGCTTCAGCTCCACCTTCACCCGCCCGACCTACCAAAACACCCTGCCCGCCGGCTCCACCCCGATAGGCACCAACCGAGGCGTCCCCGACATCGCCTACCAAGCATCAGCAGGCACCGGCGTCCTGGTCTACGACACAGCCCCCGGCGACAACGGCGGCTCCAACGTCAACGACGGCAGCTGGTACGTCATCGGCGGCACCTCCTCCTCCAGCCCCCAATGGGCCGGCCTGATAGCAATAGCCGACCAAATGGCAGGCCACAACCTCGGCCTCGTCCAACCCAAGCTCTACGCCCTGGCGAACAGCCCCCACTACAGCGACTACTTCTTCGACGTGACCACCGGCAACAACACCGCAGCCGACACAGTCCCCGGCTACCCGGCCACCACCGGCTGGGACCCGGTCACCGGCCTCGGCACCCCGAACGCGGCGAAGCTGGTCCCGGCCCTGGGGTCATGAGCTCAGAGCACTGACAGACATGGCGCCCCCGGTTGCGGGGGCGCCATGCTTTTGGGCCCCCGCCTACCGCAACGGGCCTCGCCAACGCGACCCCCGCCCCACACCCACCGCAACGGGCCTCGCCAAGGCGACCAACCGTGTAACACCCCGAGGCCTCCACACTCTTGTGGCGTCCTGGTCTCCCCGTCGCTTCGGCGGGCGAAGCCAATCACGCCGGCCAGGCGGTGTCAAGGCACTGTCAAGCAACCACCACCAAAAGCCGTCGCCTTGATACCGCCTGGCCGGCGTGATTCCGTAAGGCGACGAAGCGACGGGGAGACCAGGACAAGGCGACCACACGCCCAACAAAACCGGCCACCGCAACCGGAACGCCGCCCAACCCTCGCCAGCGCAAGGCGACCGCACCTAGGCCCGCCGCCCGCCCACCCAAAGCACGCGCCCCCTCCCCGGAGCGAAGGCCCGCCGGAGGCGCTTTTGACCTTCAAACCAGCGAACTGCGACGCAGTCGCCCACCCCGAATCCACCCCAAGTAAGCACCACCGTTGCCGACCCGTT
>JABFXP010000937.1 GCA_013361685.1 Catenulispora sp.
GTCGTACACCGACCTCCAGTCGCTGCTGCCCCAGGCGGCCGCCGTCATCGAAATTCCGCCGAGCGCCCTGCAGACGATCGGCACCGTCGACCCGGCCCGGTCGGTACTCGCCATACGCACCTATCTGCGCGCATATTTCGACCGGTTCATCCACGGACACGACAGCCACCTGCTCGACGGTCCGTCCCCGGCCTTCCCCGAAATCGAGTTCCTGGCCTGACCTGAGAGAGCATTTTACGAGGGTTTAGTAGGTCCTACGATCGCCCGGTGATGTGGAACGGTTGAGGTTTGCCAACAGCACCCCGTATCGGCGGCGGGAACGGCGTCGCGGTCGTAGCTGACGGAGCGACGGACAGCTCGGCCTGGTCAGCGTCGCCGGGACAGGGAGCATCGCGGTGGGCTTGCATGCGGGGCCAGTCGAGCCGGCTTCCGCCGCGGTCGACCGGCGCCGCCGATGCGGCCGGGCTCGGTAGAGCGGGCGGCGCCAGGGGCAATCAGCGCTGCGGCCTCAGCCTCGGGCGGGCACAGCTGCTCAACTTCAGCAACGGCCGCGCTAGAACGCGGTCGCCGGTGTCTTGAAACCGCCGGGTAGAGCACGCAAGACGCCACCACGCATTCACCACAGGCACGGCGGACCCGTGTCCCAGGCCGTTCCACATAGGTACCGGCAGTCGCATGCCCCGAGCCACTCAAAGACAAGCCTTGACCTGCATCTCTAGGCGTCTGCTGAAGAGTCGGAAGCCTTGTGAACTAGCCAAGGTTGGAGTTGCGGGTGCTCCTACCATCTCACCTAAAAAATACCCCCGACCTGCGGTTTCGCAGATCGGGGGCGCTATGTGGAGCTTAGGGGACTTGAACCCCTGACCTTTTGTCTGCCAGACAAATGCTCTACCAACTGAGCTAAAGCCCCATCTGGTCCCCCGGTGAGATCTTTCGATCGATCTTGCTGATCTCCCCGGCGGGCGTTGCCTATATTAGCCAGAGCTGGGGTGGGAAGGGAAATCGATTCGCGACCTGGGGGTTTGGGTGTGGCGGGGGCCGGGCCCCGGGGGTGGGGTCCGGCCTTGGTGGGGTGGGTCACATGGACTGCGGGGGGCGGGGGGTGGGCTGGGTTGCGCGTTGGGCTGCGGGGGTGGAGGCGGCTGCGGCCGTGGCGGGGGTGGGCTTGGGGGTGGACATGTTCGACTTGATGGTCTGGGGGTCGGGGAGGTGGCCGTCGGGGGTGAGTTTGTCGACCATGGTGGGGAGCTTGGTGGCCATGGTTTGGGCTGCTTGGTCGGGGGTGGTGCCGGTTTGCTGGGCGATCTTGTTCATGTGGTCCGGGCCCAGGGCTTGGGTGACCTGGTCGGGGGTGACGGGTTTGTTCTCGCCCTTGCCGATCCAGGATTGGACCTGTTCGCTGATGCTGCTGTTCTTGAGCTTGGTGAAGACTTCGGTGACGCTGGTGCCGACGGTGTCGGTGAGCTGGTTCCAGAGCTTGCTGAGGTCGGAGGTGTCGACCATGGCTTTCTGCCTTTCGTGCTTTGTTGGGGGTTCCCTGGGCCTGGGTGGCTTCGGGGGTCCCGGGGGCCATGTCTGAGCCTTCGGCACGGGTGGGGGGTGTGTGCTGGCGGGGGCAGCCGTTCGGGGCAGGCGGGGGTGGGGCTTCGTCCGGACGGCGGGTGGGGTGGGGGTTCCGGGACGCCGGGTGGCCTGGGGCGGGACAGCCTGGCTGGATGAGAGTCGACGTCCATGCGCATCTGTTCCCCGCTGCTTACCTGGACCTGCTTGATGAGATGCGGGGTGATGGCGGGCGGGCCAGTGGTGAGGTGCGGGGGCTCGGCGGTGGGGTTACGGAGCCGGAGGTGCGGATGCGGCTCGCGGCGATGGATGCGGTGGGGGTGGACGTGCAGGTGCTGTCGACGTGTCCGCAGGTGCCCTATAGCGGGGATGCGACGGCTTCGGTGGAGGCCGCCAGGTGTGCGAACGTGGCGGCGGCGGGGGTGGTGGCCGAGCATCCCGAGCGGTTCCGGGCGCTGGCCACGTTGCCGTTGCCGCATGTCCTGGCCTCCGTCGACGAGCTGAACCGGGCCATGGACGAGGACGGCATGCCGGGAGCGGCGGTGGGGACGTCGGTGCTGGGCCGGCCGTTGAGCACGCATGACCTGGAGCCGCTGTTCGGGGTGTTGAACCGGCGAGGGGCCGTGCTGTTCGTACATCCGGTCGGCGAGTCGGCCGGCTCGCCGCTGATGCACGACTCCGGACTGGACTGGGTCATCGGGCACGCCGCGGAAGTGGCGACGGCGCTGGTGCAGTTGTTCCAGAGCGGGTTGACCGGGAAGTATCCCGATGTGCGGATCATCGCCCCCTACATGGGCGGCTACCTGCCCTTCCTCATCCAGCGGTTGGATCACGAGCGCGAGCGCTATCTGCCGGCGGACAGCCCGAGCGCCGGTCAGCTGATGCGTGGAGTGCTGTACGACACCGCGAACCCGCTGCCGAGCGCCCTGCGGCTGACGGTGGAGGCGGTCGGCGCGGAGCGGCTGCTGCTCGGCACCGACTATCCGTTCGAGCAGGGCCATTCGCTGCGTGACCACATCGAGTACATCCTCGCGGCGGGGCTGCCGGAGGCTCAGGCCAAGGCGATCGTCGACGTCAACGCGGCCACGCTGCTCGGCATGCCGAAGTAGGCGCGGGGCAGAGCGGCGGACACGGTGACGCTGCCGAGCTGCACGCCTTGTCGGTCTGCAAGCCGAAAGCAAGGGCTCAGCAAGCCGGACGGCAACCGGCGGTGGAAAACCTCCCTCATGCAGACGGCGCCCGCCCGGGCGGCAGCGGTTTCGCACCGAGGGCACACAGGTCCGAGACATCCGAACCGGGCGCCGTCCCGACACCGGCGTCGGGGCTGGAGCGCCGTCTGCAACAAGGCGCCGAATCGGGGAGCCGACTCCGGGGGCGCGGGGGTGTCCGACGGGAGGAGAAGGGCCATGAGCCCGGAATGCCAAGGGTGGTTCAAGAGCAGCTTCAGTAGTAGTGCCGCGGACTGTGTGGAGGTGCAGCTCGTCGACGGCGAGGACGGCATCGAGGCGCGGGTCCGCAACAGCCGGCGGCCTGACGGCCCGGTGTTGGTGTTCGACCGGGGCGAATGGGAGGCGTTCGAGCTCGGCGTGTTCAACGGCGAGTTCAGGATGCCGAGGCAGGAGCGGCGAGTACGGGAGCAGATGCGCAACCAGGTGCAGGACTCCGGCGCCCCACGCGCCGCAGGCCTGGTCCGATCATCGAAGAAGGTTGGTGGAAGCTGGGCGACAACCGGCTGAGACGTTTAGGATGCCGACGCTGAAGGACCACACGGGGGCGCCCTTCAGCGTCGGACGCGCAAGGCCGGGGCGATGGACCTACGAGGTCTTAATCGTGTCAGCGCTGCCGGGGGCAGAGGCCACATGGCCGTTGCCAGTCGCCTGCTGCTGCTGCGTCGCCGGATGAATCACCATGTGGCTGATGAAGGTCAAAGTCGCGGCCGTGGCGCCGAGGACCGCCAGACGGGTCGCGGTACGAGCTATTCGCCGTTGCATTGAAGTTGATCTCCCATCGCTTGAAAAGAATGCCGCGCATGTTTCCGAGAATAATGCCAGTGGGTCAAGGATCAAGGCGCAGTACAGCGCAGCATTCCGTGAATCGATGTCGCGAGTCGTACATCAAAGGAAACCCTATTTCGCGGAAGTTGCTCACTGCAAACAAGGAATTTCCATAATTACTCCAAGGCTTTGGTCCAGAAGGAAAGAGTCTGACACAGACTTTGGTTTTAGAAGAAGATCCAAAGGGAAATCCTGGCCACGGGCGTTAAGACCCCCGGGGGTGGCGGAATGGTTTTGCGGATCACCGCGGCGGCCCAGCGCCGCCTGCGAGAGATCCAGATCCAGCTGCTGCTCGCCAGGCGGGCCGCGGAGCTGACGCAGACATCCCTCAGCAGCTTGGCGGGGGTGTCTACGCGGGCGTTGCAGGCCTGGGAGAAGGGATCCGACGCTCCTAACGTGGATCACCTGCTCTGCTGGGTGCGGGAGCTGGGCTTTCGGATTGTGATCACGGAATCGGCGGGTGGAAGTACGGCGCCGATGGTCGCGGAGCTTCAAGACGGTGATAGTTGGGAAGCTCGTGAAATGCGGCGGCTGGCTCTGCCGTTGCGGGCGCGGAGGCGGGAGCGCAAACTCTCGCAGGCAGATCTTGGATTGTTGATCGGAGTTAGTAGATCCTCACTTCAGCGATGGGAGGACGGGAACATGTTTCCCCGCTCCATTGCACTGATCGTCTGGGCAGATCGCCTGGGCTACAGCGTCGGACTGGAGCCGGTGGATCTATAGCGTCCGCATTTGGTGTGAATCGGCTATGGAGTCCGACAACCACCGGTGCAACCATGGGTGCGGAGCGACGTTCTGCAGTGCACGAGGGGGGCACCCATGCAGTACAACGTGCTCGGTCCCATCGGCCTCGTTCACCAAGATCACTTCTATGGGGCGGGCACCGCGAAGGAAGGCGCCGTGCTGGCCATCTTGCTGATGGAGCGCGGGCGGGCCGTGTCGCCGCAGACGCTGGCCGACCGGTTGTGGGACGAGCATCCGCCGGAGAAGTATCGCAGCAGCCTGCATGCCTATGTCTCCCGTCTGCGCAGGCGGCTGCGCGAGGCCGGTGATCTTGAGGACGTCATCACCAGCGACCTCGCCGGCTACCGCATGGACGTCCCCGTCGGTCAGGTCGACGTGCACCGTTTCGACTTGCTCGTGTCGCAGGCGCAGGCGCGCGCCGCGTCCGATCCGCAGGCGGCGCGCAAGCTGTTCCGCCAGGCGGAGGCGCTGTGGAAGGGTGAGCCGCTGGCCGGGTTGCCTGGGGCCTGGGCTGACACCATCCGCCGCGTCCTCACCGACAAGCGCCGCACCGCGCTGTTGCGGCGCATCGAGTTGGACCTGACCACCGGCGGCAGTGCCGACGACGCCGTCGCCGAGCTCACCGAGCTGGCCTCGGGGCGTGTCGACCAGCGCGCCGCGGAGCTGCTGATGACCGCGCTGGACGCCGCCGGACGTCCCGGGGACGCCCTGGCCGTCTACCGCGACGTCCGCGAGCGGCTGCGTGCGGAGACCGGCACGGATCCCCGGCCCGGGCTCCGCATGCTGCACCAACGGCTGCTCAACGGGTCCGCGGCGCAGCCGGCGGCAGCTGTGCTTTCCGTGGGCCTGGCCGGCTCTCCCAAGCAGCCCGGGGCTGTCGATCCCGCGACGCCGGCTCCGGGCCTCGTCGACACGCTCGACCCCGATCCTCCTCACGTCGCCGGGCGTGAAGAAGACCTCTCGGCTCTTGTCTCGGCCGTCGCCGCCGATCTCCGGCCCGGCACCCGGGGGGCCGTCTTCGCCATCGACGGCCTCGCCGGCATCGGCAAGACCACCCTCGCCGTCCATGCCGCGCATCTTCTGCGTTCCCGTTGTCCCGACGGGGCGTTGCAGGTCAACCTCCACACCCACGACCCGCACCTGCCGCCGCTGGATCCGCGCCAGGCTCTCACCCAGCTGCTCGAGGCGATCGGCACGCCGTGGCGCGAGTTGGGCCGCGCCGACACGCTGCCGGCTCTCGCGGCGCTGTGGCGCATGCGCACCAGTGGCCGCCGGCTGTTGCTGGTGCTCGACGACGCGCAGGACACCGCGCAGATCGAGGCGCTGATCCCGGCGTCGGCGGGCACGATCGTGCTGGTCACCTCGCGGCGCCGGCTCACCGGGCCGCCGGGGATCCGGCAGCGGACCCTCGGGCCGCTGCCCGACGCGGCGGCCACCGAGATCCTGGCGCACATCACCGATCGGACGCTGCCGGATGACGACGACCTCGCGCGCTTCACGCGTTCCTGCGGGGGTCTCGCGCTGGCGATCACCGTGGCTGCCGGGCACCTGCGCAGCCGTCCGGTGTGGACGGTCGGCGATCTGGTCGCCCGGCTGTCGACCACGTCGCGCGCTCTTGCCGAGGATCCGCTGACCGGGCCGATCCACACCGCGTTCGCGATGTCCTACCAGGCGCTGAGCGGTCCGCTGCGGGACCTGCTGCGGTACATCGCGGCGCATCCCGGTCCGGACATCGGGCTGCCCGCGGCGGCGGCGATGTCCGGTGGAGATCTGGCCGATACCGATGTCCGGCTCGACGTGTTGGTCGATTACCGGTTGCTGGATCACGCGGGGCCGCACCGTTACCGGGTCCACGACTTGCTGCGCCAGTACATCCTGGCGCAGGCGGACGAGGAGGAGAGCCGGGACAGCCAGCGGGGTGTCGATCGTGCGATCGCCTTCTACGAGGCCGCGACGGCTCGCGCCGATCATGCGCTGCATCCGCGGCGGCGAGCGCTGCACTATCCGGCGGCCTCGGTCGCGCAGGACGGTGTCCGGTTGGACACTGCGGAGCAGGCCCGCACCTGGCTTGACGCCGAGCAGCTGAATCTGGTGGCGGTCACCGCGTGGGCGGCGCAGGTCGGCCGGCAGGGCCGGATCGGGCTGCTCCCCCATGTGCTGGCGCAGCATCTGGATCGCCGGGGTCTGTGGCAGCAGGCGCTTCAGCAGATCGAACTGCTGCTGGCCGCGCCGGAGAGCGCTTGGTCCGATCAGGGTTCGGAGACGGTCAGGGCTCGGCTGCTCACCGATCGGGCGGGCTTGTTCATCCGGACCGACGAGCTGGACCGGGCGTTGCAGGCCGCGCATGCCGCGCTGGCGATCTGGGACGCGTACGGCGACCGGTACGGGCAGGCTGACGCCCTCTTCCAGATCGGCCGTGCGCATTGTGTCGCCGAGCATCACGATCAGGCGGTCCAGGCGTTCAGCACGGCCGCGGTGCTCTATGAGAGTCTCGGCGACCTGAGCCGGGTCGCGGTGACCGAGGACCAGTGGGCCGTGGCGACGTTTCAGCAGGGCCATCACGACCAGGCCTTCGCCTACGCGAACCAGGCGCTGGACGTCGCGCGGCGGGAGAACGATCTCGCGGTGATCTGCGACGTGCTCATCAATCTGGGCGAGATGCACCGGCGGGTCGGCGCGCATCGGGAGGCGCTGGCCTGTTTCCAGGAGGCGCACACGCTGTCGGCGACGCTCGGCGATCCGTTGATCACGGCGGTGCTGGGCAACAACATCGGCGCCGTCTACGAGCACGCCGGGGACCATCAGCGGGCGCTGGTCTCGTGCAAGGCGGCGCTGAACCAGTTCCGGGCGCTCGGCGACCACCGCAGCGAGATCGACAGCCTGATCCTGCTGGCGTCCGCGCACACCCACCTCGCGGATCACCGGGCCGCGTTCGAGGATCTGCGGCTGGCCACGGAGTTGGCGCAGCGGGCCCACGACCAGCGGCGGCAGTTCCAGGCGCACTTCGCGGCGGGCAGCACCCACTTCGCGGTGGGCGACACCCCGCGGGCGATCGCCGCTTACAGCCGGGCGTTGGGCATCGCGCGGCAGGCGGCGGCGTTGCTGGAGCAGACGCAGGCGCATCGGGCGCTGAGCGAGTTGTTCACCAGGCTGAGCAAGCTCGGGCTGGCCCAGGAGCACCGGCAGCAGGCGGAGGCGATCGACCGCCGGATCGGTTGACCGCTCTGGCGGCGGGTGGCGCGGCGGCGTAGGTGTGAGCAAGCCGGATGCGGCACCCCCGTGCTCGAACCGACCTTCAGCCTTCCGCCGTTGTTACGCTGAGCGCTCTGGACCATCAAGTCCCGATCTTTCCTGAGGAGTTGACGCGCATGAGCGCGGGTGGCAGTACCAAGGCCGTCTTGGCGGCCTTGGGAGCCAATGCGGGTATCGCGGTGGCGAAGTTCGTCGCGTTCGCCTTCTCCGGGTCGGCGTCGATGCTCGCTGAGGGTGTGCATTCGATCGCTGACTCCGGCAATCAGATCCTGCTGCTGATCGGCGGCAAGCAGGCGAAGAAGAAGGCGGACCGGGATCATCCGTTCGGTTACGGCCGGGAGCGGTTCGTCTACGCGTTCCTGGTCTCGGTGGTGCTGTTCAGCCTCGGTGGCTTGTTCGCTTTGTATGAGGGCTGGCACAAGATCACCCATCCGCATCCGGTGGACGACTGGTACTGGGCGGCGGGTGTCTTGGTGTTCGCGGCGGTTCTGGAGGGCAGCTCGTTCCGGACGGCGGTGAAGGCGGCGGAGGGGCTGCGCAAGGGCCGCACGTGGGTCGGGTTCATCCGGCACGCGACGACGCCGGAGCTGCCGGTGGTGCTGCTGGAGGACTCCGGCGCGCTGATCGGGCTGGTGCTGGCGCTGTTCGGGGTGCTCACCTCGGTGGCGACCGGTGACGGGCGGTGGGACGGCGTGGGGACGGTCGGCATCGGGCTGCTGTTGGTGACCGCGGCGCTGGTGCTCGCGGTGGAGATGAAGAGTCTGCTGGTCGGGGAAGGCGCGGGGCGGCGCGAGGTCGCGGAGATCCGCAGCGCGGTCGTGGACGGCGGCACCGTGCTGGACGTGATCCACCTGCGGACGATGTATCTGGGTCCTGAGGAGCTGTTGGTCGCGGTCAAGGTCGCGGTGGCCGACGATGATTCGGCGGGGCAGGTGGCCAAGGCCATCGACGCCGCGGAGGTGCGGATCCGCGCGGCGGTGCCGGAGGCGAAGGTCATTTACATAGAGCCGGACATTCGGCGGCCGGGGCCGTTGCAGGAAGTGGCGGAGTAGGCGGGGCGCGGGCAAGGGCACAGACCCGCCTTGCTTGTCGCCCGGACACGCGACCCCGCCCGGGCGACAGACCGGCGTGAACAGCCTCAGCCGCCATAGTCCTTCGCGGACAATGTGCCGTCGGGCCACCAATACTTGCCGTCGTCGGCGGAGTTCTTGTCGTAGCCGCCGGGGGCGACGTGCCATTTGTTGGCGCGCCAGACCGTGGCGGTGCCGCCCCAGCCGTAGAGCGGGCCGAAGACGGGTTTGAGGTCCGTGCCGAAGGTGTTGCCGGTGAAGGTGATGCGCTGGTTGCCCTTGCCGTCGCCGCCGATGTTGACGGTGTAGCCGAAGCCGGTGAAGTAGTTGTTCGTGACGGTGATGTCGGTGTAGTAGGCGTCGGAGTGCTGGAAGGCCAGGCCGTTGGTGTTGCCGATCGAGGCGATGGTGTTGTGGTCGATCACCATGAAGGCCGGGCCGCCGTCGCTGGAGAGGATGGCGTCGGTGTGGTCGGTGCCGCCGTCGGCGCGGGCGTCGTGGAACCAGGAGTTGCGGACGGTGAACGGCTTGGCGCTGGTCGACCAGCCCATCTCGATGCCGTTGGCGAAGCCCCACAGGTCGGAGTGGTCGACGGTGAGCCGGCCGGCGCGGCGCTGGTCGATGGCGTATTGCGAGGACGCGTTGTGGGCCACCGGCGGGGTCTTGACGTTCAGCGGGGCGAAGGTGCTGTAGTCGAAGGTCACGTTGTCGCTGTAGACGGCGACGGTCGCGTCGTCGACCTTGTCGCCGGCGAACAGGCAGCCGATGAAGGTGACGTTCTGCAGGCCGCCGTCCCAGTTGCCGACGAAGGTCTCGCCGGGGAAGTACATGTACTTGTAGGTGTGGTTGCTCTGCAACGTGCCGGTGAAGGTGGTCAGCTTGCCGGGGTAGCCGGGGGCGTGCAGGTAGCCGGTGTTCGAGGCGTTGGGCCAACCGCCGGTCGGGGCGGTGGCCGGATGCGCGGAGGAGGACGCCGGACTCGACGGGGTGGTCGGCGTGGTCGGCGTGGACTTCGCGGGGCTGGGGGAACTGGTCGCCGTGACACTCGCGGTCACAGTAGTACGCGGCGACAGTGTCGACGACTGGGGCGGGCCGCCGGACGTGGGGCTCGCGGCGGACGTGGTCGCGGCCACAGCACCGGTTGCGGAACCGGAGGCGGCGGGCGCGGAGGAACTCGCCGAGCCGCAGGCGGTGAGTAGCGCGACGCTGAGCAGTATTCCGGCGGTGCCCCGAACCCCGACACGCATGGCGAGCCTTTCCGCGGTTTTCGACAGATGCCGCCGGAGTATACGGGTCCTGATGGCTCAGGGTAGCCGGATGTCCCATCGTCCGGCAGGAGCCGCCGCATTGCCGATCGAGATGGCGGTCTTGGCCGTGATGTCGTTCTCGCCGCCGATGATGATCTCGGTGGTGATCGGCTTGGTCTTCGCAGACAGGTAGCTCTCGGTCGCGGGTGGGAGCGCGTCGCGGTCGGTGAAGAGGAGGGGCGCGCTCCAGTGGGCCGCGACGGCGCTGCCTGCGAGAGCGTCTGGCCAGTCGTGGCCGTAGGTGAGCACGGCAGTAGTGGGTTGCGAGAAGAACTGCCTGGCGACTGCCGCTGCCGTCCCGGAGTGCGTCTGCTCCGCGATCAGGGTGAAGTCGGCACCAGAAAGCGCACTCGCCGCAACAGTGCCGATCGCATAGACCTTCGTGGCGCGAGGATTGACCGTTGCGAGGTAGGCAGAGGTGGCGCACGGCATGGTGGCGCCGTCGGTGAGGACCACGGCGGCCCCGTGGCGGTGAGGCCGCGAGGACGACGTACCCGGCTCGGCGTCGGCTTGTTCAGCCGCTGTAGCAGCAGTTCCGATAGCGCCGGCGGCAGCACTTGCCGCCAGTGCGTCGTGGAAATCGGCGCCGGTGACGACAAGAAGGCTCGCCGGGGCCTGGTTGCCGGAGATGGTGCGCGCGATCTCGACAGCAGTCTGATACCGATCGTGCCCCGCGATTCGGACCGGGAGGAAGCCTTCGGCACGGACCGCCTTCTCGACATCGGATGACAGCGCCGTCGGACCGCCGAGCAGGAACACCGTCGAGCCGGGCGCCAGGATGCGGTGCAGTTCGGCCCCGGTGGCTTCGCTGAGCTTGCCGGAAGCGGTAAGCATGAGCGGTCCGCCAGACTGAGCGGCCAGAGCGGCACCGCCAAGCGCATCGGCGTAGCCGTCGTTCCGCGACAGAACGGCGGATCTCGCTCGGTCACGACCCGGAGTGGAACAGCCCGCGCAGTCGAAAGCACGCTGAGAGACAGCCGCGGCGGTCGCATCACGGTCACGTCCTGCGAGGCGCTCGACGGCGCCGCGGTCGGCGGTGCCGACGTCGACCCAGTCGCTGTCGACGGAAAGGGTGACGCCGCCCCAGGTCTCGTCATGGTCGCCGGCGGACTGGTGCACCCGTTGGTGATTGGACCACTGGTCGGCCTGGACGCTGGAGTCTTCGACGGTGGCGGCGCCGTTCCAGTCGGCGATGTCGACGACGTCCGGGGAATCCACTCCGTAAGCGCGCGATTGGTCTTCGATGCCTGAATCAGAACTGGAATACCAGCCGGAGCGATAGCCCAGACGATGAAGTTCGGCGGTCCAGCCGCGGGAGTAGGCCAGAACCTGGTCGCGATATGTGCCCGGGTAGCCCTCCATGTCGTTGTAGATCACACTGCCGACCGGAAATCCGAGGCCTGATGCGATGCGCACGGCGTCGTCCGCTTCCGTCATGGCACGGGCACCCGCCGCGTCTGCGGAGAGGTCGTCGAAGTCACTGAGGTGCGGGCCGTCTGCAGCTGCTTCGGCGTTCGGTTTGTGGTCGGCGACGTTCCTGGCACCAGGCTTGGCCTTAGCCTTCCCCTTGGGCTTGTCTTTTCGTTCGGGCGCCGCGGCCGTGCCCGAGGCGTACCAGGCCTGGCTGCCGACGTAGATCGGCAGGAACCGCCAGCCCTTCGCGGCCTGCCGGTGGACCCACGCCGACGTGAGGTTCGCGCTGTTCGCGGCGCGGCATCCCGCGGCGTAGCGGGGCCCGCCGAGATAGACACCGATCGCGCGGTAGGGGGATTGCAGCCAGGCGTCCATCTCCACGTTGCTCGGCGCCCAGCACGGATCGAATCCGGGGCCCGAATAGGCCGTCGACACGGTCACCGGATCGGGTTCGGCCGTCCCGGAGGCTTGCACCGTAGTGCCGATGCCGACGCAAAGCGCGGCCACAGAGATCGAAAGCAGCCACCGCATGCCCCGCACGCCAACCACGAGTGCCACCCACCACCATCTGCGTCGTCATCTTGATCAGGCCACCCGGCACAGTAGCCAACAAGATGCTGATTCAGACTATTTTGACGGCTTATGGGGTGAGACTGTGATGCGGTAGCAAAATGGGCGTCCTTCGATCGCCTATGGACACATCCAGCCACCCGTACGCTCCGCGACCGGCTTGGCGCACTGGTCGTCGTTCGACGAATTCCCCGTGTAGTCGCGATAGCCCGATCCGGAGCCGGATCCGTGGCCGGAGTACGCCACGGCGGCCACGGTGACCAGTGCTCCGGCCAGGAGAACCACTGATCCGATGGCCGCCACGCGGCGCCGCGTGGCCGTGAGACGTGTGAACACCGGCACCCCCGACTCGTTCGTATATCAGAGCCCTGGTTTTACAGGTGATCACACCGGCGCGCAACTTCGACCTCCGGCCCGTACGGAACTACGACGCCTGGCCGGCGTACCAGCCCTCCAGATCGGCCGGACGCACGCACAAGGCGGCAGCCAGCTTGTCCCGGGGCACCGGTTCCGGGCCCGAGACCGCCATGTTCAGGACCGCCTGGAGCAGGGAGTTCACCACGCTCCGGGCTTTGACCAGTGATTCCAGGGCGTTCTCGTAGCCGCCCTGGTCCACCGCGCGCAGTACCATCGGGAGCCCGACATTGACCAGGCCGGTGAGCCGGCACCGGAGGTCGGGGTCGAGTTCGCCGGGCAGGGCCACCCGGCCGTCGGCGTACACCTCGGCCAGGGCCGCGCCGTCCTTCTCGCGGACCACCGCGCGCACTCTGCGGTACGCGTCGTGGCGCACCGCCGAGGAGCGCGCCTCCCCGAGCGGACCGGCGGTGTGCTCGGCGAAGTCCTGGAGGCGGGACACCAGGGCGAGGGCATAGTCCTTGAGTGATTCGAGGTCGGGCAGCGGCTTCGAGATCACGGCGTCCACCGAGGCGGTGGACCACAGGGTCGCTCCGGCCTCGGCTTGGCGAGGATCCGGGTGCGCGATGCGAATGTCGTACTCAACCCGCTCCGGGCGGAACCGTCGAGCCATGGCTCAAGCGTCGCCGAGGATGGTGAAGTTCCGGTGAGCTCCAGACTAAATCCGGATGTTCGCAGCCCCATCTATAGGCCCTCTGAGCTGCAGCTTGATCGATTCAGCGACGGCTGGCACCGGTTCGTCCGAAGCCGCCGGGGCAGCGCGGCGGCCGGGTGTGACGTCGGCCACGATGGGGCCGGAACCAGTCACAACGAGGCGGCCGGTGTCGTCTCCTGGCTGTGAGCACGATGCAACGCCTCCGACAGCGGGTCTTTCCCGATCACTGGACCGTGTGGCTGGGCCAGATCGTCGTCTACGCCTTCGTCCTTACCATGCTCAGCGGGTTCTACCTGCTGTGGTACTACGAGCCCTCGACCGGGCGCACGACCTATCAGGGTTCGTACGCTCCCCTGGACGGCGCGGAGATGTCCCGCGCCTACGCTTCGACGCTGAACCTCTCCTTCTCGGTGCGGGCCGGGCTGCTGATGCGGCAGATCCACCACTGGGCCTCGCTGGTGATGATCGCGGCGTTGCTGCTGCACATGCTGCGGATCTTCTTCACCGGCGCGTTCCGGGCTCCGCGGACCACGAGCTGGCTCATCCTCTCGGGGATCCTCGGGGCGGCGATGGCCGCCGGGTTCACCGGCGCGGTGTTGCCGGACGATCTGCTGTCCGGGACCAGTCTGGCCATCATGGACGGCACGCTGAAGGCGGTGCCGTTCGTCGGGACGAACCTGTCGTCGATCGTCTTCGACGGCGGGTACCCCGGCGATCCGTTGCGGCTGTTCTATCCGCTGCACGTCGTCGTGCTGCCGCTGCTGCTGGTCGGACTGCTGGTGCTGCACGGCCGGCACGCGCTGCGGCATCAGCCGGCGCAGTTCGCCGGGCCGGGGCGGACCGAGGAGAACGTGGTGGGGCTGCCGTTCAAGGTGATGGCGGTCAAGAGCGCGGGTTTGTGCTTCCTGGTGGCCGGTCTGGTGACGGTGGTCGCCGGGACGGTGCAGATCAATCCGGTATGGAACTACGGGCCCTTCAATCCCGGTGACGCGAGCGCCGGGGCGGCGCCGTTGTGGTACCTGGGGTTCCTCGACGGCGGGTTGCGGCTGATCCCGCCGGGGTGGGAGTTCGTGTTCCTGGGCCGGACGTGGACGCTGGCGGTGCTGGTGCCGGTGGGGGTCGTGACGGTGTTCCTGACGGCGTTCGCGCTGTTCCCCTTCATCGAGCGCTGGCTCACCCGCGACCGGCGTGAGCACCACATCCTGGAGCGGCCGCGGAACAACCCGGCGCGGACCGCCATCGGGGTGTCGGGGATGGTGTTCTACGGCGTGCTGTGGGCGGCGGCGTCGGCGGACACGATCGCGACGCATTTCCACCTGTCGGTGGAGAACGTGCTGCACGGGTTCCAGGTGCTGGCGCTGGTGGGTCCGGTCGTGGCGTTCGAGCTGACGCGCCGGATCTGCCTGGGGCTGCAACGCCGGGATCGGGACATCGCGCTGCACGGTGTGGAGTCGGGGGTGATCGTGGCGACCGAGGACGGCGGGTTCGCGGAGGTGCACCGTGCGGCCGATCCGGCGGCGCGGTGGGTGCGGGCCGCGTTCGAGGGGCATGCGCCGGCGCCGGTGGAAGAGGGGCGGGGGCCGCGGGCGGTGTTGTCGCGGGCGCTTTATGGGGATCGGGTGGATCCGTTGGTGCCGATCGGGGGTCCGCCGGCGGTGGTGGACGACGAGGTCGAGTCCTGATTCACTGCCGTGAGCGCCGAGCCGGGCATCGTGTCTGTCCGGGCTTCAGGTGGACGGCGAGCCGTGCCCCGGTTCGTTGGGGGGCACGGCTCGGATCGTTCTCGGGATCGGTGATCCGTGGGGCGGCGGTCAGACCAGATGCACGTGGAACGCGTTGTAGATGTCGATCGCCTCGGTCCAGAAGATCTCGTCGGAGTGGCCGTCGACGGAGGCGCTGACGATGCCGCGGACTTCGCGGACGGTGGCGCCGCTGGAGGGGATGGCGAAGACCAGGCCGCCGCTGTCGCCGGGGCGGACCGCGGTGCTGTTGGCCCGGCGTCCGATCACGCCGCGGACGGCGAAGGTGTCGCCGTAGCGCTCGCCGCGGACCTGGAAGTTCTGGACGTCCTGGTTGATGACCTGGATGCCGCAGATGACGCCGGAGGTGTAGCCGTCCTGGCAGACCGAGTCGCCGTTGTAGGAGTACCTGGTGCCGGACAAGGGGCGGGGGTCGTAGGCGGACGGGGAGCCGTCGAACTCGTAGGCGCCGGAGGCGGAGACGGGATACTTCGCGGCGTCCCAGCTTTCGTGGTACTCGGAGACGGTGCCTTCCTTGGTGCCCGCGCCGTTCGATATGACCGCGCCGGTGTGGGCGCAGTGCGAGGCGGTGATGATGGCGTAGCCGCCGCCGCTGTTGTTGGCGACCGGGATGCCGGTGGTGCAGTCCCAGCCGCCGGAGGTGATGAGGCCGCCGGCGTAGTAGGGCGAGCTGTCGGCGTAGCGGGTCTGGCCGGTCATGGCAGAGCCCTGGGATATCACGACCGGGACGCCGGCGATGCTGGCCGGGTCGGCGGCCGGTGCGTTGCCGGTGGCCGCATCGGTGGTGGCGGCGGCCGGGGACGCGGCGTTCTTCGCGGCGTCCGGGTTGTCGACGCCCACCTCGAGGCCGGAGCCGTCGACCGCGACGGCGACGCTGACGAGGTGGTACGGCAGACTGCCGGACTGTGCGGCGAGCCGGTCGCGGGCGGCGTGCAGCTGGGTCTTGGAGTAGGCGGCAAGCTTGACCCGGATGCGGACGGTGTCGATCTCCGGGTGGTCGAGCTCGGCCTGCTTGATGAGCGCGGCCGCGCCGGCGTTCGAGGTGGCGTAGAGGGTGACGGTGTCGGCGACAGGGTCCATCACCACGTCGCCGTAGTCGGCGGCGAAGCGGCCTCGGCCGAGGTCGTCGAGCGCCCCGGCGATGGCGCGCAACGGTTTGAGGACGGCGGCCTGCCGGTCGATCGGTTCGGCCGCGAACTGGTCGAAGGTGGCCGGCCCGGCGCTGCCGGTGGTGCCGGGACCGACGGCGTCCGGTCCGGTGCCGGTGCTGGCACCGGCGCTGGCCGCCGGTATCAGTCCCAATGCCGCGGACGCCGCTATCGCCCCGATCGCCATGGCTCGATTTCGCATGTGCCCCTCCCCTGGGTGCCGGCTCGGCGACCGTGACGTACGACGCAGCCGCTGCCTTCCGCAGCCTTTTTACACTGGGGCGGAGCTAAATATGAAGGTTCTGATACAGAGTCAGGGCAAGGACAACATGGGGACGGCCGATGGACCGGGTTCGGTCAGGTGACGAACTGCGCCAACTCGCCGCGGGAGGTCACGCCGAGCTTCGGGAACGCGTTGTAGAGGTGGTAGCCGACGGTGCGCGGGCTCAGGAAGAGTTGTGCGGCGATCTCCGCGTTGGAGGCGCCGCCGGCGGCGAGGCGGACCACGTGGGCTTCTTGTGCGGTGAGTTTCGCGAGCCCGTCGATCGGCCGGTCGGGGGCCACGGCGCGGCGGCCGGCGCCGATGGCGGTGAGTTCCGCGGTGGTGCGCTCGAGCCAGGGGACGGCGCCGAGCTGGTGGAAGATCTCAGCGGCGGCGCGGAGGCGGTCGGCGGCTTCGCCGCGACGGCGGGCGCGGCGGAGCCATTCGCCGTAGAGGAGCAGGGTGCGGGCGTGTTCGAAGGGCCGGGTGGCCGATCCGTGGTGGTCGACGGCGGTGCGGAAACGTAGCTCGATGTCGTGGATGCCCTGGCCGGGGTCCTGGGACGCGGCGATGAGGGCGTGGCAGCGTTCGAGGACGCCCAGTGCCCAGGGACGGCCGGTGCCTCGGGCCCACTTCTCGAACCGGGGCAGGGCGGCGGCCGCACGGTCCGGTTCCCCGAGGCGGACGCCGGCTTCCACCAGGCTGGGCACCGCGAACCGGGCGATGACGGTGTGCCCGGCCGGACCGTCCAGCAGCGCGGTCAGCCGGTCCGCGGCGGTCCGGTGGTCGCCGTGACCGAGGGCCAGCAGGCCGAGGGCGTAGCCGCCCCAGGAGGCGCCGGGCGCCAGGCCGCCGCCGATGCCACTGCGGGCCAGCCGTTCGCAGAGTTCTGCGTCCCCCTGCACGGCGGCGGTCAGCGACAGGACGCCCCGCACGTGGCAGGCCCGGCGGGTGTGGCCGATCGCCTCGGCCACGTGCAGCGCCTCGGCGGCGGCGGCCTCGACTTCCGCGAACTGCCCGAGGAAGAAGTGCGCCTGGGTCTTGAGCTGGAGCGCGTGAGTGAGCTCACTGATATGGCCCTGGCGGCGGCAGATGTCGACGAAGTCGTCGGCGGCGGCGAGCGCCTCGGGATCGCCGCCGGTGCGCAGCGCGGCGAACACGGCGTAGGTCGCGGCGGTGGTGCCGGCGGACGTCGCCGGCCCCAGGTCGGCCATGACGGCCCGCAGCGGGCCGGGATCGGCGGTGTGGCCGTCGAGCAGCAACTGCTCGGTGGCGCGGATCACCGACGAGATGCGGTCCGGTGCGGCGGCGTGCCGCTCGGCGTCCTCCGCGAGGCGGCGGCACCGCCGCAGGACGTCGCCGTCGCCGGCGAACCACGCGTAGCCGGCGGCGGCGCCGAGCAACGTGAGGGCTTGGGCGGGAGCGGTCGGGACGATCGGCGGCACGGCGTCGGCGAGGAGACGGCCGGCGAGGGCGGGATCGCCGTGCTCGAATTCGAGGGCTGCGCGGACGGCGGCCAGGCGGGCCAGGGTGTCGGCGGGGGCGTCGGCGGCCGGGTCCGGGGTGGCATCGGTACCTGAGGCGGTCGCGGTGATGGCAGCCGGATCGGCACCGGCAGCCGAACGGATGCCAGCCGAGCCGGCAAGCAGCCGGCGGCACCGTTCGGCCAGCTCGGCGGCACGGGTGAGTTGGCCGGCGGCGCAAGCGGCTTCGGCGGCCAGGGACAGGCGTCTGGCGCGGCTGGTGCGGTCTTGGGTGAGCTGGGCGGCGCGTTCGTAGACGGGAGTGGCCACTTCGGGGGCGCCGCGGTGGAGGGCGCGGGTGGCGGCTTGTTCGACGAGGTCGGCGAGGTCTTCGTCGATGCCGGTGGTGGCGGCGGCGAGTTGGTGGGCGCGGCGGTCGGCGGTGTCGCGTTCTTCGAGGGGGCTGTGGTGTAGGGCCGCGGCCAGGGCGCGGTGGGCTGACTGGCGGGTGCTGAGGGGGGCGCCTCGGTAGGCGGCGGCTTTGACGAGGGGGTGGCGGAAGTGGACGGTGCCGGAGGTGACGCGGATCAGGCCGGCGGCTTCGGCCGGGGCCAGGTCGGGGATGCCGGGGGCGGGGCCGGGCGCGGTGGGATTCGTGGCGGTGCCCAGGGATGCGGCGGCGCGGGCGATGAGGTCCACGTCGCCGGTACCCTCGGCCGCGGCGAGGGTCAGCAGGAGCCGCGTGGGTTCCGGCAGCACGTCTATGCGGTCGCGATAGGTGCTCTCGACGCGGCCGACCGCTGAGGTGGCCTCGGTGTAGAGGGTGAGCGGCGGCAGTTTGCCCGCCAGGTGTTCCGGGCCGAGCATGGCCGATAGTTCGATGAGGGCCAGGGGGTTGCCCTCGGCTTCGATGATGATGCGGTCGCGCACCGCGGGGGCGATGTCGCCGCGGTGGTCGGCCAGGAGGGCGGCGGACTGGACGGGGTCCAGGCCGGTGAGAGTCAGCTCGGGGAGGCCGGTGAACGGGTACTGGTCGAGGCGGCGGGGGTGCTCGCCGGTGCGGACGCCGAGGATCACGGCGATGCGTTCGGCTTCGAGGCGGCGCAGGGCGAACAGCAGCGCCGAGGCGGAGGCCTGGTCGAGCCACTGGGCGTCGTCGACGAGGCAGAGCAGCGGCTCCTCCTCGCTGAGGTCGGACAGCAGGGTGAGGACCGCCAGGCCGACGAGGAAGCGGTCGTGGCCGCCTTCGGCGGGGCCGTGGCCCAGAGCCGTGCGCAGGGCGTCTGCCTGGGGTGCGGGCAGGGCGTCGAAGCGTTTGCGGACCGGGTGCAGCAGGGCGTGCAGGGCGGCGAACGGCAGGTCGGTCTCGGCCTCAGTGCCGGCAGTGCGGAGCATCGGGTGCGGGGCGTGGCGGCGGGCGGCATGCTCCAGCAGCGAGGTCTTACCGATGCCGGCCTCGCCACTGATCACCAAGGCCTGGCCCCGGCCGGCCGCGGCGGCGTCCAGGATCTCCGCCAGCCGCTCCAGCTCGTGCCCCCGTCCGCTGAGCATCCCCCGAACATACCGAGGCGCGTTTTCCGGTCGCGACCGGGCCGGTCCCGGCAGGCCGGCGGTGAATCCAGGTATGCGTGACTGATCCGCCGGGCGGGGCGGCGTCCGTAGCGTCGAGGACACCGACAACCAGCAGCTGAGACATCGGCCAGCCGAGGAGGACGCCGTGCATGTGGAACCGATCGGCACTGTGATCGGCGGGCGCAGTGAGCCCTACGACGACGACTGGACCGTGGAGCGCGCCGTCATCCGGCTGGACGCCGACCGCTTCGGCCCGGAGGCGCTGGCGGGGCTGGCCGACTTCTCCCACCTCGAGGTGGTGTTCGCCTTCCATCTCGTCCCCGAGGACAAGGTGCAGACCGGCGCCCGCCGCCCGCGCAACAACCCCGACTGGCCGCTGGTCGGGATCTTCGCACAGCGCGGGAAGAACCGGCCGAACCGGCTGGGGGTCTCCCGCTGCCGTCTGCTGGCCGTCGACGGGCTGGAGGTCCAGGTCGCCGGGCTCGACGCGATCGACGGCACGCCGGTGCTGGACCTGAAGCCGTACATGGCCGAGTTCGGGCCGCTGGGCGACGTCCGGCAGCCGGTGTGGGCGACCGAGCTGATGCGCGGCTACTACTGAGCGACTCCCGAAAGGCTCGCCCCGCCGTCCGTCAGACCTACCGTGTCGCTGTCGACGGAACGGGGTGCGCCGTCGAATCCCGGCTGCGGCGAAGTTGTGCTGCTTCGCTCGGGATGCCGGTGGCCGCGCGAGCGTGGCTGAGCGACATCGGAGCGGTCGAGTCGAGGGGACTCGGCCGCTTCCGGTTCCGGCGGCGCACAAAGGCGGTGGCGCCGCCGGAACCGGCGACGCCACCGCGAGTCGTCCGCGGAACGGGAATCAGGACTGCGACACGTCCACATCCGCGGCGTTCACCCACGCCATGCGGTGGTTGAACTGGACGAGGTAGAACTGCGTCGTGCCGACCACCTCGGTGCGGTCCATCTCCGCCGAGGCGTCGATGTTGTACGCGAACCAGTACTCGCCGTTGACCGCGGGTCCGGCGGTCACGTAGGCCTGGCCGGCCGGGATCGAGTACTTGGTCAGCAGCTTCGGCGTCCGCAGGTCGACGGCCGCGATCGGAGGCGGGTAGGCCGCGGCCTCGGGTGCGGCGGTGGCGTAGACCGGGATCGAGGTGAGGCCGGCCTTGGGCTTGACCACGGTCGCGGTCGACGGCAGGGCGGCGAAGTCCGTCCACGGGCTGGCGAACCAGGCCTCGCGCCCGCCGTACCAGATGGCGGTCCAGACGCCGTCGCGGGTGATCTTGCGGTCGGCGACCACGAACTTCTGGCCGGTCACCGCCTTGTCGCCCCAGTCGGACGCGGCGTCGGTGCCGGGCGAGCCGTCGGTGTGCAGGTACGGCTCGGACAGCAGCGGCGCGGTCGGGTCGGGGGCGGTGCGCAGCCAGACGAAGTTCGTGGGCTGCGACGGCTGCTCGCCGCACTGTCCGGGAGTGGCGCCCGGCGTCGGGTCGTTGGCCTCGGTGCAGCCGGAGACCACCTGCAGGTTGCCGCGGAAGTTCGGCTTCACGACCACGACCGAGCCCAGCGGGTTGAAGGCCGGGTCGGCCAGGCGCGCGATGCCGGCCTGGACGCTCTGGCCGCCCTGCCCGTTCGGACCGCCGGGCCCGCCCGGGTGCCCGCCGACCGGGAACGAGGGCAGGATCGGGGCGCCGAGCAGGTCCATGAAGTGCGACCAGTCCCAGTTCGGTCCCGGGTCCCAGTGCTGGCTGCCCTGGCCGGAGTCCTTGGAACCGGGCACCTCGTCATGGCCGATGAGGTGCTGGCGGTCCAGCGGGATGTCGTACTTCGCGGCCAGATACCGGACGAGTTCGGCGGTGGTCTCGTACTGGGCCTCGGTGTACCAGGCGGCGCCGTGGATGGCCCAGCCCTCGTGCTCGATGGAGATCGAGTGCTGATACACCGACCAGTTCGCGGAGTCCCACGCGATGTCCTGCGTCGGGACCATCTGGGTGACGTGGCCGTCGGCGGAGCGGATCACGTAGTGCGCCGAGGCGTAGGCCTCAGGGTGCGTGAACCAGTTCACCGAGCCGGCGAAGCCGCCCTCGGTGTCGTGGATCGTGATGTAGCGGATCTGCGAGTGCTCAGGCCGGTCCGCGGGGTCGTAGTTGCCGTAGCTCGACAGGTCTGACGGGTCGTTCAGGGCCAGCGCGGCCGGAACGTAGTCGCAGCCGAGGTCCGCCGGGCACTCCGGCAGCGCTGTGCCGTTCTCGGACGTCGCCTTCGCAGCCGAGCGCGCCGCCGGGGCGGGCCCGGTCAGGTGCAGCGCGCTGAGGGACGTGGCATCGGTCTTCACGGTGGGATCGCCCACGACGGTCAGACCGCCGGCGGCGATCCCGAGGCGCACGCCGTTGAAGACACGGTCGGCGAACTGCTGCGCGGTGGCGGTGTCCGCGGCGCCGCTGTATTCGGCGACGGCCGAGTACCAGGCTCCGGCGTCGGCGGGGGCCTTCCCGCCGTTGAGACGCTTGGCGTAGGAAGCCAGCAGGGCGGCGCCGGCGCGGATGTTCAGCGTGTCGTCGCGCTTGACGCCGGCGACGTCGACGCCGATCAGCTTGGCGGCGGTGCGGGCGGTGTTGAGGTTGGGATCGGCGGCGATGGAAGCGGCCTTCGCACTGTCCGGGTCCAGGCCGTCGAGGGCGGCGGCCGAGATCTCGGTGAGCTGCATGATGCCGTAGCCGCCGGACGTGGACGGCGCGCCGCCGTGCGCGTCGAACGCCGACTCCTGGTAGGCCAGGGCTTCCAGGACGGTGAGCGGCACACCGGATTCGCGGGCCGCCGTGGTGAAGGCGGCTTGCAGGCCGCCTCCACCACGCTGCGGGACCGACGCCGCACCCGCAGTCGGCGCGGCGGCGGCCACGGCTGTGGCGGCCAGGGTGAGCGCGCACCCGGCGGCCCACATGGTCGAGGCTCTGCGCGGCAGCGCTCGGCGACGCTTGTCGTTACTCAGCATGGTTCTCCTGAAGTGGAGGCGCCAGAAGGAGTTTCTTCCTCGCCGGCGCGCGCGGGGAGCGCAGCATGTGCATGCAGTAAATCACAGTCCTGCTACAAAGATCCGAAGGCGTGGCGAAGGGACGCGGTGCGTATTTCGACGATCACCTTGCGCTCGCGGGAGTAGTAGAGCTTGTTGACATCCGTGCGGACAGTCTCTTGTGATCGGGACTCTTGTCCGGGCATTAAGGAAGGTCCTACCTTCTGGTGAACAAACGACGGATGGAACTGAACAGAAGGAGTCGCAACTTCATGCTCGACATCCCAGGGAAGCGCTCGTCCCGGAAACTGGCGGTGCTCGGCGCCGTCGCCGCCGCCGCGGTGGTGGCCGGCGGGGGCCTGGCGCTGGCCGACTCGGCTCCGCGGACGGACAAGCAGATCACGAACATGACCACCGAGGTCGCGAACATCAAGGCCTACTACGGTGACACCGTGGACGCCGCGGGCGAGCACTGGCCCTCGGCGCAGAGCAACTACGCGATCCAGGTGGCAGGGATCGAGGCCAAGGCCGACAAGTATCTGGCGGGCAAGGCCAAGCACGATGACGGGACGAAGAAGGCCATCGTGCTGGACGTGGACGACACGTCGCTGTCGACGTACAACTACGAGTTGGAGACGACCTTCGTCTACAACCCGGCCAGCAACGCGCAGTACATCGCGACCAAGACGATGCCGGCGGTGTTCGGCATGAACACACTGGCCGCGAAGGCCGTTTCCGAGGGCTACACGGTCTTCTACATCACCGGGCGCCCGGAATCGCAGCGTTCTTACACTGCGGCCAACCTGGGCGCGGTGGGCTACCCGGCGGCCGGCGCGCAGAACCTGTTCATGAAGAACAAGGACAACCCGCCGGCCTACCTGCCCTGCGGCGCCACCTGCACCACGACGCAGTACAAGAGCGGGACGCGCGCCTACATCGAGAGCCTGGGCTACGACATCGTGGCGAACTTCGGCGACCAGGAAAGCGACCTGGCCGGCGGGTATTCGGACAAGACGTTCAAGATCCCGAACCCGATGTACTTCATTCCGTAGGCACGTTGCCCTTCATTCTGTAGCGAGGGCGGCGCGGCGCCGACTCCGATTCCGTCGGAGCGGCGCCGCGCGGCGTTCGGGCGGCCCGAGGCCTGACAGGGGCCTGCTATGTGCCGGCGGTCAGGTGCGTGAACACCTTGGACAGAAGCACGTTCAGCTGTTCGCGCTCATCCGCAGTCAGAGGTTCGAGGATCTCGTCGCGGACCGCGGCGGCTTCGGCATCCAACTCCCCCAGCAGCACGCGCCCGGCGTCGGTGAGCGTGACGGTCACCCGGCGGCGGTCGGCGGGGTCCCGGACGCGGTCCACGCGGTCGTCGGCGGCCAGTTCGTCGAGGATCTTCGCCATGTCGCTGGGGTCGATCGCGAGGCGGACGGCCAGTTCGCGCTGGGCGTGCGGCCCGAAGTCGGACAGTGCGGCCAGGACGGCGTGGTGCCACAGGCGCAGGCGGCGGTCGGCGAAGCGGGCGGCCAGGCGGGTGCGCGCGGCCTTGCCGGTGCGGGACAGCAGGTAGGTGGTCAGCGCGGTGAGGGAGGGAGGCGGCGCCTGCGGGTCGTCCATGGTATGACTATAGGCGATGACCCATGATGGGTGCTCACCCACTAATTTGGAGGACCTCATGGACGCGCTGCATCCCCGGCTGCTGGTGGACCGTTTTCCGGAGATGTTCGAGTTCTACCAGGCCGTGCTGCCGGCCCTGATCGGCGCGCAGCTGGTCAAGGGCACGGCGGACGGGTACTACGCGAACTGGGATGTGGACGGCCAGGCGGTGCTGGTGCTGTTCGGCCGGGCCGGGATGACGGCCGTGGCCGGTACCGGCGGGCTGCCGGCGAAGGCCGGTCCGGCGCAGGACAGCGTCATGTTCGTGTGCCGGGTGGACGATGTCGACGCCGGGGCGCAGCTGTGTGTGCGGCACGGGGCGACGCTGGTCGCGCCCGCCACCGACCGTCCGGACTGGGGGCCGACGTTGCGGACCGCACACCTGCGGGATCCGGAGGGGCACCTGATCGAGCTGCAGTCGTACGAGGGCTGACGCGGGCGGTGTGACGCCCGACGCATCCGATTCGAGAGGGGTGGCGGGCGGTGTTACCGTCCACCCATGGCCACGCCCGCCTCCCCCGCGCCAGGTTCCGCGCCCGGTTCCGGGCCGGGTCGCGCCGCCGGCCGGGGCGAGGCCCGCTCGGGGATGCGGGACGCGCTGGTCGCGGCGGCGATCGCGCTGTTCGAGGAGCGGGGTTTCGACGCCACGACCGTCGACGACATCGTGGCCCGGGCCGGGGTGGGGCGCCGGTCCTTCTTCCGGTACTTCCCCTCCAAGGAGTCGGTGGTGTTCCCCGACCACGAGGGGGCGCTGCGGCGGATGTCGGAGTTCCTGGCCGACGAGTCCGGGTTCGGGCAGGACCCGGTGGCGCGGGTCTGCGACGCGGCGCGGCTGGTGCTGGCGATGTACGCCGCCGACCCCGCGTTCTCGCTGGCGCGCTACCGGCTCACCCGCGAGGTCCCGGCGCTGCGGACGCACGAGCTGGCCGAGGTGCGACGGTACGAGAGCGCGCTGGCGGCGTTCCTGCGGGCCCGGTACGCCGGGCGCGCGGACGGCGGCCTGCGCGCGGACGTGGTGTCCGCGGCGGTGGTCGCCGCGCACAACCACGCGCTGCGCGGCTGGCTGCGCTCCGGCGGGCGGGGCGACCCGGACGAGCTCGTGGAACACGCGCTGGAGTGGGTGCGGGCCACGTACGCCGACGAGGTGCCGTCGGCGCCGCGCGGCGGCCGGGCGGCCGAGGAGGACGTGATGGTCGTGGTGGCGCGGCGCGGGACGCCGATGTGGCGGGTCGTGCAGCAGGTTCAGGAAGCGCTGGACTGAGGACCGGGCCCGGCCTCCGGCGGGTTCGGATGCGCCGACCGGCTCACGATCGCCGACGGCTCGTACGCGAACAGCCCCCACACCGCCGCGACCGTCGGGTGCGCCGGATCGGCCTGGTACGCCAGCCAGCACGCCCACCGCCCGCGCAGCGTGAACCAGCACTGCACGTGCCCGGGGAACCAGCGCCCGCCGACCCGGATCCAGACCGCGTTCTCCCGCGGCTCGACCCGCCGGGCGTCCTTCGGCGGCCGCGGCAGCCGCCGCGCGTCCCGCCACGGCCCGCCCCCGCTCAACTGGGGTAGACGCGCAGCCGGCCGGCCCCGTCGTCCTCCACCCGCAGCCGCACGCGGCCCAGCGCGTGCCGGACCCGCACGACCGCCTCGGGCCCGGCGAGCCCCTCCACGACGACCACCGCCAGCTGCTCGTCGATGTGCACGGCCGCCGGAAACGCATCGAGCCGGTCGACCTCGGAGGCCACCGCCCGGGCAAGGGGGATGAGGGGTTCCACGCCTCCCGATCCTACTCGAACAAACGTTCGCATCAAGAGGGTGGGACAGAACGCGCTGGTTGTCGTGGTTACTGCGACGTGACTCGATAGTTGGCACTTTGGCTCGACGGTTGGCATGAAGATCAATTCGTCGGTGCCCGTGCGTCAGAGCCGGCGAAGGAAGACAAGCGCCTCGCGCTCAACGAGTGAACGGGCGAGTTGGGGGTCTGAAACCGAGAGCCACTAGGGTCGATCGTTAGCCCTTCGACCCCACAGCATTCCCGATCCGTGTCGTACGCAGTCCACAGTCGATCTCATGACCTGGGGGCCAGTACACATCGAGCGACGTCGAAGGACCAGGATCAGCGGGGCAGTTCTCGCCGTAGTGATCGCGGTGGCCACCGTGGGCCCGATAGTCGGATTCGTGCTGATCAACGAGTTCGGCCGCCGGGAATGCCCACCGGCTCAGAAACAGACCGCCACAGACCTCTACAACCTCATCTCCGCGCACGTGATCTCAACCGCGGTGTCACACGGACCGGGAATCTGCGACGGCGATGACCCCAACCCTCAAGTCGTGGCAGCATTCGACGGCCCGATCACCGAAACCAACCTGATGACAGCCTACCGCCAACACGCGGCCGAGGTCGGCTGGCGCGAAGGCTCGGCCGCCGGCACGTTGCCGCTGTGCTTCGACGGTGCCCTCACTGACGGAACGCCGTTCAAAGTCGAGGTGTGGTCAGACAAACAGGTAGCCGCCGGCACCATCCCGGAGTTTTTCGTGACTGGCTTTTACTCAGGTGGGCCCATGGGCGCGACCGCTCGCTGCGGCGACAATCGATAGCCCGACCGCCGGCCGCGGGCCTGACCAGGCCACCTCCTGCCCCGAGGCCATCATCTTGGTCGCCGGCAGTGCCATCAAGGCAGCCAAACTGGCGCCAACTATGAAGGCGCGATCGTTACCGCCGCGCAGGCCACGATCTCGCTCCGGTGCCAACTATCGAGTCACGGCACAGTTACTGCGACATGCCTCGATAGCGGGCACCTTGACTCGGTCCGACCGCCGCCGCTGAGCTGAACGGGTCGTATCTGCCCGGACTGCACGACGCTGTTCAACGGCACGGGAGCAGAGCCGAGTGGCAACCTCGATAGCCGGAGGTCCGACCATGCGGATACTGATCGCGACAGCTTTCGAGAAGGGACCCAGATGATCACGCATCTGTTCGCCGGCGTCGCCGTCGACGACTTCGGAGCGGCGGTGCAGTGGTACGGCAAGCTGTTCGGTGCCGAGCCGTCGTCGTTCCCGCACGAGACGGAGGCGGTGTGGGAAGTCGGTGACGGACGCCTGGTCTACGTCGTGCGACGGCCGGAGCGGGCCGGGCACGCGGTGCTGACGCTCATCGTGGACGACCTCGACGAGGTGGCGGCCGGGATCGCCGAGCGGGGCCTGGAGCCGGTCGCGCGCGAGCAGTACGCGAACGGGGTGCGCAAGACCACGTATGCCGATCCCGAGGGCAACGAGGTCGGGTTCGGGGAGGTGCCGCGGTGAAGCGCAGTGCCGGGGTGCTGATGTACCAGGTCGTGGGCGGGGAACTGCGGGTGCTGCTGGTGCATCCGGGCGGGCCGCTGTTCACCAAGCGGGATCTGGGGTGGTGGTCGATCCCCAAGGGCGAATACCTCGAAGGCGAGGACCCGATCATGGCCGCGGTGCGGGAGCTGTGGGAGGAGACCGGGGCCGAGGTGGACGTCGCGGACCTGATCGAGCTCGGATCGGTGCGCCAGAAGAGCGGGAAGGTCGTCACCGGGTGGGCGGTCGAGGCCGACTTCGACGTGACAGTGCTGGTGAGCAACCTGTTCGAGCTCGAATGGCCGCCGCGCTCCGGGACCATGCAGGAGTTCCCCGAGGTGGACCGGGCTGAGTGGTTCGGCGCGGCGGCGGCGCGGGAGAAGATCAACAGTGCGCAGGCGGCGTTCATCGACCGGTTGGAGGCGCTGCTCGCCGAGGGCGCCGGTGGCTCCGGTGGCACGAATGACGCCGATGACACCGTCGACGCTGACGACGCGCGCGGCGTCGCCGGCTAGTCCCAGCCCGAGACCCGCGCTCAGTCCCAGCGCACCGGCAGGTGTTTCAGCCCGTTCTGGAAGTTCGACGTCAGCCGCACCGGCTCACCCGCCAAGCGGATGCCCGGCATCCGGGTGACGACCTGGCCGAGCATCGCCCGCATCTGGGTCTTCGCCAGGTGCGCGCCGAGGCAGTAGTGCGGCCCGAACCCGAAGCTGACGTGGTCGTTGGGGGTGCGGCCGACGTCGAAGCGGTCGGGGTCGGGGAACACGGCCTCGTCGCGGTTCGCGGAGGCGTGGTAGACCACGACCTTCTCCCCCGCCCGGATCTCGCAGCCGCCCAGCGTGAGGTCACGGGTGGCGGTGCGGCGGAACTGCATCACCGGCGGCCAGTAGCGCAGCATCTCCTCGACCGCCGAGTCGAGGAGGGCCTCGGGATCGCGGCGCAGCCGGTCGAACTCGGCGGGATGGCGGAGCAGGCACAGCAGACCGCCGGGGATGCCGTTGCGCAGGGTCTCGTTCCCGGCCACCGCGAACAGGAAGAACATGTTCTCGAATTCGTCGTCGGTGAGGCCCTCGGCGAGCAGGCGGCCGACGATGCCGCCGCTGTCGCTGTGGTCACCGGTGGCCAGCCCGTGTGCGTACGCGTACATGTCCGCCAGCCCGGCCCGCGACCGCGGGTTCACCGGCCGCCCGTCGGGCCGCGTCGTCGACGTCGGCCGCGCGGCGAGCGCCGAGCGGCCCAGCGGGCTCAGCGCCTCGGCGTCGGCGGTGCTCAGCCCGGCGTAGTCCGCGTCCTGATAGCCGATCACCCGGTTGGCCCAGTCGTAGAGCAGGCGGCGGTCCCGGTCCGGGATCCCCATGATCCGGGCCAACGTCCACACCGGCAGGTCGGCGGCGACGTCGACGAAGTCGGCGCGGCCGGTGTCCGCCACGGCGTCGACGAGTTCCCGGGCCCGCTCGGCGATGCTCTCCTCCAGCTGCCGTACCGCGCGCGGGGTGAAGGCGGCGGCGACGATCCGGCGCAGCCGGGCCTGCGCCGGCGGATCCTGGTTGAGCATCATGGCGCGGACGAACCGCAGGTCCTGCGGGGTCTCGGGATCGCGGATCTGCGTGCCGCCGAGGTGCGAGGAGAAGGTGTCGGGGTCGCGCAGGACCCGTTTGACGTCGGCGTGGGCGAACACGCCCCAGTAGCCGGGGCCGGCGGGCCAGGGGCCGACCGGCGGCTCGTCGATCCGACAGACCGGCGCGGTGCGGCGCAGCTCGGCGAAGCGCTCGTACGGGACCGCGTGCGCGTAGGTCTGCGGGTGGAAAATCTCCGCGCTCACCGGTCCAGCGTGCCGCACCGGCCCCCGGAGTGAAACCCCTGACATCGGGTGGACCGCCGGCGACCCGGATGTTCGCCGCAGGTCACAGCGCCTTCACCCAGCGGGACCACTCGGGCTGCCGGGCGTAGCCGCCGGAGCGCCAGGCGTGGTGCGCGAGGGCGTTCTCATCGAGCACCATGGCGTCGGCGCGGGTGCCGCCGAGCGCGCGGAACCGGTCCTCGGCGGCGGCCACGAGCTGCCGGCCCAAGCCCGCGCGGCGCCGGTCCGGGTGCACGGCCAGGCGGTAGACGTGGCAGCGCCAGCCGTCCCAGCCCGCGATGACGGTGCCGACCAGGTCGCCGGTCGCGGCGTCGACGGCCAGCAGCAGCGCGTCGGGGTCGCGGGCGAGGAGGGCTTCGAGCGCGCGGGCGGAGTCGGCGGGGCGGTGCGCGTCCTCGGCGGCGAGCTGCCAGAACTCGAGGATGGCGCCGAGGTCGGCGGCAGTGGCGGTGCGCAGGATGGGATCGGGCATGACGGCCACGCTAAGGCGGTACCGCTGAGCACGGGCCCGGCGACCGCGATCTGGACCTGGGCGAATCCGGATTCTGCCGTCCCGGGCCCAGCTCAGGCGCCACGCCGGGGTGGCCCGGGAACTACTCGTCGTCGCCGATGACCGGCTCGAGCAGCGAACCGGCGTTGTGCTCCAGCAGGCGCCAGCCGTTGCGGGCCTCGCCCAGCACCGACCAGCAGCAGTTGGACAGTCCGCCCAGCGCGCCCCACAGCGTCTCCGGCAGGCCCATCATGCGGCCCAGGGCCACGCGGGCCGCGCCGCCGTGGGTGGCGACCACCAGGGTGCCCCCGGGCGGGACCTTCTCCAGGCCGCGCAGGATGGCCGGGACGACCCGGTCGGCGACCTCGCTCTCGAGTTCGCCGCCGCCGCGCCGGACGCGCTCGCCCCGGCGGAAGGCCGCGAACTCCTCGGCGAAGCGGGCGCGGATCTCCTCGTCGTTCAGGCCCTGCCAATGGCCCGCGTACGTCTCCCGCAGCCCCTCGTCGAGGCTGACCGGCAGGTCGGTGAGGCGGGCCAGGGTCTCGGCGGTGGCGGTGGCGCGGATCAGGTCCGAGGCCACGATGACGCTCGGGCCCAGGCCGGCCAGTACCCGCGCGGCGCGCTCGGCCTGCGCCACGCCGACGTCGTCGAGCGGGATGTCGGTCTGGCCCTGGAAGCGGCGCTCCAGGTTCCACGCGGTGCGGCCGTGGCGCCACAGCACCACCTGCCGCGCGCCGGCGGGCGGGCGGCGGTCGAGGCCGGACCCGGACGGGGCGGTCTCGGTCGGTTCCGGCCCCGCG
>JABFXP010000270.1 GCA_013361685.1 Catenulispora sp.
AGGCCCGCCGCGCCGTGGAGCTGACGTCCCGCCCGGACAGCGACGGCGCCAGCGGCACGATCGTCGACAGCCCGGCGGCGATGCCCGGCGCATAGGAGTGGTGGTCCCGCGCCAGCACGTCCCAGGCCCTCGGGACGGTCCGCAGCCACGCCGCCGCGTCCGGCCCGGGCAGCCGCTGCGCGACGTCCCAGTGGTGGCAGCGCCGGAACGGGTCGGTGTCCTCCACCGCGATGCCGCCGCCGGCGAAGGAGGGCAGCGGCACCCGCCGCACCCCCTGCCAGCCCGGCAGCGTCAGCACGTCGCACTCTCCGCCGGAGATCCGCAGCCGCACCGTCGCGCCCGCGTCCGCCCCGACGACCAGGCGGCCGAGCGTGGGCAGATACAGCGCGCCGCGCCGCACCGGCACGTCGAGCTCGGCGTCCGCGCCGGCCCGGATCGCGGTGGCTGCGGCCAGCGCTGCGAGGTGGGCGAAGTCGTCGGGGTCGGGGTGGCCGGACTGCGCGTCGTCCAGGCAGCGCAGCGCCCAGACCGAGGTGTAGGGGTGGCCGAGTACTTCATGGAGCGCGGCCTTATGCGTTCCGTCGAGAGACTTCAACAGGGTGATCGCTGCATCCACCATCTCCTGGCGCGGACCGCTGTTTCCCTCCGCCGCAGCGAACACCTTCGCGAGAAGCAGTATCTGGAGAGAACGTTGGAAGCGGTTCAAGTGGCCGATCGCCTTAGCGTCGCCGTATCCGTGCGCCAACTGATGCACCGCATCCGCTGGCAACCCCAGAGTCCGCTGAGCCGGAACCCTGGCGACAGCGGGCGCTTGGGTCCGCGTCTTGATCCCCATGATCAGCTCCTTGAGGTCACCGCAGTAGACGCTCGGATTGTCGAAGGGATCTGTCGTCACAGGCTCAGCAGCGGGAGCTCTATAGCGATGAGTACGTAAACCTCCACCGCACACTGTCACCAACGGACAGCGCCGACAGGCCTGGCACAGATCCGCCAGCCCATGCCGCCGCGCCTCGAACCCCGGATGCCCCGACGCCTCATCGAAACTGTGATGGACGACGTCGAAACCGGTGACCGGCGCGCCGTCGTAGGCGGCTTTGAGCGAATCCGTCTGCTCCAGCGTCCCGTCCGCCTCCACCACGACCAGGTCCACCGGATCCAGCCCCAGCGACTCGGTCCCGCTCGGCAGCCCTTGGAGCGTGTCCAGCACCGAGCCGAACGACCGCACCGGGAACGGCCGCCCGTCGGCGTCCCAGCGGTCGAACACGGTCAGCAGCCAGTCCGCGTAGTCGGCGCGCGCAGGGTCCAGACGCAGCGGCGGCCGGCTGTGTGTGGCGTGCGGGAGCAGGAAGTCGGCGCGCGGCGGGGCGGCCTCCCGGACCGCCGCGTACACCGCGACCGGGTCGTTGCGGACGTCGACGGTGCACAGCACGCCGGCGAACACGTCCGGGTACTGATCCCGCAGTAGCTCTGTGGCACGCCGCGCCTGCTCGTGGCTCGAAGCCCCGTTGGCGAAGCGCCGGTGCCGGTCGTTGGCCGCGCGGTCGCCGTCCAGCGACACCCCGACGCGGACGCCGTGCTCCCGGAACAAGTCGCAGAACCCGGAGTCGAGGCGCAGACCGTTGGTGTGCACACGGAGGTCGACCGCGCAGCCCGCGCCCTCGACGGCGCCGCGCAGCACGGTCAGCGCGGCGCGCATCCGCTCGTGGCCGAGCAACAGCGGCTCGCCGCCGTGCAGCACCACGGCGACCGCCGGCAGCCGATGCGCGGCGGCGTGTTCGGCGATCCGCTCGGCGGTGCGCCGGATGGTCTCCGCCGTCGCGAACCTCGGTTTATGACGCCACGAGGAGTCCGCGGCTTCGTACACATAGCAGTGATCACAGGCGAGGTCGCAGCGGGTCGCCACCTTGAGGACGAACTGCCGGAACGGAGGCGCCGACGTCATGGGCGCGGCCGCCCGTCAGACGGCCGAGTTGAACGACGCGGCCACCGGCACCGGTGCCGTCCCGCCGTCGCGCGGCGGGCTGATGCGCCGGTCGACGTCCTCCGACCGCACCTCCCCGGCCGAGACCGAACGTGAGACGTCGGCCAGCGACTCCTCACTCAGGTCCACCAGACCCGAACTGACACTTGTCGTCTTGCCGTGGCGGTGCTTCATCCGTGGCTCCCGGTGGGGCGGTTCACACGTATTCAGGCATGGCGATGTATTGCGCTTTCGCGGCGCCGACATGCGAAGAGTTGCGGCTAATCGCTCTCAGGGGGGATTCGTATCCCCATCAGCTTATGTGACCTCTGACAGGGTGGATCATGCTGAGATCGCCCGTATGGCCGCAGGAAGGCAGCGAAAAGGCCCCCGGCACGCGTGACGCGTGCCGGGGGCCTCGGGCAAGGCTTCGGGGTGCGGCTCAGAAGTGCCCCAGCAGCCCGGTCACACCGCCGAGCCCACCGGCCAGCGGCAGCGACTGGAGTCCGCCGGCCAGCGGCAGGTTCTGAGTGAGCCCGCCGGGCGGCAGCTGGCCGAGCACCGGCAGCGACGGCGGCGCGGCCATCTCCGCGGCGTGCGCCGCGGCCAGCGTCGGCGCCAGCTGCGACATGTTCTTCACGCCCGCGTACTGCGGCAGCTCGGACACGCTCGGCGCGTCCGGCCCCAGCGGGGTCTCCGTCAGCGGCATGCCGGCCAGCAGCTTCGGCCCGGCCATGGCCCCAGGGGCCAGGGTGCTCGGTGCGGCCGTGGTGTGCGAGGGCGTCACGGCCTTGCGGGAGCGGGTCGCCGGGTGCGCCGGGACCGGGGCGTGCGCGGCCGGGGCGGCGGCGG
>JABFXP010000009.1 GCA_013361685.1 Catenulispora sp.
GGGCGGCCGCAAGCCGTCCGGCGCCCCCGCGCCCACCGGCGCCCCGGGCCGCCCGCTCGGCCTGGTGGTGGTGCCGACCCGCGAGCTGGCCGTGCAGGTCACCGAGGACCTGTCGGCGGCCGGCAAGGTCATGGCCGCGCGCGTGCAGTCCGTGTACGGCGGACGCGCCTACGAGCCGCAGATCGCCGCGCTGTCGGCCGGCGTCGACGTGGTCGTCGGCACCCCGGGCCGGCTGCTGGACCTGGCCAAGCAGGGCCACCTGGACCTGTCCGGGGTGCGCATGCTGGTGCTGGACGAGGCCGACGAGATGCTGGACCTGGGCTTCCTGCCGGACGTCGAGCGGATCGTGAAGCACGTCCCGAACGACCGCCAGACGCTGCTGTTCTCGGCCACCATGCCGGGCCAGGTGATCGCGCTGGCGCGGCAGTACATGACCAAGCCGACGCACATCCGCGCGGCCGACCCGCACGACTCCGGCACCACGGTCGCCAACATCACGCAGCGCGTCTACCGCGCGCACGCGCTGGACAAGACCGAGATGCTGGCCCGCATGCTGCAGGCCGAGGGCCGCGGCCTGACCATGGTCTTCTGCCGCACCAAGCGCACGGCGGCCAAGGTCGCCGAGGAGCTGGACGACCGCGGCTACGCCGCCGCGGCGGTGCACGGCGACCTCGGCCAGGGCGCCCGCGAGCAGGCGCTGCGGGCGTTCCGCAACGGCAAGGTCGACGTGCTGGTGGCCACGGACGTGGCGGCCCGCGGCATCGACGTGGAAGGCGTCACCCACGTGGTGAACTTCCAGTGCCCCGAGGACGACAAGACCTACCTGCACCGGATCGGCCGGACCGCCCGCGCCGGGGCCTCGGGCACCGCGGTGACCTTCGTCGACTGGGACGAGGTGCCGCGCTGGAACCTGATCAACAAGACGCTGGGCCTGGACTTCCACGAGCCGCGCGAGACCTACTCGACGTCCGAGTGGTTCTTCGAGGAGCTGAACATTCCGGCCGACTCCAAGGGCCGGCTGCTGAAGTCGCAGCAGACCCGCGCCGGCCTGGCCGCCGAAGAGGTCGAAGACCTCGGCGAGACCGGCCGGGGCGCCGGGGTCCGGGCGCGGGGGCCGCGGTCGGACCGGTCCGAGCGGTCGGAGCGGTCGGATCGGTCGGAGCGAGCCGAGCGGCCTACGCGCGCCAAGCGTGATCGCGTGCGGACGCGCGGCGGGCAGCGGCTCGGCGAAGGCGACGTGGCGGGTTCGGAGCTGACGGAAGCGCCGACGCAGACCGCTGACGCCGGTGAGCGGCCGAAGCGGACCCGGACGCGGACGCGCGGCGGCGCGGGCACGGTCGAGGGCTCGATCGTCGAGAGCGCGGTGGCGGCGAGCGCCGAGACCGTGGCCGACGACGTGGAGGCGAAGCCGAAGCGGACCCGGAGCCGTACACGCGGCGGGGCGAGCACCGTGGAGAGCTCGATCGTCGAGAGCGCGGTGGCGGCGAGCGCCGAGACCGTGGCCGACGACGTCGAGACGAAGCCGAAGCGCACGCGGAGCCGGACGCGCGGTGGCGCGAACGCTGCGGAGCTCGTCGAGACGGCGGCCGTCGAGGTGGCCGAGCAGGCGGCTCCCGCCGCCGAGGTCGCCGACGAGCCGAAGCGGACGCGGGGCCGGTCGAAGGCTGCTGCGGCTGAGGTCGAGGCCGTGCTCGTGGACACAGACACCGTCGTGGAGGCGGAGAAGCCGAAGCGCAGCCGTTCTAAGGCGGTCACCGAGGCTGTCGCGGAGACCGCGGTCGTGGAGGCGCAGGCTCCGGCCGACAAGCCGAAGCGCACGCGGGCCCGTAAGGTCGCCGCGCCTGCTGAGGCTCCGGCTATCGAGGTCGTCGAGGGTGCTGACAAGCCGAAGCGCACTCGGCGCACGACGGCTGAGACCACCGGGCTGACGTCGACCGGTGTCGCGGCGACCGGGAACTACAACTCGTAGTCGCACGGGACGTCGTCGCGCGTCATCGCATACGCCGCCGGCCCGAGACCTCCGCGAGGTCTCGGGCCGGCGGCGTTTTCGGGACGACTCATCCGAGACAGCTCCAGCGTGTCTTCACCCCGCAGCTTCGGGGCCGGCGGCGTTTGCCGGGCGGCTTGAGCGCCGTCGGGCCGCGCCCATTACCCTCATCCCCATGAGCACCCCGCCCTTCGTCGACCTGCCGCCTCACACCGGAGCGGTTCAGCTGCCGACCGCGGGCGGTCCGCTCGCCGGGTTGCGGGCGGTGCCGCCGGCGGGTGCCGTGCGGCGGGGGGCCGCGGTGCTGGTGCCCGGCTACACCGGGTCGAAAGAGGACTTCATCGCGGTGCTCGCGCCGTTGGCCGAGGCGGGTTATGAGGTCGTCGCCATCGATCAGCGGGGGCAGAACGAGTCGGCGGGGCCGGATGATCCCGGTGCTTACACGCTCGCGCGGTTGGCCGAGGATCTGGCCGACGTGGTCGAGGGGCTGGGCACTGAGCGGGTCCACGTGTTGGGGCACTCCTTCGGCGGCCTGGTCACCCGGGAGTACGCCCTCGCGCATCCGGGGCGGGTGCGGAGCCTGGCCCTCTTCGACTCCGGGCCGGCCGCGGTGCCGGGGCGCTCGGCGGAGCAGGCCGAGCTGCTGGTGGCCGCCGCCGGGTTTATGAGCACGCAGCAGATCTGGGCGGAGATGCAGAAGATCGCCGCGACGCAGGCGGCGCCGCAGCATCCTGACGCCGCGGTGCGGGCGTTCTTGCAGCGACGGTTCGAGGCGAACGATCTGGCGATGCTGATCGGGATGGGGACCTCGATCCTGGGGGCGCCGGACCGGACCGACGAGCTGGCGGCGGCCGGGGTGCCGCTGTTGGTCGCCGCCGGGGCCGGGGACGACGCGTGGCCGGTGGAGCTGCAGAAGGACATGGCGACGCGGCTGGGCACGGAGTTCGTCCTCATCCAGGACGCCGCGCACTCCCCCGCCGCTGAGAATCCCGCCGCGACGGTGCGGGTGCTCGTGGAGTTCTGGGGTCAGAACGGCTGAGTGCCGGTGGCGCGGGCGACGAGTTCTTCGTAGACCTCGGGGGCGGTCGTCTCCGCGCCCAGCGGTGTGGACTTGCGCGAGCCGTGCCAGTCGGAGGAGCCGGTGGTGAGCAGGCCGAGGTCGTTGGCCAGGCCGCGGATGTGGTCGCGTTCCTTCGGGCCGTGGTCGGGGTGGTTCATCTCGATGCCGGTCAGGCCGGCTTTGGCGAAGTCCTCGATGTCCTGGTCGGTGACCACCGGGCCGCGGCGCCAGGCCAGGGGGTGGGCCATCACGGTCACGCCGCCGGCCGCCTGGACCAGCTCGATCGCGCGGAACGGGTCCATGTCCAGCTTCTCCACGCGGGCGCGGCCGCCCTCGCCGATCCAGTCCGGGCCGAACGCGGCGTCGATCGAGTCCACCACTCCGGCCTCCACCAGGGCCGTGGCCACGTGCGGGCGGCCCACGACGCCGTCGCCGGCGATCTCGCGGACCCGCTCCCAGGTGATCGGCGCCCCGAGTTCCCGCGCCTTCGCCACCATCGCTTCGGCACGGTGTGTCCGCGATACGCGGATCTCGGCCAGTGCGGTGTCCAGGGCGACGTCTTCGGGGTCGAACATGTAGCCGAGCATGTGCAGGCCCACGCCGTTGATCTTGCAGCTGATCTCCACCCCCGGCACCACGTGGCGGATGCTCGACCACACGCCGGCGTCCTGGCCGTAGCGCAGCGCGCGGCGTGCCTCGGACCAGCCCGCGACGCCGTCGTGGTCGGTGATGGCCACCACCGCCAGGCCCGCGGCCTCGGCCATGGGGACCAGTTCCGCCGGGTCGTACGTGCCGTCGGAGGCGGTGGTGTGGGCGTGCAGGTCGATACGCATGGCTTCCACGGTATCCAGCCCCGCGGCGCGAAGCGCCTCCGCCTCACTCAACGTGTGGTGGCGGGGGTCGTGTGAGCGTAAGGAAGCGACGCGTCCGCAGGTTATAGGCGTGAGTGCGCGCCTAACGCGTCACCGTTCCCCCGTCCACGACCATCGACTCGCCGTTCACGAACGACGCGCCCGCCGAGCACAGCCACACCGCCGCCGACGCGATCTGCTCCGGCTGTCCGACCGCCCCGCCGCCGAGCGCCGCGTCGCCGGAGGCCGCCCGGGACTGCTTCGCGACCTCGGGCCGCTCGGCCGCCGAGGCCCGGATCATCGGGGTGTCGATGACGCCGGGGAGGATCGCGTTGATCCGCAGACCGGCGTTCCGGTATTCCTTCGCCGCGGTCTTGGTCAGCCCGAGCACGCCGTGTTTCGCCGAGCAGTACGGCGACAGGTACGGCACCGGCACCAGGCCCGCCGCCGAGGCGATGTTGACGATCGTCCCGGCCTGGTTCGGCAGCATCGCGCGGATCTCGTGCTTCAGGGACAGGAACGTGCCGGTCAGGTCGATCCCGACGACGCGGTTCCATTCCTCGAGCGCCATGTCGGCGATCTTCGCCCCGGAGCCGGCGACCCCGGCGCAGTTCACCGCCGCGTCCAGCCGCCCGAACTCGGCCACGGCCGCCGCCACCGCGGCCTCCACGTCCGCCTCGACCGAGACGTCGGCGCGCACGAACATCGCCGTGCCGCCGGCTTTGCGCACCAGCTCCACCGTCTCCGGACCGGAGTTCTCCCCGGCCTGCGCGACGTCCACCACCACGACCGCCGCCGCGCCCTCGGCCGCGAACAGTCCGGCGGTGGCGCGGCCGATGCCGCTGCCGCCGCCGGTCACCATCACGATCTTCCCGTCTGCCAGCATGCGCGCACGGTAGGGCAGAGCGCACCAGGCGTCCATGGCCATCGACGCGGGTAATAGGCTGGCGGCCGTGGACCCGGACATTCCCACGTGGGACGACACCCGTGCCGCCGAAGCCTTCAACGAGCACCGCCGCCTGCTGACCTCGGTCGCCTACCGGGTGCTGGGCCGCTGGAGCGACGCCGAGGACGTGGTGCAGGAGGCGTGGCTGCGCTGGAGCGGCGCGGATTACGCCAAGGTCGAGGATCCGAAGGCGTTCCTGGTCACGGTGACCACGCGGCTGGCCATCGACCAGCTGCGCAAGGTCCAGACGCGCAAGGAGTCCTACGTCGGGCCCTGGCTGCCCGAGCCGGTGCTGACGCGCGACGGCGCGGACAGCTCCCCCGACGCCGCCGACCGGGTGGTGCTGGACGACACCGTCTCGTTGGCGATGCTGCTGGTGATGGAGACGCTGTCGCCGCTGGAGCGCGCGGTGTTCGTGCTGCGCGAGGCGTTCGACTACAGCTTCGCCGAGATCGCCGCGATGCTGGACCGCAGCGAGCCCGCGGTGCGGCAGCTGCTGGTCCGCGCCCGCACCCACGTGCACGAGAAGCGCCCGCGCTATCCGCTGGACGACTCGCAGCGGCAGAGCATCGCCGACCGCTTCCTGGCCGCCTGCGTCGGCGGCGACATCAGACCGCTGCTGGAGCTGCTGTCGCCGGAGGTCACGCTGGTCGCCGACGGCGGCGGCGTCATCACCGCGGCGCGGCGGCCGGTGCTGGGCCCGGACCACGTCGCCCGGTTCGTGCTCGGCATCGTCGAGAAGTACTCGAAGCTCATGGAGGACGGCGCGGACCTGCGCATCGACGTGGTCCCCGGCGGGGTCAACGGCGCACCGGCGATCGTGGCCTTCCTCGACGGCAAAGTGCTGTACGTCTACACGCTCGACCTGGACGAGCAGGGCCGGATCCGCACGGTGTTCGGCATGGCCAATCCGGAGAAGCTCGACGGGGTGCGCGCCCTGGAAGGTTGACCGTTTCGCTATGGTTTATGATGCTTGATGTGCTGTGACGCAGGTCACACGGTGTCGTGTCACAGGGCTCGGCGCGGCCCCGTCCTTGTAGTCGGAAGCGCGGAGATACCGCCGCGAACCTGACTTAAGGAGCACATCATGCGTATCCTCCTCGCCGGTGCCAGCGGCGTCTTCGGCCACGTCCTCACCCCGGCCCTGGTCGGCGCCGGCCACGACGTCGTCGGCATCACCCGGACCCAGGACGGCGTGCGGGCGATCGAGGCCATGGGCGCCTCGGCGGTCGTGGCCGACGTCCTGAACCGGCAGCAGCTGCTCGCCGCCGTGGAAGGGCAGCGTTTCGACGCGGTGATCAGCCAACTGACAGCGCTGAAGAAGCCGCCGATGCGCAACAAGGACATGCACCTCACCAACGTCCTGCGCACTGTCGGCACCGAGAACCTGATGGCGGCGGCGAAGGCGGTCGGGGCGACCCGGTTCCTCACCCAGTCGATGATCTTCGGCTACGGATACGGCGACCTCGGCCCCACGCCGCTCACCGAGGACGCGTACTTCGGGCCGTCGCCGCGCAAGTCCTTCGCCGAGCACGGCGAGGCGATGCTGCGCAACGAGCAGATCGCGTTCTCCGAGCCCGGGATCGAAGGCATCGCGCTGCGCTACGGACTCTTCTACGGCGGCCCGGCGACCGCCGCGTATGTCGAGTTCCTGCAGGCCGGCAAGCTGCCGATCGTGAAGGCCGGGACCAACTCCTTCGTCCACCTCGCCGACGCGGCCGCCGCCACCGTCGCCGCTGTCGAGCGCGGCCGGGGCGGGCAGGCGTACAACGTGGTCGACGACACGCCGGCGCGGTTCGCGGACGTGACGCTCCAGATCGTCGAGGACTTCCACACCAAGAAGCCGCGGACCGTCCCGGCCTGGATGACCAAGCCGATGCCGTACCTGCACGCCTTCATCACCGGCCGGTACCTGGTCAGCAACGCCAAGGCCAAAGACGAGCTGGGGTGGAAGCCGCAGTACCCGTCCTACCGCGAGGGCGTCCACGCCGACGCGCAGAGCAGCGGCGCCCAGAACTGAAAATGGCCCCCTGACCCGATGAGGGAACGGATCAGGGGGCTGAGCGTGTGCCGGTCTACCGCCCGGTGTTACAGGTCGATCCCGGTCAGCACCAGCACTCGCTCATAGGTGTAGTCCTCCATCGCGCTCCTGACGCCTTCGCGGCCGACGCCGGAGCCCTTCACGCCACCGTACGGCATCTGGTCCGCGCGGAAACTGGGGGCGTCCCCGATCACGACTCCGCCGACCTCCAGATCGCGGTGCGCACGGAACGCGGTGCGCAGGTCATGGGTGAACACGCCGGCCTGCAGACCGAACTGCGAGTCGTTGACCAGGCGCACCGCCTCGTCGAAGCCGTCGAAGGCGCGCAGCACCAGCACCGGGCCGAACACCTCCTCGGCGACGACCTTGGCGTGCTCGGGCGCGCCGACGATCACGGTGGGCTCGTAGCTGGCGCCGTCGCGTCCGCCGCCGGTGAGCAGGGTGGCGCCGGCGCCGACGGCCTCCTCGACCCAGGCCTGGACCCGCTCGGCGGCGGCGACGTTGATCATCGGGCCGACGTCGGTGCCGGGGTCGGTGGGGTCGCCGGTGCGCTGCGCCTCGACGGCGGCGACGACCTTCTCCAGCAGCCGGTCGTAGACGGCGCGGTCGGCGAACACCCGCTGCACCGAGATGCAGGACTGCCCGGCCTGGTAGTTGGCGAACGTGGCGATGCGCTGCGCGGCCCAGTCGAGGTCGGCCTCGGAGTCGTAGTCGGCGGCCACCACCGCCGCGGCGTTGCCGCCGAGTTCGAGCGTGACGTGCTTGTGCGGCACGGCCTGCTGGATCATGGCGCCGACCGGGCCGGAGCCGGTGAAGCTGACCACCGGCAGCCGCGGGTCGGCGGTGAGCGCCGCCATCCGGTCGTTCGGCACCGGCAGCACCGCCCAGGAGCCGGCCGGCAGGTCGGTCTCGGCGAGCAGCTCGCCGAGCAGCAGGGCGCTGAGCGGGGTGGCCGGCGCCGGCTTGACGATGATCGGCGCCCCGACCGCGATGGCCGGCGCCACCTTGTGCGCGACCAGGTTCAGCGGGAAGTTGAACGGCGCGATGCCGAGCACCGGGCCGCGCGCGAAGCGGCGGATGACCGCGGTCCGGCCGGCGGCGTTGGCGTCGGTGTCCAGGCGCTGCATCTCGCCGCCGAACCGGCGGGCTTCCTCGGCGGCCCACCGGAAGACCGAGACGGCCCGGCCGACCTCGGCCTTGGCCCACTTCAGCGGCTTGCCGTTCTCGGCGGTGATGAGCGCGGCGATCTCCTCGGCCCGCTCGGCCAGGCGCCGCGAGACGTGGTCCAGGGCGGCGGCACGGACGTGGGCCGGCTGGTCCGCGGTCTCCTTGGCGACCGCGGCGGCCGCCGCCACCGCCTGCTCCACCTGGTCCTCGGTGGGCACGGAGACTGTGGCGACGTGCGCGCCGTCGTAAGGAGAGGAGATCTCATAGCTGTCGGTGCCGGTAACCGGCTTGGACGCGATCCAGAACGGCGTTGCCTCAGTCATGGGATCAGGGTAGGTGGGCACGACGGCGGACGGTGGTGTACGCGGTGGCCAGTCGGGGATGGCGGGAGTGCCGTGGGGGCCAGGTCACAAGCGGCGCCGGAGCCCCCGGGCGCGAGACCGTTGCCCGCTACTGCCCTTCCCGCACCCGCAACGCCAACCACAGCTCCATCCGCGCGTCCGCCGAGTCGGCGGCGGTCAGGTCCTTGCCCAGCAGCTCCCCGGCGCGCGCGATCCGCGCGCGCACCGTGTGCCGGTGCACGCCGAGCTCGGCGGCCGCCGAGTCCCACTGGCCGTTGTGGGCGAGCCAGGCACGCAGCGTCGGCAGCAGAGTGGAGCGGTCGGCCTCCGTCAGCGGCCTCAGTGTCCCGGCCGCGAAGTCGCGGACGGCCTGGTCGGCGAACAGGGTGCTGAGACCCGATCCGGCTTCGGCGAAGTACACCGGGGAGCGGCCGGTCCGGCGCGCGGTCGCCAGCGCCTCCCCCGCCTGCCGGTAGCCGCGTCCGAAGTCGGCGTAGCCGATCGCGTCGGACACGCCGCCGGTGAAGCCGTCATAGTCGGCCGGGGCGAGCAGCACCCGCTCGCCCTCTTCTTCCAGCACGAACACGCGCTCGGGCACCGCCTCCTCGCGGACCGAGTCGCGGGCGATGCGCAGCGGCTCCGGCGGCAGCGGGACGCGCAGCTCCCCGGCGGCCTCGTGGGCGGCGTCGACGTAGCCGCCGAGCAGCAGCCGCACGACCGTGCGGCGCAGCGTCAGCTCGGCGACCGTGCCGTCCTTCGTCGGCTGTTCGACGCCGAGCGTCAGCAGGGTCAGCGCGACGGCCAGGATCTGGCGGCCCGTGATGTCCGGGCCGGTGGAGCGGCCGAGCAGGCCGACCGCGAGGAAGCCCATGACCCGCTTGCCGGCGCCCAGGGCGTGGACTTCCACATGGCCGGTGTCGGTGAGGATCGAGGAGCTGCTGGGCAGGGTGCGGCCCCGCAGCCGGGCCAGTTCCGGCGTCAGGTCCAGCTCCGGCGGTATCGGTCCGGCGCGGTGCAGCACGGTGCCGTCCGGCGCGGCCAGCAGCGCCCACGCGCCCGGGCCCAGGCCGCGGACCAGCGAGCGGACCAGGGAGCGTTGCGGTTCGGCGGCGAGCGCCGACTTCACCAGGTCCTGCTGGGTGCGGTAGCCCTCGGTGATGGCGCGGTACTCCTCGGCGGCCAGGGATTTCGAGACCGACTTGGCGATCGCGATGAACGGCGTGGCCTTGGGGACCTCCAGGACCGGCAGGCCGTGGTCCTCGGCGGCGGCGACGAAGCGGTCGGGCACGGTGGCGTTGTTCAGGCCGACGCCGAAGCCCAGGCCCGCCACCCCGGCGCGGACCAGGCCGGACAGGAAGGCCTCGAGGTCGAACCGCGGGTCGTCCAGGCGCAGGCCGGTGGTGAGCAGCAGCTCGCCGCCCTCAAGGAACGGGGCGGGGTCGTTGAGCTCGGTGGTGTGCACCCAGCGGATCTCCCGGGCGGTGTCCCCGGCCGGGCCGCGGGAGGTGAGCAGCCGCAGGCCCAGGGGGCGGTCGGCGAGCAGCGAGGCGATGGTCGGGGGCACGGCCCCAGCCTACGTCGCGGGGTCCTGTCGGCGTCCCCGCTGTTCAGGGCGTGAGCGGGTTCGAACAGCGGTGCGCGCCGGTGCGTACGATGGGCACGCCATGACGACGACTGTGCCGGCCGACGCCGCTCCCGCCGAGGCGCCGCTGCGCCTGACCACCGAGGCGCCCCGCAGCCTCACCTTCAGCGACCAGGCTGCGTTCTGGGCGAATCTGGGCGTCAGCCTGATCGGGTTCGCCAGTGCCTCGGTCATCCTGCTGCCCACCGGCTACTCGCCGCTTCCGATCCCGGCGGCGTTGTTCGCGCTGGCGTTGGGGACGGTGGCCGGCATGGTGATGACCGCGCTGGCCGGGGTGGTCGGCACCCGGACCGGGGCGCCGGCGATGGCGGTGCTGCGCGGGTTGTTCGGCACCCGGCTGTCGTTCCTGCCGAGTCTGGCGAACATCTTCCAGCTGATCGGCTGGGGTGTGTACGAGCTGACGGTGATCGTGCAGGGTGTGGACGCCATGACCGGCCGGATACCGCGGCCGCTGGTCGTGGTGGCCGCCGGGGCGCTGTGCACGGCGATGGCGATCTGGCCGTTGTCGGTGCTGCGGATCCTGCGCCGGTATGTGACGGTGCTGGTCGGCATCTCGATGCTCTACTTCACCGTGCAGTTGCTGCGTGATCCGGTCCCGCACCAGAGCGGCACCTCCTGGAGCGGCTTCTTCCCGGCGGTCGACGCCGCGCTGGCGCTGTCGGTGTCGTTCCTGCCGATGGCGGCGGACTACATGCGGCACGCCCACAGCACCCGGCAGGCCGGCGGCGCGGCGGTGCTCGGCTACAGCATCACGCAGTTCTGGTGCTACGCGATCGGCATCGTGGCGCTGTTGCAGGCCGGTCCGGACGGCGACATCTTCCACACCATGCTCGGCGTCACCGGCGGCTGGGTCTTCTTCCTGGTGCTGGTGCTGCGCGAGTCGGACCAGTCGTTCGCCAACGTCTACTCCACCGCGATGTCGGTGCAGAACCTGCTGCCGCGGGTGGACCGGCGGATCCTGGCCGGCGTGGTCGGCGCGCTGGTGACGGTGATCGCGCTGTTCGTGCACGACCTCACCCAGTTCTCGAACTTCCTGCTGGTCATCGGTTCGGTGTTCGTGCCGCTGGCCGCGGTGGTCGGCGTCGACTACTTCCTGGGCCAGGGCCGGAGCGGCCGGTGGGATCTGTCCGAGCGCTCCCCGGCGCGGCCGGTCATGCTGGTGCCGTGGGCGCTGGGGTTCGTGGTCTACCAGGTGCTGAACCCGGGCTCGGTGAGCTGGTGGCGGCACGGCTGGATGCACGTCCAGGACTGGGTCGGGGTGCACCCGGGCTGGTGGGCGTCGGCGTCGCTGTACTCGTTCGCGGTGGCGGCGCTGGCCACCGGCGGCATCGTGGCCTGGGACCGGAGGCGCCGGGCGTGAGCGACGACCTCGTGTTCGGCATGGGGGCGGAGCCGGTCGCGCGGCGCGACTGGCCGGCCCTGACCGGGGACGAGGTGGAGGCGGTGCTCGGCGCGCGGGTCGCCGAGGTCGAGTGGCGCAGTCCACGGCCGTTGTCCACGACGGCGCGGATCCGGACCGCCGACGGCCGCCGGCTGATCGTGAAGCGGCTTCCGCAGGCGCTGCGCACCCCCGAGGCGCTGGCTGAAGAACACGGCTTCATGGACCATGTCCGCGACCGCGGGATCCCGGTGCCGCAGGCTTGGACCGCGGGGACCGGCGGCGGCTTCGTCTACGAAGTTCAAGAGCTGGGTGTCGGCGAGGACTCGTATCAGGGCGTGTTCTCCTGGACGCCGTACGAGCCGCGTTTCCATGCCGGGCCCGCCGGCGTGATGTTGGGCCGCCTGCACACCGCCGCCGTGGGCCACGAAGCCCCGGCCCGGCCGTGGCGCCCGCTGAAATCCGGCTTCTCCCTGTTCGGCGCGCCGGACCCGATCGCGGCCATCGAACGCACCATGGCGGAACGTCCACTCCTCGGCGACTTCCTGGCCGCCCGCGACTGGCGCTCCGACGTCGAACGGCTGATGCTGCCGTTCCACCGGCGCCTGGCGCCGGTGCGCGACGGCCTCGAGCCGCTGTGGACCCACAACGACTGGCACGGCACCAATCTGCTGTGGACCGACGACGGCTACGACCTGGACGTCACCGCGGTCCTGGACTTCGGCCTGGCCGACCGCACCACCGCCGCCTACGATCTGGCGATCGCGGTCGAGCGCTTCGCCGTCGACTGGGTCTCGCTGCGGGACGGCGGACCGGCGAACGTGCCCAAGCGCCAGCTCCAGTCGTTCCTGCACGGCTACACGGCGGTCCGGCCGGTCAGCGGCGCCGAGTTCTTCGCCCTGGCGAACCTGTTCCCGCTGGCCCACGCCGAGTATGAGCTCTCGGAGATCGACTACTTCCTGTCCGTCGTCCCCGGCGGCAGCGGGGAGAACGCTGAGATCGCCTACCGCGACTGGTTCCTCGGCCACGCGCGATGGGCGGAGTCCGAGGAAGGACAGGCCTTCCTCGGACTCCTGGGAGGGGGTGCGCCGGGCTGACCGGCGCCGCTCAGTGCCCCTCGGCCTCCTTGGTGTGCTTCGACATCGAGAAGGCCACGGCCCAGGCCAGCACCAGCACCGCGGCGCTGATCCCGAAGACCAGGGTGGCGGCGGCCGGGACGCTCAGCATCGCGGCGCCGGCCTTGTCGAAGAACACGGTGCCCAGGGCCGCGACGCCGAAGGCGCCGGCCAGCTGCTGGACCGCGTTCAGCAGGCCCGAGGCCGAGCCGACCTCGGCGTCGTCCAGGTCGCCCAGCACCGTTCCGAAGATCGGGCCGAAGATCAGGCCCATGCCGAGCCCGGAGACCAGCAGCGGGGCGATCAGGGTCAGGCTGGTGGTGGTGGCGCCGTAGGCGTGGACCAGGACCGCGGCGATCACCGTGCCGGCGGCCATCACCAGCATGCCGCCCTGCAGCGTGCGGCGCGGGCCGATCTTCGGCATCAGGCCCTGGGAGATGCCCATCGAGACCATGGTGCCGATCGACCAGGGCAGCATCGTCAGACCCGCGTGCAGGGCGCTGTACTGGAGCCCGACCTGCAGGAAGAGGGTGTAGACGAAGAACACGCCGCTCATCGCCGCGCCGAAGGCGAACAGCACGCCGATGCCGCTGTTGAACGAGCGCTTGCGGAACACGGTCGGCACCACGAACGGGTCGCGGCCGGCGTTGTTGCGGCGGCGCTGGTGCAGGGCGAAGACGCCGAAGGTGGGGATCGAGGCGGCCATCAGGCCGAACATCCAGGCCGGCCAGCCGGCCTCGCGGCCCTGGACCAGCGGGTAGACCAGCATCAGGACGCCGGCGGTGGCCAGCAGCATGCCGACCAGGTCGAGCTTGGGCTTGGCGATCCGCTCGCCGTCGGCGGAGCGCAGTTCGTCATGCGGCAGCACCCGGGAGCCGGCGACCAGCGCCACCACCGCGATCGGCACGTTGACCAGGAAGATCGCGCGCCAGCTCAGGCCGAACAGGTCGGCGCCGACGAGCCAGCCGCCCAGGATCGGGCCGAAGGTGGCGGCCAGGCCCATCATCGGGCCGAAGATGCCGAACACCACCGGCATCTGCTCGGCCGGGACCATGGCCCGCAGCATGCCCAGGCCCTGCGGGATCATCACGGCGGCGAAGGCGCCCTGCAGGATGCGCGCGCCGATCAGCTCGCCGGAGCTCTGCGCGAGCGAGCACAGCACCGAGCCGAGCAGGAAGCCGCCGATGCCGACCAGGAACATCCGCTTGCGGCCGAAGACGTCGCCGAGGCGGCCCCCGGTCGTGAGCATGACGGCGAAGGTGAGGGTGTAGCCGGCGACTATCCACTGCAGGGCGGAGCTGGAGGCGCCCAGGTCGCGCTGCAACACCGGGCCGGCGATGTTCATGATCGTGGCGTCCAGCAGGTCCATGATGTCGGCGCCGATGATCGCGAAGAGCGCGAAGATCACGGCCTTGCCGAGTCGGGCCTTGGCCTTGGCTTTGCCGTCGGCGTCCGGTGGGGCGCCGTCGTGCTGGTCGAGGACTGGGGCGGTGTGGTCGCTGGGGCTGTCGAGTGTGGCGGTCATGGTGGTCCCCCTCCGGGAGCTGTTCTGAGTGCGGTTCGGTTCTGCGGCGGTGCGGCGGTGCGGGTGGAACGTGGTTCGTGGCTGCGAACGCTGTTCGAGAACTCTCGAGACTTACGATATATCTCGTTGTCGCGATGTCAAGCTATATCGCGAACTCCGGGTCCACTGCCAGCTTGGCGCCGGCCCCTGAGCGATCACTGACCGATCGCTGACTGGTCGCTGGCAGCGGGCCGGCCTCGCTGACAGTGGGACGACCGGGCGGTCCGGAACTCATCGCCCCGAACACCGTTCGTCGTTTTACGAACACCGTTCTACCCTCGAACGGCGTTCGTGTCAAACGGTGTTCGTTGCCACGAACGCCGTTCGTAGGGCGTACAGTGTTCGTTAGGTTCGACAGGTTGCGGAAGAAGCGACGAAGCGAGGAGTGCCCCGACGATGGCCAAGGCATCAGCCCCGAACGAGACCCCGGACACCGCGCCGGTTCCCCCCTGGGAGCGCACCCGCAAGGCGAAGGCCCAGACCCGCACCCCGCTGAGCCAGGACACGATCGTCGAGGCGGCGCTGCACATCCTGGAGACCGACGGCTACGACGGGCTGTCCATGCGCCGCGTCGCCGCGGAGCTGAACACCGGGGCGGCGTCGCTGTACGCGCACGTGGCCAACAAGGACGAACTGCTGAAGCTGGCCATCGACCGGGTCTTCGGCGGCATCGAGTTCCCCGAGCCGGACCCCGAGCACTGGGTCGAGCAGGTGCGCGAGATGATGCGCGGCACCCGGCGCGTCCTGCAGGCGCATCCGGGCATCGCGCGCGCCATGCTCGGCCAGGTGCCCTTCGGCCCGAGCGGGATGCGGATCGTCGAGGGCTTCATGGCGCTGCTGCGCGCCGGCGAACTGCCGGACCGGGCGGCGGCGTGGGCCGGGGACGTGGTCTCGCTCTACACGGTGGCCAGCGTCTTCGAGGAGGACATCCGGTACGCGCAGCACGGGGACAGCTCGCGGGAGGAGATCGAGGCCTGGGCCGAGCAGATGAAGGCCTACGTCAAGGCCCTGCCGGTGGCGACGTTCCCGAACCTGGTGGCGCTGGCCGACCCGTTGTTCGAGACCGGCGGCCCGGACGGCCGGTTCGAGTTCGGGCTGGACCTGATGCTGCGCGGCCTGGCCTCGTACTCGCGGCGGAACGAGTCCTGACGGCCGAGTCCCGGCACTCGGGTCCTGACACCGGAGTCCCGGCAGCCGCGCGCGCCGCCACGCAGAAGATATGTGCGAAAACCGGGCGGCGCGGTGGCGAACCGCCGCGCATGCCGGCGAATCAGAATTTTACCATTTCTGGGGCAGACACCGGTCAGACGGTTTCCTAGTCTCCATCTCACCCACAGAGATTGGAGACACAGGATGTCTTCTGCCCGTCGCTGGGCCTCGGCCGCGTTGGCGCTCTCCGGAGCGATATCCGCGGCCGTCCTCTCGTCCCCGGCATCGGCAGCCGTGTTCAACGGCAACGTGCAAGGGCTCTCGCACGTGTTCCACAGCACCTCGTCCAACTGGTCCGGCTACGCGGCCACCGGGAGCCGGTTCACCTCGGTCAGCGCCACCTGGACCCAGCCGTCCGTGAGCTGCGGGTCGCAGACCACGTACTCCTCCTTCTGGGTCGGCCTGGACGGCGACGGCAGCAACTCGGTCGAGCAGACCGGCACCGAGGCCGACTGCTCCGGCGGCCGGCCGGTGTACTCGTCCTGGTACGAGATGTACCCGAAGTACCCGGTCAACTTCTCCAACGCCGTCTCCCCCGGCGACGTCTTCCACGCCTCGGTGACCTACAACGGCAGCGGCAAGTTCACGCTGGTGCTGTCGGACCAGACCAAGGGCTGGTCGCACACCATCAGCTCCACGCTCAACAACCCGGCGCTGGCCTCGGCCGAGGTGATCGCCGAGGCGCCGTCCAGCAGCTCGGGCGTGCTGCCGCTGGCGAACTTCGGGACCGCGAACTTCAGCGCGTCCAAGGCCAACGGCTCCTCGCTGGCCACCTTCTCCCCGGACAAGATCACGATGGCCAGCGGCAGCACCACCAAGGCGGTGCCCGGCTCGATCTCCTCCGGCGGCAACTTCAGCGTGGCCTGGAAGCACAGCTGATCGGAGCGCGGGTCCGGCCATGTTCCGGGCACGTTCCGGGCCCGGTCGACCGGGCCTTGATCCGGGACTGGGAGACCTTCGCCCGGTCCGGATCGGATCGGGGCCCGGTTCCCCGTGATGGGCGGAACCGGGCCCGGGCGTGCCTCGGCCCGGCGGACGTGCCGCCGGGCCGAGACGGACTCGCCGTCGTACTCAGCTCACAGGCTTACTTCTGAGCGTCTTCCAGCGCCTTCTGCGCGGCGGCCAGCGCGGCCTGCGCGGCGGCCAGCTTCTCCTGCGCGGCCTTCACCGAGGCGGCGGAGTCCTGGGCGGCCTTGGTCACCGCGGCGTCGGCGGCGGTGACCGCGGCGTCCGTGGTGGCCTTGACCGCGGCGTCCAGGGCGTCCGAGGCGGTGGCCAGGCCCTTGTCGGCGCTGGCCGTGATCGCCGCCTCCAGGTTCCAGCGCGCGGTGGACAGCGCGTCCACCAGGGACTGGGCCGGGGTGGCGCCGCCGGCCTGGACCGCGGCCAGCGCGCCGGCGTAGGCGGTGTAGGCGGCCTGCACCTTGGTGTCGGTGGCGGCCTTCGCCGCGTTGAGCAGGGCGGTGTCGGCGTTCTTGACCGCGGTGTCGGCGGACTTCTGGGTCGCGGCGTCGAGGGCGACCAGCGCGGCGCCGGGCACGGCGACGGCGGCGTCGTCCGCCTTCTGCGCGGCGTCCACATCGGCCTGGGCCTTGGCGACGGCGGCCTGGAGCTGCTGGATGTAGGCCGCGTAGCCGCCGTTCACCAGAGCCTTGACCTGGTTCTCGACACCCTGCGACACCGCGGTCAGGCCGCCGAAGATGGTGGCGTGCTGCAGCGGGGAGCTGAAGCCGACCAGCGCGCCGGCGGTGGTCAGCGGCAGCACGTTCGGGTCGGTGAGCAGCAGCGCGCCGTGGTTGTAGGCCGCGTAGACGCCGCCGACCAGCGGGTCGGCGAAGGCCAGGCCGTTGGCCACGGCCACCGTCTTGCTGTCCTTGAGCACCGACTTGGTGGCGACTTCGGCGGCGGTGGCGTAGCGGTCCGCGCCGGCCAGTTCGGTGTCCTTCACGCCCAGCTTGCCCACCGCGGTCACGGCCGGCTTGCCGACCGAGGTGACGGTGGCGGCGCCCTTGATGAACGCGGCGGTCGCGGCGTCGGTGACGGTGGGGCCGTTGGACAGCAGGATCGCCGAGTCCGGGGCGGCGGCGGCCAGCGGGCCGGCCGACAGCGCGTCGGCGAAGTTCATGCCGGTGGCCACGATCGCGTTCTTGGCGTGCAGGGTGCTGGAGGTCGCGATGTCCAGCGCGGTGGCGTAGCGGTCGAAGCCGCCGATCCGGTCCACCTCGTAACCCAGGGCCTTGAGCTGGGCGGCGACCGCCGGGGTGACGGCGACCTCGCCGCCGAGGATGGTGATCTTCTTGCCCTTGGCGGCGTCGCCGGTGCCGAGCACCCGCTTGATCTCGTCGGCCACGCCGGGGGTCAGGGTCTTGGAGTCGGTCAGCAGCAGCGCCGAGCCGGACTTGGCGGCCAGTGGGGTGCCGGCCAGCGCGTCGACGTAGACGTCCCCGCGCGCGATCACGACGCCCTTGGCCGAACCGGCCGTCGGGAAGTCCGCCTTCGAGGCGTTGATCGCGGTCTCGTACCGGGTCAGGCCGCCTATGCGGTCGGTGTTCGGTGCCGCGTTGGTCGTGGCGGTGTTGGTCGTGGCGGTGTTGCTCCCCGCGGAGGCGCCGGTGTCGGCGGCCATCGCCGGCGCGGCGGCCACGGCTCCGGCGGCCACGGCCGAGGCCATGAGAGCGGAGATGGCCAGCGGACGGTTCTTACTCATGAGAAATCCCCATCGTCAGGTTCGAGCCGACCCCCCGGTCGGCTGATTAACACCTCATCACAATGGGATTACAAACGTGAAATCGAACACTGAGAGCCATTGATACCGTTACTGCCGGTCGCCGCCTTTGGGGCCGTTGTGAACTCCCGTCCACTTCGCGGTGATCAGGTCATCCGCGCAGGTCCACCAGCACCGGCGGGGTCCGGAAGCCCTCCGCGGTGGCCAGCGAGATCAGCGCGTGCCCGGTCGGGATCTCGTTGATGATCTCCGAGGGCGACCAGACGTAGCGCTCCACCGGCCGGGTCGAGACAGAACGCTGCTGCGCCACCGACGAGCCGCCGGTGAGCGCCAGCAACGGCCCGGGCCGCTTGGCGTTGCGGCCCAGCGACTGCACGCTGCGCCGGCGCTCCGGCGGGCCGGTGATGGTGCCCGAGCGGGTGGTGTTCTCCTGGCCGGTGGTCACCGTGGTCTCCGGAACCCACTGCTTGCCCCAGAAATCGGCGATATAGGACGCGTCCTGCGGGTCGATCCCGGCGAAGACCGCTTTGCACCCGGTGTTGGCGAACACCGTCGCGCGCAGGTCCTCGGGGAACTCGCGCATCGACTGCGCGAGCAGGATCAGCCCGGCGTTGGCCGCGCGCGCCCGCTGCAGGCCCTGCACCACGTATTCGTCCACGAACCGGCCGGCGTCGTCGACCACCAGGCCCTTGAAGATCGAACGGTCGATGTCCGGGGCGGAGACGGTCTGCACGAACTGCGACACCGCCAGCCGGGCCAGGATCCGGGCGGCCTGCGGGTGCGCGCCCTCGGGCAGCGCGATGCGGACCCGCAGCGGCTTGCCGATCTCGCGCATCGAGAACGTCCGCTCCGGCCGGCCGTCGAAGAGCTCGACCAGGGACGGCCGGTCCAGCAGCCGCAGCCGCTCCACGAGCAGCCGCGGGCCGCTCTGTTCCAGCTCTGAGATCAGCTCCCGGAGCGCGGGGTAGCGGCCCTCGCGCTCGCGGAACCAGCTCAGCGCGGCGTCCAGGGCGTTGTGCGCGGCGGCGTCGGCTTCGGGCTCCACGCCGGGCGGCAGCAGCGCCCCGGCCAGCCGGTCGGCGGCCTCGGCCGGGTTGCGGGCGCCGCCGTAGAGGTCGAAGCCCCACGGCGACTCGGGGTTCCCCGGGTCGATGTCGACGTCGAAGAAGCCGGGCAGCGCGTAGTCGCCGCGGGGGTCGATGACCACGACCGAGGCCATGTTGGTGAGGGTCTGCAGGCCCAACAGCTCCACGATGGGACGCGCGAAGCTGCGCGTCTTGCCGCTTCCGGGCGGTCCTATCACCAGCAGCGAGGTGCGCAGCACCTCGGCGTCCAGGGCGAAGGTCTGGCCGGCGTGGGTGGCCGGGTTCTTCCCGGAGGCCGAGGCCACGCCCAGCCGCACCTGCCCGGTCATCAGGTCGTGCTCGCCGAGCCGGGCCGGCAGGTCGTGCTGGCCGGAGGCGTGCAGCCAGGCGTGCGGGCCGGCGTCCTCGATCTCGGCGGCGGCCGCGGCCAGCCGGTCGTCGTCGCCGCGGACCTGCCGGATCACCCGGGTGACCCGGACGTAGTCGACGTCGGTCAGCTCGCCGTGGTCGGTGGCGGCGTCCAGCCGGCTGGCCGCCGCGACGTGCCCGGCGGTGCGCAGGTCGCGCCACATGTCCGCCTTGGGCGGCGGCGGCGCCTTGCGCTTGCGCTGGCGCGTCGCGCCGGTGATCCGCTCGCCGTACTGCTCCCACAGCGTGCGCCCGACCGGCACCCAGCCGCCGGCCCAGCCGCAGGCCGCCAGCACCACGATCGGGTAGACGACCCAGAACAGGGCGCCGCCGAGCCCGACGGCGGACAGGATGATCGAAGCCGGCACCCCCAGCACCACCAGCGCCAGCGGCGCGTACAGCAGGTAGCGCAGGGCCCGCCGCATGGCGTCGCGGTTGACGCGCACGGCGACGGCCCGCTGCGGGTCGCGGCCCAGGGCGAAGACCCCGGGCACGTCCACCAGCCGCGGCCCGTGCACCCAGGACTGCATGTCCGGTCGCGTGCGCTCGGTCCACTTGGTGCCGGTCCAGTAGCGCAGCTGGGGATGGCCGGCGGGGTCGGCGTACCAGCCCGCCGGCAGGGGTCCGGGGGCGGGAGGCTGGCCTTGAGTCGTCACACGTTCTGTGTATCAGAACTACGACTCGGCGACAGGGAGCGGCACGGGGCGCGCCCGGCGCCCGGCCGGCGGCGGGGCGGCGGCGGATCGGAGGTGGATCGGAGGCAGGGCGGCGGCTCACTCGCCAATTCGGCTCAACCCCACGCCCGGACCCGCCATCGCGTCCTGTGCCGCCGCGGCGACACGCGCTTAGGCTGCGAAGAAACCGCGCGACTACCGGCCCACCCGCCCAGGAGGCACCGTCATCATGACCGAGCTCAAGCAGGAACGGCGTCTCGTCACCGAGATCCCCGGCCCGAAGTCCCGCGAGCTGTTCGAGCGCCGCAACCGGGTGGTCGCCCGCGGCGTGTCCACCACCCTGCCGGTGTTCGTCACCGAGGCCGACGGCGCGATCCTGCGCGACGCCGACGGCAACCAGCTGCTGGACCTGGGCTCGGGCATCGCGGTGACCTCGGTGGGGCACGCCGACGTGAACGTGGTCCGCAACGCCTCCGAGCAGCTGGCCAGGTTCACGCACACCTGCTTCATGGTGACGCCGTACGAGTCGTACGTCGCGGTCTGCGAGGCGCTGGCCGAGCTCACGCCGGGCGACCACGAGAAGCGCTCGGCGCTGTTCAACTCCGGCGCCGAGGCGGTGGAGAACGCGGTCAAGATCGCCCGCGCGTACACCAAGCGCCAGGCCGTCGTGGTCTTCGACCACGGCTACCACGGCCGCACCAACCTGACGATGGCGCTGACCGCCAAGGTCGCCCCGTACAAGGACGGCTTCGGCCCGTTCGCCCCCGAGGTCTACCGGGTGCCGATGGCCTACCCGTTCCGCTGGCCCACCGGGCCGGACAACGCCGCCGCCGAGGCCCTGGCGCAGACCAAGTCCCTGATCGAGAAGCAGGTCGGCGCGCACAACGTGGCCGCGGTCCTGATCGAGCCGATCCAGGGCGAGGGCGGCTTCATCGTGCCGCCGGACGGCTTCCTGCCGGGGCTGGCCCAGTGGTGCCGCGAGCAGGGCATCGTCTTCATCGCCGACGAGATCCAGTCCGGCTTCTGCCGCACCGGCGACTGGTTCGCCGTCGACCACGAGGGCGTGGTCCCGGACCTGGTCACCACCGCCAAGGGCATCGCCGGCGGGCTGCCGCTGGCCGCCGTCACCGGCCGCGCCGAGATCATGGACGCCGCCGGCCCCGGCGGCCTGGGCGGCACCTACGGCGGCAACCCGGTGGCCTGCGCCGGCGCCCTGGGCTCGATCCAGACCATGAAGGACCAGGACCTGGTCGGCAAGGCCCGCAAGATCGAGACGGTCATGAAGGACCGGCTGGGCAAGCTCGCCGCGGCCGACCCGCGCATCGGCGAGGTCCGCGGCCGGGGCGCCATGATCGCCGTCGAGCTGGTCAAGCCCGGCACCAAGGACCCGGACGCCGAGCTGGCCGGCGCGGTGGCCAAGAAGTGCCACGCCGCCGGCGTGGTGATCCTGACCTGCGGGACCTTCGGCAACGTGCTGCGGTTCCTGCCGTCGCTGGTGATCAGCGAGGAGCTGCTCGACGACGGGCTGACGGTGATCGAGGAGGCCTTCGCGAGCGTGTGAGGCGGAAGGTGACAGCGTAGGCGGCGGCCGGGGCGGAGCGATCCGCGCCGGCCGCCGCCCGCTTCCGCCGAAGCGAACCGCCGCTGTGCTCGGGCTGTGCTCGGTCCCGATCAACCGACCGGAGGCGATCAGCCCTCTGCCCCGGCCAGCCCCGCCAGCAGGCCGAAGACCGCGTTCCAGATCTGCGCCTGGGCCGCGGCGTCGGCCTGCCGCGTGCCGCCGAGCTGGAACGTCTGGCCGTACTGGGTGTGGGTGGTCATCAGCGGCAGGTACGGGATGGCGCCGACCATGTGGCCGGCGGCCGGGAACTCGCGGTCGGTGTGCGGGTGGGGGTTGTGGGCGAGGTCCAGCTCCGCCGTGATCTGCCTGGCCCAGGACGGGGAGTCCCACAGCTTGTCGTCGGTGCCGGCGAAGGCCTGGACCGGGCCGGACACCTTGTCGACCGGGATGTCGCCGCCCTGCGCGCCGGCGGAGGCGCCGTGCAGGGTCCAGGCGTCGCCGGGGCCGGGCAAAGCGCCCCACACCTTCGCGCTGGGGGCGACCAGGATCGCGCCGTGCACCAGGTCCGGGAAGTCCTGGGCGGTCAGCAGGGCGGCCTCCGAGCCGCGTGAGCCGCCGTAGATCAGCACATGCTGCTTGTCGACCTGCGGCTGCTGCTCCAGCCAGGCCGCGGCCTTGGCGAAGTACTCCAGGGGGATGCCGGTCAGGGTCGGCGGAGTGCCGGGCACGTTGAAATAGCCGACCGACAGGGCCGGATAGCCCTTCGCGGCCATGAGCATCGCCGCGGCGTACGTCGACTCGCCGCCCTCGGAGCCGCCGACCATGATCAGCGCCGGGGCGGGCTTGGCCCGGGGCGCGGGCAGGAACAGGTGGCCCTCGAAGCCGTTCTGCGCGACGGTGAGGGGCTCGACGGTCTCGCCCGCGCTCTGGAACCCGCGGGTCACGGTCCCGCGCGTCGTCGCGCCCTGACTCGCCGCGGTGACCGTGACGGTGAAGCCGGAGGTCGCGAACGCGTCGGTCGGGTCGCCGGCCGGGGGATCCATCGACCAGAACAGGCCCATCGCGTCGACGCCGCTATAACTGCCGCCGATCGGGGCCTGGCGCGCGAGGTCGACAGCGCCGTGCGCGTCCGCGCGGAAGGCGGCCTTGCTGGTCCACGACACGCCGCGCGCGTCGGCGGCCGAAGCGGTCAGGGTGACCGTCGCGCCCGGGGCGCCGCCGGCCACGGTGATGTGGACCGGATCGTAGGCCGGGCCGGACTGTCCGTCGATGGCGAGCCGCAGCGCGGTCGGCGGCGGGTTCGCGGGCGCGCCGCACCCCGTGACGACCGTCGCCACCGCTGTCGCCGCCGCCGCTGCCGCCAGCGCCCCGTCCCGCCTCCGCCGGTGCCTCATCCCGCCCTCCTCGTCCGAGTCCGCCTTCGTCGGCGCGTCCCGCTCCACCGATCCGTTTCCCCACCGCCCCACCGGACCACCCGGCGCGCGCCGTTTCCTTTGCGGCGTTACGTTCGCGGTGTCCGTCTGTGGCGATGGGAGGCCCACGATGCCCGACTACGGCCAGCCATTGATGTTCGGGACCTTCCTTACAGCGGACACGCGAAACGCTGGAGCGGTGGTGGAACCGGCGGAGGCGGCCGGCGTCGTCCGCGCCTTGGAGAAACCAGAGGCGGGCCGAAGGTTCGACGGCGAGTACTGACCGTTCGCATCCGCCGACTCTTCCCTCTTCGCCGTCTCTGCCGTCTCTGCCATCTCTGAGGAGCCGTTGGCCATGACCGTGTCCCCCATGCTGACGCCGTCGTCCGCGCCGCTGAGCCTGACACCGGTCCGTGAGACGGTGCGGTTGGCGGTGACACCGGACGGCGTGGAGCTGTTCGTCCGGGACTGGACGCCGGAGCTGGAGGAGGAACGGCGCGGCGCGATCCTGCTGGTGCCCGGACTCGGCGAGCACAGCGGCCGGTACCAGGGCCTGGCCGGTTTCCTGGGCGAGCTGGGCTATCTGGTGCGGGCCTACGACCACGCCGGGTTCGGCCGCTCCGGCGGGCCGCGCGGCCACATCCGGCACCCGCTGGCGCTGGTCGACGACCTGGCGGCGGTGTTCGAGGACTTCGACGCCGCGCTGCGCGCCGCCGACCGGGGTGCGCCGCCGCCGCTGTTACTGGGACACAGCCTGGGTGGCTGCGTGGTGGCCCGCGCCCTGACCGCCGGCCGGGTGCACCCCTCGGCGGCGGTGCTGTCCTCGCCCGCGGTGGGACAGACCGTGAGCGGACCGCGCGGGGTGGCGCTGTGGGCGGCGGAGCTGCTGCCGCATTGGCTGACGCTCCCGAACGGCCTGCCCAAGTCGGGCCTGTCCCACGACCCGGCGGTCGCGGCGGCGGTGCGTGCCGACCCGTTCTGCCACGACCGCATCTCCGCGGGGCTGGCTCGCTTCATCTTCACCGAGGGCGAGCGCGCGGTGCTGGACGCGGGCCGGGTGCCGTGTCCGGTGCTGCTGCTGATCGCCGGCGCCGACCGGCTGGTCGACCCGGACGGCGCGCGCCGCTTCGGCGCCGCGTTGCCGAAGGCGACCACGCAGGTCACGGAGTTCCCGGGGGCGTACCACGAGTTGTTCAACGAAGCCGAGCCGACGCGCGCGTCAGTCCTGGACACGCTGCGCGTCTGGCTGGCGGGGCTGGAACGAGGGAGCCGATGAGGATTCTGACGACGATCGCCGCCGCGGCGGCGGCGCTGGTGCCGACGGCCGCGGTCGCGGCGACGGCAACGACGGCAGCCACAGGAGCCACAGGAGCGACGGTCGCGACCCGCCCGGCGGCGGTCCCGGCGGTCCAGCCGAATCCGGCCGCCCCGGGCAGCGCGATCTGGGTCACCCCGGCCGGCTGCACCTCCGCGACCGGTACCGCGACGTCCCCGGCGCTGTCCGCGCCGATCACCCTGTCGACGAGCGGCCTGAGCGGTCCCGGTACTCTGCGCGGCGATCTGGGGAGCGGCTCCTACACCCTGACCTTGCATTGCGGCAGCACGCTGACCGCGACCATCCACGTGGTCGCCGCCGCCCGCACCCTGGACCCGGCCGCGCCGCGCGGAGCCGCCGACACCGGCGACGGCTCGGCCTCGGACCACCTCGGCATCGGCGACGCCGCGCTCGGCTCGGCGTTCGTGCTCGGCGGGATCGTGTTCGGCACCGTGTCGCTGGTCCGCAGGCGTCGAGCGGCCACCCGCGAATGAGCGCCGAGCCGCCGGCGGCGGTGGCCATCCCGGTCGCCGCGCCGACGACCGGCCCTCCGGCCGCTCGTCAAGACCTCCATCAGCGGGGCAGCGCCCACCAAGACGCCGGGATCGCGGCCCGCAAGATCGCGCCTCTGCTGCCCGGCCGTTTCCCGGTCCGGCCCGGCAAGCGGCGCCTGCGGTCCGGCCTGGCTCCGGCGGTCGCGTCCGTCGCGGCCGCCGTCGTCGGCTCGGCCGTCCTCCTGCGCTCCCTGGCGTCTTCCGGCACCGCTCCCCCGCCTCAGCCTCCGCCGTGGGCCGCCCGCGCCCTGCCCACCCCGGTCCACCACGCCGCCGCCCTCGGCTTCGCGCGCCCGGTCCGCGTCACCGTGGCCCGCGTCGGCATCCACGCGGACGTCCTGGCGCTCGGGCTGGGGCGCGGTGGCGGGGTCGGCGTCCCGGGGCCGGACGAGGCGCTGAAGGCCGCGTGGTACGACCGCGGCCCGGCCCCCGGCCAGGCGGGGCCGGCAGTGATCACCGGGCATGTCGACTCCCGCGCCGTTCCGGACAACCGCGCCGCGTTCTACGAGCTCGGGGCGGTGCGGCCCGGGGACGTGGTGGAGGTGGCGCGGGCGGACCGGCGGACCGCGGTGTTCGCCGTCGACACCGTCGCGCTGGTCCCGAAAAGCCGCTTCCCGACCCGCGCGGTGTACGGGCCGACCGGCTACCCGGCGCTGCGGCTGATCACCTGCGGCGGCCGGTACGACCCCGGGACCGGCTACGCGGCCAACATCATCGTTTACGCGCATCTGGTCGGGGCACGGTGATCGCTTCCGGTCGCGGCGCACACACGAGCGACATAGCGTCGGGACCGGATGTTCTCTTTCGAACAGGAAAGGGGGACCGACATGGCCCGGCCGGACAGCGCGACCGCCTCTTCCCAGGCGGGTCAGGAAGGCTTGGAGGACGCCGGATACGGCCCTCGGGTGCCGCACGAGTGGATGATCCTCGCCGTGGTCAGCCTGGCCCAGCTGATGGTGGTGCTGGACGCGACGATCGTGACCATCGCGCTGCCCTCCGCGCAGGAGGACCTCGGCTTCTCGAACGACTCCCGGCAGTGGATCGTCACCGCGTACGCGCTGGCCTTCGGGTCGCTGCTGCTGGTCGGCGGCCGGTTCGCCGACTTGTTCGGGCGCCGGACGGCGCTGATCGCCGGTCTGGTCGGGTTCGGGCTGGCCTCGGCGCTGGCCGGGATCGCGCCGAACGTCGGCGTGCTGATCGCCGGCCGCGCGTTGCAGGGTGTGTTCGGCGCGCTGCTGGCGCCGGCCGCGCTGTCCGCCCTGACCACCACCTTCACCCATCCGGCCGAGCGGAACCGGGCGTTCGCCGTGTACGGCGCGGTGGCCGGCGCCGGCGGCGCCGTCGGCCTGCTGCTCGGCGGGGTGCTGACCGAGTACCTCGACTGGCGCTGGACGCTGTTCGTGAACCTGCTGATCGCCGGCGTGGCGCTGATCGGGGCGCGGATGTTCGTGCCGAACCACCGGCCGCAGGGCCGCCCCACGCTGGACCTGAGGGGCACCGTCCTGGCCTGCGCGGGCCTGTTCCTGCTGGTCTTCGGTTTCTCCCGCGCCGAGTCGAAGGGCTGGAGCTCGCCGCAGTGCTGGGTGAGCCTGATCATCGGAGTGGTGCTGCTGGTGGCCTTCGCCTTGTGGCAGAACCGCGCCGAGCACCCGCTGCTGCCGCCGCGCGTGCCCGGCGAGCGCAACCGCGGCGCGTCCTTCCTCGGCATGTTCATCACCGGTGCCGGCATCTTCGGCGTCTTCCTGTTCCTGACCTACTACATGCAGCTGATCCTGCATTACTCGCCGGTCAAGACGGGTCTGGCGTTCCTGCCGATGGTCGCCGCGCTGATGGTGTCCGCGCAGGTGGCCACGATCATGCTGCTGCCCAGGGTGGGGCCGAAACCGGTGGTGCCGCTGGGCATGGCGCTCGGCGCGATCGGCATGCTGTGGCTGACCCGGCTGGATCTGACCAGCTCCTACGCCGCGCACGTCCTGCCGCCGCTGCTGGTCCTGGGCTTCGGCATGGGCCTGATCTTCGCCCCGGCGATGGCCATGGCCACCTACGGCGTCCACGAGAACGACGCCGGCGTCGCCTCGGCCATGGTCAACACCTGTCAGCAGGTCGGCGGTTCGATCGGCGTCGCCCTGCTGTCCAGCCTGGCCGCGACCGCCGCGGCGAACTTCGCCAAGGGCAAGCCGGCCACCGCCCAGCTCGCGGCCGAGGCGCAGCTGCACAGCTACGCCACCGCCTATCGCTGGTCGGCGGCGTTCTTCGCGGCCGGCATGGTCTTGTGCTTCTTCCTGTACCGCTCCGGCGCCCCGAAGCTGGACCCCGAGGCGCAGGGCGGCGCGATGCACATGTGAGGCGGGTCGCCGTCAGTCGCCGTCAGTCCGTGTCCCGCCGAGTGACCACCAGGAGCGGGACCACCACCACGACGGCCAGGTAGACCAGGCACATCCCCCAGGCCGCGCCGGTGCTGAGCAGCCCGTCGGTGGCGTCGCGCGGCAGGGTCCGCGCCGGGTTCGACATGGCCTCGCCGATCTTCAGGAAGGTCAGCCTCGTGACATCGGCCTTGATCGAGTCCGGCATCAGGTTCGGGATCACGCCCATCGCCACGAACACGATCCCGAAGAACGTCGCGATCGCGGGCGTGGTCTTCTGCAGCAGCACGCCGACGCAGAAGCCGAACATGCCGATGAACGTCATGTAGCAGCCGCAGCCCAGCACCGAGATCAGCATGTCGCGGTCGCCCAGCGAGAAGTGCACCCCCCGGTGCCCCAGCAGGAGCTGCGCGGTGAAGAAGGCCGCGAACGCCACGATCTGCGCGGCGGCCAGCAGGACCGCGACCAGCAGGGCGGCCTTCGCGGCGATGACCCGGCGCCGGCGCGGCACGGTGGCGAAGGTGGTCCGGATCAGCCCGGTGCTGTACTCCGTCGACACCGCCAGCACCCCGAGCACTCCGAAGGCCAGCTGCCCGAAGGCGGCGCCCTGCAACGCGTCGGTCGGCGTGGCCTGGACGGGCTTGATGACCAGCGAGTACGTCACGGCGATGCCGATCATCCCCGCCGCCGCCACATACAGCGACCACCAGCTGGAGCGCACGCTCCACAACTTGATCCACTCCGACTTGATCATGCCTGCGCTCCCCGGTATTCGACCGCCGCGTCGGTCAGTTGCAGATAGGCGTCCTCCAGCGAGATCGGCTGCCGCGCCACCTCCAGCAGCAGGATCCCGGCGCGGTGCGCGAGCCGCGCGACCTGATCGCCGTCCAGCCCCTCCACCCGGAGCACCTCCGGGCCGTCCGGGGTCACCCGGGCCCCGGCCTCGGCCAGCAGCGTGATCAGCGGGCCGGGGGCGTCGGTGCGGACCTTCAGGAAGCCGCCGGCCGACCGCGCGATCAGCTCCCGGGTGGAGACGTCCGCGATCAGCCGGCCCTTGCCGATCACGACCAGGTGGTCGGCGGTGTTCTCCATCTCGCTCATCAGGTGGCTGGAGACGAACACGGTGCGGCCCTCGGCGGCCATGCCCTTCATGAGGTCCCTGATCCACCGGATCCCCTCGGGGTCCAGGCCGTTCACCGGTTCGTCGAACATCAGGATCCCCGGGTCGCCGAGCAGCGCGGTGGCGATGCCCAGGCGCTGGCGCATGCCCAGGCTGAAGCCGCCGACCCGGCGCGCGGCCACCTCGGTCAGGCCGACGCGGGCCAGCACCTCGTCCACCCGCCGCTCCGGCAGCTTCCCGGCGGCGGCCACCGCGCGCAGATGCTGCCGGGCGTCGCGGCCCGGGTGCACGGCGCCGGCGTCGAGCAGCGCGCCGACGTGCGTCAGCGGACGGTCCAGCGCGGTGTAGGGCTTGCCGTCCACCCGGATCCGGCCGGCGGTCGGCAGGTCCAGGCCCAGGACGGCGCGCATGGTGGTGGACTTCCCGGCGCCGTTGGGCCCCAGGAACCCGGTCACCCGGCCGGGACGGACCTGGAACGTCAGGTCCCGGACCGCGTACTTGTCGCCGTAGCGCTTGCTCAGGCTCTCGATCTCGATCACGCATCCCACGCTCGCAGGACCCTGCGGACGGCACATCGGAGCCGGGTCCGGTCCCGCTTCTCCTACCGGGGTACGGTTTTCCGGCCCCGTCGTTGATCGCCCCGCGCCGCCGGGCTTACCGTCGGCTCATGGCCGACACCGCCGCGCCGCCCGCTCCGTCGCCCGGGCGCAAGCGCCGCTTCCCGCCGCCGGGGCGGCTGCGTCCCTGGCAGCGGACAGCGATGGACGTCTTCGTGGCGCTGCTGTTCCTGGTGCCGTTCGGCTCGCCCCGCCAGCACGGCCCGGTCCACGCGAACCCGCTGCTCTCGCTGCTGGTCGTGGCCATCTCGCTGGTGTTCCTGGCCCGGCGGCGCTTCCCGCTGACGGTGTTCCTGCTGCTGACCCTGGGCACGGCGACGCTGGCGGCGTCCCCGGCGCCCTACAACTCCTACCAGCCCTTCGCGATCATGTTCGCGCTGTACACGGTGGCCACCAACCGCACCGGCCGCACCACCGCGCTGGCCTCCGGCGGGATCCTGGCCGTCTCCCTGGTGGTGCTGACGAATCTGCACACCTCGCCGTCCACGACGGTCCTCAGCGCCGCCGCGGTCGCCTTCGCGCCGGCCGTGGCCGGCTACGCCGTGCGCCAGCAGCGGCAGCACCAGCGGGCGATGGCCGCCGAACAGGCCGGCAAGATCGAGGCCGAGGTCACCTCGAGGCTGGCCGAGGAGCGGCTGCGGATCGCCCGGGAGCTGCACGACGTGGTGGCGCACGCGCTCAGCCTGATCACCGTGCAGGCGGGGGTCGCGGTGTTCCGGGAGCACGAGGCCGCCGGGATGCGCTCGACGCTCGCCTCGATCGAGGAGACCGGCCGCACCGCGATGGTGGACATGCGGCAGCTGCTCGGCGTGCTGCGCGGGACCCCGGCCCCGGACCGGCCCGCCGGCGCGCCGGAGCCGGACCTCGCGCCGGTCCCCGACGTGTTCGACGTCGGCGCGCTGATCTCGCAGACCGCGCAGGCCGGGCTGCGGATCAGCCTGCGGGAGGAGGGCGAGCGCCGCCCGCTGCCCACGGCGGTGGGGCTGGCCGTGTACCGGATCGTGCAGGAGTCGCTGACCAACATCCTGCGGCACGCGCAGACCACGTCCGGCGCGGTGCTGCTGCGGTTCGAACCCGGGGCGGTGGCGGTCACGGTGGCCAATCCGCCGCCGCCGGACGGCCTGCCGCCCCGGCCGCCGGGACCGCCCGGCCACGGCCTGCGAGGGATGGCCGAGCGCACCGCGCTGTTCGGCGGCACCTTAGATCGG
>JABFXP010000831.1 GCA_013361685.1 Catenulispora sp.
CGCGGGCCGGTGGACCACGTGCACGGGGTGCTCGGCGAGCTCGGCGCGCGGCTGCTGGTCGACGGGGCGGCGGTGCGGCCCGGGCATCCGATGCTGCTGGCCGAGCACGGCGGCAGCCGGCACCACCGCCGGTTCGTCGCCGGGCTGCCCGGCAACCCGCTGGCCGCCGTCGCCGGGTTCGTCACGCTGGTCCGGCCGCTGCTGCGCCGGCTGGCGGGCCTGGACGGCGCCGGGCCCGGCGCGCCGTCACACTTCCTGCCGCTCGGGGATGCCGTGCGCACCCACCCGACCGACACTCGACTGGTGCCCGTCTCCTTCACCGACGCCCGCGCCGTGCCGCTGCGGTTCACCGGCCCGGCGATGCTGCGGGGGCTGGCGCTGGCCGACGGACTGGCCGTGGTGCCGCCGGGGGGAGGGGTGGTCGCCCTCGGCGCCGGGCAGCGGGTGGAGGTGCTCCCGGTCTGAACGAGGACACCATGTACGTCGCGCCGTTCCGCCCGGCGATCGCGCTGCCGCGCGCGGTCCCGGGACCGGCGTGGGCGGTGTTCAAGCGGGTGTTGCTGGCGCTGGGGATCCTGGTGCTCTCGGCGGTCATCGTCTACCTGGGGCGGGACGGCTATCGCGACTCCGCCGGGCGGCCGGTCGGCTGGCTCACAGCGTTCTACTACGCGACGGTGACCCTGTCGACCACCGGCTACGGCGACGTGGTGCCGGTCAGCGATTCGGCCCGGCTCGTCAACACCCTGGTGGTCACACCGCTGCGGGTTCTGTTCCTGCTGGTCCTGGTCGGCACCACCCTGGAGGTGCTGACCGAGCGGACCCGCAACGAGTGGCGGCAGGAGAGGTGGCGGTCGAAGGTGCGGGATCACACGGTCGTGGTCGGCTACGGCACCAAGGGCAGTTCCGCGGTGCAGACGCTGCTGAAGAACGGCTTCGACCCGGCCGCGATCGTCGTGGTCGACACCGACCCGGCGCGGATCGCCGAGGCCAACCGGCGCGGGCTGGTCGGCATCGTCGGCGACGGCAGCCGCAGCGAGGTGCTGGAGCGGGCCGAGATCAGCAAGGCCAGACACGTCGTGGTCAGCGCGCAGCGGGACGACACCGCGGTGCTGACCACGCTGACGGTGCGCCGGCTGACCCGGCGGGCCACGATCGTGGCCTCGGTCCGCGAGGCCCAGAACGCGCCGCTGCTCCGGGAGGGCGGCGCCACCTCGGTGGTCACCAGCTCCGATACCGCCGGGCAGCTGCTCGGCGTGGCGACCTTCAGCCCCAAGGTCGGGCAGGTGGTCCAGGACCTGCTGTCCTACGGCGACGGCCTGGAGCTGATCGAGCGCCCGGCCGACGCCGGGGACGTGGACAAGGAGCCCAGGGCGGTCAAGGAACCGGTGCTGGCGGTGATCCGCGGCTCGCGGACCATGCGCTTCGACGACGCCGCGATCGGGACCATCAAGCAGACCGACCGGCTGGTCGTGGTGCGCTCCGTTCCCGAACGCTCGCATGATCGGGCGCACGAACCGGGGACGCGCCCGCACTGAGCAAGTCTGTGTTGTTCTGCGCTATTGCGTGTGGTCTTGTGCTTCCGGCCCGACCTCGGCTGTCCGCATCGAGCAGGACATCGCCCGCGCGTGCACTCGAAGGCGCGCGCCTCTGAAGGATGAGGGGCCAAGCTCAACGCCGCCTCAAAGCCCCTGAGAACGCCCGGGACGTCCGGCCGGCCGTCAGCCCCGGCCGGAGCGCTGCCGACGCCGTCCTCGCGTCCCCAGCCACCAGATGGTCCCGGCCACGGCCAGCGCGAGCCCCAGCGCCGTCCCGGACACCGCGGGCTTGGCCGCCAGCTCGCCGACCCGGGAGCGCAGCGCCACCGGCTTGTCGAAGACCAGCACCGGCCAGTCCCGGGCGAGGGCCTCCTTGCGCAGCGCGCGGTCCGGGTTGACGGCGTACGGGTGCCCGACCGCCTCCAGCATCGGGATGTCAGTGGCCGAGTCGCTGTAGGCGAAGGACCGGCTCAGGTCGTAGCCGCGCTCGGCGGCCAGCTCGATGATGGCCTTGGCCTTGTTGTCGGCGTAGGCGTAGAACTCGATCTCGCCGCTGTACCGGCCGTCCTCGTCCACCGCCATCCGGGTGCCGATCGCGAGGTCGGCGCCGAGCATCTCGGCGATCGGCTCCACCACCTCGGAGCCGGACGTGGAGACGATCACCACGTCCCGCCCGGCGGCCTTGTGCTCGGCGATCAGCGCCGCGGCCTCGGAGTAGATCAACGGGTCGATGAGCTCGTGCAGGGTCTCGGCGACGATCTCCCGGACCTGCTCCACGTCCCAGCCGGTGGCCATCGCCGACAGGAACTGCCGCATCCGCTCCATCTGGTCGTGGTCGGCGCCGCCGGCCAGATAGACGAACTGGGCGTAGGCGGTCCGCAGGACCGCGCGCCGGTTGATCAGGCCGCCGTTGTAGAACGAGCGGCCGAACGCCAGGGTCGAGGACTTGGCGATGATCGTCTTGTCCAGGTCGAAGAACGCGGCCGGCCGGCTCGCGTCATCCGCACGTGCGTCCGCATGCTCATCCACACAGTCGAGGATAGCGTTGCGTTTAGCGACTAGGTCGAGCCCGCCGGAGATGCGCGCTCGGTGACGGCTTTGAAGCGCAGTTGCAGCCGGTCGCAGCGTCGCTCTTCACGCATTCGGCGTAATGGATCCGCCCGGGGTTTGCATTCTGCGAGCGTCGGGTACACCATGGAAGTCACGGATCGTTCGCGACCGTGCTACCACGGCCCGGCTCCTCCCCCCCGAGCCTGGTCGTGGAGAAGAC
>JABFXP010000941.1 GCA_013361685.1 Catenulispora sp.
GCCGGCTGAGCAGGCGGCGCCTGCGACGTCGGCGCGGCCGGGTCCGGCGGCTCCGGCGACTTCGACGGGACAGGCGGGTCCGGCGGGTCACACGGGTCCGGCGGCGGAGCCTGCCCAGTCCGCGTCGGCGCCAGCGTCCGCTTCCGTCCCGCCGCCCGCCGAGCCCAGCCCTGAGCCGACGCCCCCGGCGTCCCCGGCTCGCAAGGTCACGGCCCCGCGCCGGCCCAGCGGCCGCGAACGGCACGACGAGAAGATCACCGTGTACGTCTCCCCGGACGAGCTCCTGGGCCTGGAGCACGCCCGCATCACCCTGCGGGGTGAATACGGCGTCGCCGTCGACCGGGGCCGCATCGTCCGCGAGGCGGTTGCGGCGCTGTTGGCCGACCTCGACGCGCGCGGCCGCGACAGCATCCTGGTGAAGCGGCTGTCCGGCAGCTGAGCGCCGATCGCGGATACCGGAGCCCGCGTCGGAGCTTGAAGCGAGATGCCAACTCCGGACGGCGTGGCCGGGCCCCGGCCTCCGAACCGCGACGCCGGCCGCACCCGGCGGGACACGGTGCCGTTGGTCATTCCGTACCGCCATCGCCGCGTCGCCTGAGTCGTCCTCTAGAGTTCACGGGGTGAGCGTGGAAGTGGAGCAGGCTGAGGCCGTTGAGGCTGCCGAGCCGCAGACCGCGGCGCCGGGTGCGGAGCCGCCCGAGCAGGCCGCGGCGCCCGGCCCCGGCGAGACCGGCGACAGCGCGGCCCGCGTCGACGGCTTCCAGGTCAGCCTGCCGCAGTTCGAGGGCCCCTTCGACCTGCTGCTCGGCCTGATCGCCAAGCACAAGCTGGACGTCACCACGCTGGCGCTGTCCAAGGTCACCGACGAGTTCATCGCCTACATCCGGGCCATGGGCGACGCCTGGGACCTGGACCAGGCCTCGGAGTTCCTGGTCATCGCCGCCACCCTGCTGGACCTGAAGGCGGCCCGCCTGCTGCCCGCCGCCGAGGTCGAGGACGAGGGCGACCTCGCCCTGCTGGAGGCCCGCGACCTGCTGTTCGCCCGCCTGCTGCAGTACAAGGCCTACAAGCAGGTCGCCACCGAACTGGGCCGCCGCCACGCCACCGCCGGCCGCATGTTCCCCCGGGCGGTGAAGCTGGAGCCGTCGTTCGCCGACCTGCTGCCCGAGGTGATCATCAACCTCACGCCGGAGCAGTTCGCCGCCCTGGCGGTGAAGGCGATGACGCCGAAGACCCCGCCGGAGGTGTCGGTCACCCACCTGCACGGCAGCACGGTGAGCGTGCGCGAGCAGGTCGCGGTGCTGATCGCCAAGCTGCGCGAGTTCCGCCGCGCCTCGTTCCAGAAACTCTGCGAGGACGCCCCGGACACGCTGACCATAGTGGCGCGGTTCCTGGGGCTGCTGGAGCTGTTCCGGGAGGCGGCGGTGATGTTCGACCAGCCGGACGCGTTCGCCGAGCTGACGGTCTCCTGGACCGGCTCGGATGAGGGCGACCTGACGGTCGCGGTCGACGAGTTCGACCGGAGCGCGCCGCCGGAGGAGGAAGGCCAGGAAGCCGAGCCGGAGGCCGGGGAGCAGGACGCACAAGGGCAACTGTGGGAAGCGGGAGAGCAGGAATGAGCGAGGACGACTGGGAGTACGAGCGCCCGGAGTACGCCGTCCCCGCGGATGCCGAGGCTGAGGCGGGCGATGGCGCTGGTGCCGCGCCCGTTGAAGCCGTCGAGACGGTGGACGCCGTCGCGGACGTGGACGCTGGTGCCGTTGATGGTACCGACGCGGCCGACTCGGCCGACGCGACTGACCGGCCCGCCACTGCCGCCACCGGCGCGGCCGACCAAACTGACGCAGCCGACTCGACCGACCAAGCCGCCCCCACCGACGCGCCCGAACCCGCCACCCTCGGCCTCCCCGCCCAGCGCACCGAGCCGAAGTCCCCGCTTCCCGCCCCGCGCGCGGAGTCCGCCGACGCGGCCATGGCCGGCTTCGACGACGCCACCTGGCAGCTCTCCACCGACATGGCCCCCCTCCCGCCCCTGCGCCAGTGCCTGGAGGCGATCCTCCTGGTGGTCGAGGAACCGGTCGCCGACGTCGTGCTGGCCCAGATCACCGAGCGCCCCCGCGACGAGGTCCTCCAGACCCTGCACGAACTGTCCGCCGAGTACACCGAGCAGCAACGCGGCTTCGACCTGCGCCAAGTGGCCGGCGGCTGGCGCCTCTACACCCGCGCGGCCTGCGCACCCCTGGTGGAGAAGTTCGTCCTGGACGGCCAGCAGGCCAAGCTCAGCCAGCCCGCCCTGGAAACCCTGGCCGTGGTCGCCTACCGCCAGCCGGTCAGCCGCTCCCGCATCTCAGCGGTCCGCGGCGTGAACTGCGACGGCGTCATGCGCACCCTGCTGACCCGCGGCCTGATCGAGGAAGCCGGCACCGACATGGACTCCGGCGCGATCCTCTACCGCACGACCATCCTGTTCCTGGAGAAGATGGGCATGCAGTCGCTCGAGGAACTGCCCGAACTGGCGCCGCTCCTGCCGTCGGTGGAATCCATGGAAGAAGCCGAGACGCTCGCCTGAGGCACTGCGGGGCATTGTCAGGCAACGAGTGTGTCACCTGAGCAACTGCGTGTCTCCGCCGTGCACTACAGTCCACGGCCATGACCGACCAGCAATCACACCAGCAGCCTTATGCTGGCGCGCCTGGTGCGGGGGGCAACCCGCAGCAGGGCCAGATACCCTACGGCGCGCAGCAGGGCTCTTACGGACAGGCGCCGCCGAACCCGTACGGCCAGGCCCCGCAGAACCCCTACGG
>JABFXP010000846.1 GCA_013361685.1 Catenulispora sp.
GGCGAGCGTCAGCCCGCCGGCCGCCCGGAGCACGCCGCCGGCGGCGGCCGCGAGACCGCGGCGCGCGCGGCCTCGTGAGGATCTGGACATCACAAAGGGCTCCTTCAGGTGGCGCCAGGAAGCGCGGCGCGTGGGGGTACGACCGCGCTGGATGTCAGTGCAGACCGGATGGTAACCACCGCGACACCTGCGCGCAATAACCTGATTGAAGGCCGGAAAACACTCTCGCAAGGAATGCAAGAATCGAGCAGTCGCAAGGCTTTCCGCGGCAGGATCAGACGTCGGACAATGCCCGATTACTTGCAGGAAGCGTCAGCGCGCTGAAAACCGGCCCGCCGGCGGAGCATCGTCTGCCGCGGGCCGGGATCTACTGAGATCCGCTTGGACCCATTCGGATCCGCTCGGATCCACCCTGATCGGTCCGGATCGGCCCGGAACCTATCGGGCTGCCGCAGCCTGGCCCGGCGCGCCGACGCCGTGCAGGAAGGTGTCGACCACCACGTCGGCCATCTGTCCGTTACTCGCTTCCGGCATGTGGCGGACCACCAACTGCATCAGCTCGGGCAGCAGTTGGTTGGCCCAGTCGGCGGGGAGTCCGGGGCGCAGCAGGCCCTCGTCGACGGCGCGTTGCAGGAAGGCACCGACCTCGGCGTAGTAGAGGTTGCGGCGGCGCAGGATCTCCTCGTCGGCGAACATGCGACTGAAGTCGACCGGCCAGGTGCGGTTCACGGCGATGACGTTCTCGACGTAGCGGTGCAGCGCGACGGCGACCGGCGCCTCCTGGAAACGGGCGTCCTCGATGGCCTTCCCGATGGCTTCCAGGCGCGCTTCGAAGATCGCCGCCTCGAGTTCCTCGCGGGAGGCGAAGCGGCGGTAGACGGTGCGGCGGTCGACGCCGGCCTCGGCGGCGATGCTGGCGATGCTCGCGCCCGGATCGGCGGCGAGCATGCGCGCGCCGGTGGTCAGTACGGCTTCCACGTTGCGTGCTGCGTCTGCTCTCACGACTCCAGTGTAGTCATCATGTGACATCTGTTCGACCTACCGCCACAGCCAAGTTGCGATCCACCTCGAAAGTGCTACATTGATGTGACAGAAGAAATCCGGTAACGCCCACTGATGAGGCGCTAGAGCGTTCGGCGGCAGGTCCCCACACCTCCTGACGCCGCAGATGAGAGGTGGAAAGTCCATGTCGATGACACTTCGGCTCCCGGCCGTACGGGCCGGCGGGGTGGCCGCCGCGATGAGCGCGCTGTTCCTGGCGGTGCTGCTCGCGTCCCTGGACCAGACGATCGTGTCGACGGCGCTGCCGCGGATCGCCGCGGACCTGAACGGGTTCGACGACATCGCGTGGGTGAGCGCCGCGTACCTGCTGGCGTCGACGGCGGTCACGCCGCTGTGGGGCAAGCTCGGGGACATGTTCGGCCGCAAGCGGCTCTACCTGGGCGCGGTGTCGATCTTCCTCATAGCGTCCGTGGCCTGCGGGCTGGCGCAGAACCTGATCGAGCTGATCGGCGCGCGGGTGCTGCAGGGCGTGGGCGGCGGCGGCATGATCGTGCTGACCTTCGCCCTGGTCGGCGACATCGTCCGGCCGGCCGAGCGGGGCCGCTACCAGGCCATGTTCGGCTCGGTCTACGGCGTGGCCAGCATCGTGGGCCCGCTGCTGGGCGGGGTCTTCACCGACCACCTGTCGTGGCGCTGGGCCTTCCTGGTCAACCTGCCGGTCGGGCTGGTGGCGCTGGCCATCGCCGCCCGGACGCTGCCGGCCGCGACCCGCGGCGCCAAGGCCCGGATCGACTACCCGGGCTCGCTGATCCTGGCCGGGATCGCCACCGGGCTGGTGCTGGTCACCTCGTTCGGGGAGCGCTGGGGCTGGGCCTCGCCGGCCATCCTCGGGCTGATCGCCGCCACCGTCGCGCTGGCCGCGCTGCTGGTGCCGGTCGAGCGCCGGGCCGCCGCCCCGGTGCTGCCGCCGGCGATGCTCGCCTCCCGCACCGTCGTCTTCTCCTCCGTGATCGGCTTCTTCGCCAACGCGGCGATGTTCTCCGTGCTGGTCTACCTGCCGACGTACCTGCAGATCGTGCACGGCGTCTCGGCCACCCTGTCCGGCGTCCACACCCTGCCGCTGGTGGCGGGACTGGTGCTGAGCCAGACCCTGGCCGGGCGCTGGGCGGCGCACGTCCGCCTGCTGCGCAAGATCCTGCTGGCGGGTCTGGCCTTCAACCTCGCCGGGCTGCTCCTGCTGGGCACCATCGGCGCCGCGACCAGCACCGCGGTCCTGAGCGTCTACTTCCTGATCACCGGGATCGGCATCGGGATGGTGCCGATGGTGGTGCTGGTCTCGGTCCAGAACACCGTCCCGGCCGCCGACCTGGGAGCCGCCAGCGCGGTGGTGACCTTCTCCCGCTCGATCGGCGCGGCGTTCGGCGTCGCGATCTTCGGGACGCTGCTCAACACCGGCTTCGCGGACGGGACCCGCAGCCTGACCGGCGTCGGCGGCTTCGACCCGGCCCGCCCGGACACCGTCGCCCAGCTGCCCGGGGCGCTTCAGGACACCGCACTGAGCGCCTTCGCCCACGCGACCGCCATGGGCTACCTGTGGATCGCACCGGCGCTGGCCATCGGGATCGTGCTCGCGCTGTTCTTGAAGCCGGGGCGCAAGGAGGAGGTGAAGGCCGACGGCGTCACCACGCCGGTCGAGCAGGCGCCTGCGAACTCCGGGGATCTGATCACCGCCGCGTGATCCGCTGACCGGCCGCGGTCCGCTCGCAGCCCTCGCCGATGCTCATCGGCGGGGGCTGT
>JABFXP010000350.1 GCA_013361685.1 Catenulispora sp.
CGGCCCGCCGCGTCGGCGTCAGCGCTTCCAGAACGGCCGGGGCCGCACCGTCGGCTTGCGGATCGACTTCAGGAACGTGGCCGCCGCCTCCAGCCGGGTCGCCAGGTCGGCTCGGCCGTCTGCGCCGGCGCCGCCGTTCCCGAGCGTCCGCAGCACGGCGTTGAGGTCCGGCAGGAAGACGCCGCCGAGCCGCGTGCCGAGCTGGCGCAGCTCCGCGTCCAGCTCGCCCAGCAGCTTCTCCTGCTCGTCGGCGTCAGCGGCGCTCGCGGCGTCCAGGCGGGCGAGCCAGGCGACCGCGAACGCGTCCCGCTCGTCGTCGGTCAGCTGCACCCAGGCCGGCTCGGCCTGACGCCGCTGCTCGGCTCGCGGGCTCGCGGCCATCGCGTAGTCGATCTGCTGGTCCGGGGGAGTCATCGCCCCACCGACCGACCCCGGCGCCACCGGCCGGACGCCTCGCGTGGACCGCACTTCCGGCTCCATCGAGCTGCCGTCGAAGCCGCTGAAACGGTCCGCCGCGGCCCGGCTGCGCTTGGCCATCAGCGGCGCCGCCGCTGCCGCCGGGGCCGGCGGCGGGGCGCCGAACATCGGCATGCTGACCGGCACCGCGACGTCCCGCTCCGGCTCCCAGCCGGCCGGCAGGTCCACCGGCTGCGTGACCCGCTTGACCTCGCCGCTCTCGTTCACCACGACCGTGTCCACCGCCACGAACGCGGTGAAGCGGGACAGGACGTTGAAGCGCACCGAGGTGTCGACGATCACCCGCTCCAACTCGTCCTGGCCGGAGAAGCTGGAGACATAGCGGTCCTCCAGATCCCTGATCCGGCCCCGGGCCCAGAAGCTCGCCAGATCCGCGTCGTCAGAGGTGTCGGTGGCTTCAGAGGCGACGGCGGCGACGTGCCGCGTCCAGGACGACCCGTCCGCGGCGGTCCCGCTGACGGTGACCGAACCTGGCGCGCCGTCGCCCGGAAGCCGGCCGTCGGCGTCCGTGAACCGCCCGGCCACCACCAGCGGCGCCCCGGCGAACAGATCCGGCAGCCGGGACGGCGTGATCGAGTCCGGATCCAGGCCCAGACCGTCGCCACCGGTCAGCCGCAGGCCGGTGACCAGCGGCGTGCCGATCCGGCGGTGCACGGCGTCCATCGCCTCGTCCAAGCGGTCCTCGGACTCCACCAGCTCGCAGCGGCCGCCGCCGGCCGCCGCCAGCCGGTTCAGGAACCCGGCGTTGACCGCGGAGTCGATGCCGACGGTGTGCACCCGCAGCCGCGCCAGCGACCCCGACAGGCCGGACAGCAGCGCGTCCTCGTCGCCGACCTGGCCGTCGGTGACCAGGACCAGCACCCGGTCCCGCTCGGCGCCGTCGGCGTCCGGGGCGTCGGACGCGGTCAGCAGCTCCGCGGCCCGGCGCAGCGGGCGCGCCATCTCCGTGCCGCCGCGCGCCTCGATCGCCGCCAGGTGCTGCACGGCGCGGAAGCGGTGCCGGTCGGTGGCCGCCGACAGGGCGTTCTCCGGCAGGTCCGGCGGCGTGGTGACCTCGTGGTCGAAGGTCAGGACCGCGAACCGGTCGGCGGCGGTGAGGGTGTCGACGATGCGCGCCGCCGCGCGGCGGGCCGCGGCCATCTTCCAGCCGCCCATGCTGCCCGAGCGGTCCAGGACCAGCACGACGTCGCGCGGGCGGACGGCGTCCGTCGGCTCCGGCGGCAGGACGGTCAGCAGGAAGGTGCCGGTCGCGGTGTCGGCCACACCGGCGGTCTGAGCCCGCTCAGGCGTCTGATCCGTCGCGACGGTCTCAGTCCCCTCACTCGCCGTGACTGTCCCGGGCTTCTCATCCGCCTCAGCCGCGACCCCGTCCCGCGCCACCACCAGCGACGTCGCCGCCGCCTCCCCGCCGTATCCGAGCCGCAGCACGAAGTCCCGGTCGCACCGCGCCCCCGGGTCCAGCCGCACCACGTGCCGCCCGTCCCGCTCGGCCACCGTGACCCCGTGCAGGCTCGACGTCAGCGTGCCCAGCGGCAGCCCCGCCGGATCCACCGCCACCTCGATCGCCAGCCGCACCGGGTTGGGGAACCCCGGCAGCAGCACCGGCGGGCTGATGCGCGAGGCGTCCGGCACCCGGTCGGTGTCCGGGGCCGTGCCGTCGCCGACCGCCTCCCCGGGCAGCGCCGCACCCGGGATGTAGCGCGGCGCGACCACCAGCGGGAACCGGAACGTGGCCTGCCCGTCCTCGTAGGGCAGCCGCCCGGACAGCGTCGTGCGCACCACCACCTGCTCGCCGGGCACGATGTTGCCGACCCGCAGCGTGAACACCCCCGGCCGCTCCTCCTCGGCGATCGAGGCCCGGCGGCCCTCGGCGATCGCCTGGTCGTAGTCGGCGCGCGCGGTCTCCCGCTCCTTCACCACGCCCTCCACCACGCGGCCCGAGGCCTCCATCCGCAGCCGCGTCACCGCCGCGCGGTCCGGCAGCGGGAAGATGTACGTGGCCTCCAACGGCTCGTCGTACGGGTTGCGGAAGGTCTGGGCGAGCTCGGTACGCGCGGTGAGGCCGACCACCGTCGTGCGGACCTCGACCGCCTCCAGCGGCAGGTTCCCGCGTTCGGTCCGCAGCGCCCCCAGGCCGCCTTCCGGCTCCAGGCGCGGCGTCTCCTCGACGACTTCGACGACACCGGTTCGAACGGTCATGGTTGGTCTTCCCCCTAAGGTAAGTCAGGCCTCTGACAGCCCGAGTCGGTGGAGCAGGTCCAGGAGCGGGCGCGCCGCCTCGGCGATGGCGGCCCGGTCGGCGGCGTCCGGCACGCGGCCGGGGTCCGCCGACAACAGGAGTGTCACGTCGGCGGTCAGGCGGACGCCGGATACGAGCGCTGGTGCTGTCGGTGCTGTCGGTGCTGTCGGTGCGGTGGGCTCTGCGGACGCGCTCCGTGCGGTCGGCGGCGCTGTGGGTTCGGCGGGCGCGGCGGGCGCACGCGATACCGACGCCGCGATGTCAGCGTCCTCAAACGCCGCCGCCGTACCGGGCAGCGCCGGCCGGACCGACCAGAACCGCTCACGGGGCCTCGGCGCGGCCGTCGCCCCGTTCGACACCCCGTTCACGGACTGCCCGTCGTCCGCCGTCTCGGCTTCCAGAGCACTGACATCCTCCGGCAGCATCGCGATCCGCTCCACCGCCGCCACGTCCGCGCCGAGCAGCCGCTGCTGCACCTCGGTCAGCGTCAGTCCGGACGCCTGCAGCCGCTTGATCGCGACCAGCTGCGCCAGGTGCCGGCGCCCGTAGAGCGCGGTCCGCGCCCGCATCGCGCCCGGACGGTCGAGCAGCCCGATCGAGGTGTAGTAGCGAATGGTCCGCACGTCGGGCACCTCCCTGATCCGGCCGTTGGGCTGCGGCGTCAGCGCACCGGCGGCCAGCGCCGCCGCGGCCAGCCGCGCCAGCCGGTCGATGGTCCACTCCGCCGGTTCCTCGCTCACAGCGCCTATCGTGACACTGTCATATGACAGTGTCAACGGAGAAGTGGGAATCGGTGTTGAGCAGTGATCGAGGGCGCTGATACCGTCCGCGTGTGGCGGTCAGACTGTGCTTCCGTGCCCCTGTCCTCTGTGCCGCCGCCGTGCTCGCGGCACTGGTCGTGACACCGGTCGTGACACCGGCCGGGGGGTTCGCGACGGCGCACGCCGCCGACGCCGTTCCGGCGCCGCCGGACGTGGACGTGGCCTCGTACGTCGTCGCCGACTACGACACCGGCCAGATCCTCGCTGAGCGGTCTCCGCACCGCGCGCTGTACCCGGCGAGCACGCTCAAGGTGCTGACGGCGGACACACTTCTTCCGCGGCTGTCGCCGTCGATGGCCGTCACGCCGAAGGCTTCTGATTTCGCCGCCGAGCCCGACGGCAGCGTCGTCGGGATGACGGCCGGCGTCACGTACACGGTGGCCGATCTGTGGCGGGCCACGTTCCTGGACTCCGCCAACGACGCGGTCGCCGAACTCGCGCATCTGGCCGGCGGGCTGGACACCACCGTGGCATTGATGCAGAAGAAGGCGCGGTCGCTCGGGGCGAACGACACCGTCGTGGCCGACGCGGACGGGTACGACGCCGACGGGCAGGTCACCAGCGCGTACGACCTCGCCGTGCTGGCCCGGGCCGGACTGGACAACGCGTCGTTCCGGGCCTACTGCGGCTTGCGGCAGGCGGCGTTCCCGGGGCCGGACGGCACATCCATCGCGCTGAAAAGCCACGATCCGATGCTGCTGAGCTATCCGGGCATGATCGGGATCAAGGGCGGCATCACGACGAAGGCCGGGCACACCTACGTCGGAGCCGCGGTCCGCGACGGTCACACGGTCATCGAGACGCTGATGCTCGGCGGCACCGACATCTTCGATCAGGCCGCGCTGCTGATGGACTGGGGATTGGCGGCCGACGGGCACGTTTCGGCGGTCGGGTCGCTGGGGGCGCCCAAGGCGGGGACGTCGGCGCCGTCGGCTTCGGGCTCCAGCGGCTCCAGCGCCTCCGCGTCGAAGCCGACGTCCGCCGCGACCGTCCCGACCTCGCCGAGCGGCACGTCCCCGTCCGGGTCCACGGGGCCGGCGCAAAGCCCGGCGGCCGGGGGCCGGCAGCCCTCGGGAACGTCGGCGGCGGGCACACCCCTGCCGCCCGGGGCGACGATCACGCTCGCCGGGGAGGTCGGCGGGGCTCCGACCCGGTCCGCGTCTTCGCCGCCGTCCAGGTCCATCAGAGGCTACCTGTCCGGTTCCCGGGCGACGACCGTCGCCGTGGTGGACATCGTGACCCCGGACTCCGATCCTGTGGCGCCGAACGCTGTGTGGCTCGGCCTGCTCGCCGCCGGCGGCGTGGGTGCCATCCCGCTCAGCGTCCTGATCGTCGGGCGTCGCAGGGCTCGGGGATAGCATCGGCCGTACCTGTCGAGCGCTCACGGGGAGCCCGCATGCCGGATGAGACCGTAGAACAGTTCCTTGACCGGGTGGTCGAAGTCCTCCGCTCGGACAAACGGATCCTCGCGGCCTGGCTGATGGGCAGCCACGCGCGGGGCACCGCGGATCGGCACAGCGACGTGGACCTGTGGCTCGTGGTGCGGCCCGAGGACAAGGACGACGTCGTCGCCGACTGGCCGCAGTCGGCCGACCGCATAGCGCCGTCGGTGCTGCGGCAGCGCGTCTTCGGCAGCACGTTCCTGCACATCACGCCGCAGTGGCGGCGCTGGGACGTCTCGATCGGCGTGCCCGACGACGTTCCGAACCGCAGCCGCGCCGTCCTGAAACCGCTGTTCGATCGGGGCGGGCTGAACGACCGGCTCGGCCCGGGCGGGACGCCGCAGGCTCCGGATCCGAACCGGATCGTGGCGCTCGCCACGGAGTTCCTGCGCGTCCTGGGCTTGCTGCCGGTGGTGCTGGGGCGTGCGGAGTACGTGGCCGGGGTGTCGGGAGCGGGATTGTTGCGGGGCCTGGTGGTCCAGTTGTTCGTGGAGGACGTCGCCGTGGAAGATCGCGGCGGCGCCCTGCACCTCAATGCGTTGCTTCCGCCGGAACGCCTTCAGCGACTCGCCGAGTTGCCGGCGGTCGTGGCGGGTCGTGACAGCGTTCTGGAAGCACATACGGCCTGCGCACGCCTGTTCCTCCCGGTTGCGCGTGATCTCGCTTCCCGGAGCGGTGCGCAATGGCCTTCGGCCTTGGAAGACGCGCTGCGTTCCCGGCTGCGGACCGAACTCGGTATGGAAATACCCTGAAACAGATTCAGCGGACCCGTCGGATGACCGTGAAGCCGTCCCAGCCTTTGGAACCGACGGTCTGCAACGCGGTCGCCTCCAGCCGCTCGTCCTCGGCGATGTCGGCGAGGACGGCGCGGACTCCCCGGACCCGCTCGTCGGGGCTGGCCGGATCGGTGACGGCGCCGTTGCGCACGACGTTGTCGATCACGATGACGCTGCCGGGGCCGGTCAAGGCCATGGAAGCCTTGAGATATGCGGGGTTGCTCGGCTTGTCGGCGTCGATGAACACGAAGTCGTAGGGCGCGGCGCCGTCGGCGATGAGGCGTTCGGCCGACTCGGTCGCGGGGCCGGTGATGACGGTGACGCGGTCGGCGACGCCCGCGCGGTGGAAGTTCTCCGTGGCGATCGCGGCGTTGCCGGGTTCCAGCTCCAAGGTGGTGACGTGGCCTTGCGTGCCGACGGCGCGAGCCAGCCAGATGGTGCTGTAGCCGGCCAGCGTGCCGAACTCCAGCACGCGCTGGGCGCCGGCGATCTGGCAGAGCAGAGCCAGCAGCTTCCCCTGGTTCGCCGCGACCTCGGCCCGCGGCATCGTGGTCTGCCGGCCGGACAGCCGGGCCTGCTGGAGTGCGTCGTCTTCCGGGACGAGTGTGTCGACGAAGTAGGCGTCGACGTCCTGCCACGCCTTCTCGGACTCATACATGACAACCCCTTTTCATGGTGCCCCCCGTGTGTCATCAGTGTACTGATAGCAGGCGGCGCAGGTTTCCCAGGGCCGACGGGGCGGAAAGCGGATCGGCGCCCGGCGGAGCACGCCGGACGCCGATCGCTTATCAGGATTTTTACTTACAGGGCGTCACTTCCCGCTGGCGGCGAACGCCATGACCGCGTGGCCGGCGGTGTAGAACACCTTGCCGTTGCCGGCGGTCAGGGTGGTGGGGGACTGGCCGGCCAGCAGGGCGTTGGAGTAGGCCCACTTGGTGGTGCCGGTGTTGGCGTCCAGGGCGTACAGGGTGCCCTTGTAGTCCACGCAGTACACGGTGTCGTCGGCGACGGTGAAGGGGTTGCTGATCGAGAACTGGTTGGGCCCCTTGCCCTGCCACAGGACGTTGCCGTTGTTGGCGTCGACCGCGGCGAGGTACTCGTCGGCGGTGACGAAGATCTTGCCCTTGCCGTCGTAGATGGGGCCGTCGCAGATGCTGGGGGAGCTGTCGGGGTCGCCGACCCGGGCCTGCCAGGCCACCTTGCCGTTCATGTCCAGGGCGGTGAGCTTCTGACCGCCGACCACCACGAACTTGTCGGTGCAGGCGAAGAAGCTCTCGCCGGATTCTCCGAAGACGGCGTACTTCTGGTCGAAGTGCCAGACCTCTTTGCCCTGCTGGGTGACGTCCAGGGCGGTGATGGTGCCGGAGTTGTCGACGCCCTGGGTGTCGTGGCCGACGAATATCAGGTTGCCCTTGGGGGGAACGGTCACCGAGCCGATCTTCGGCGTGTTCGCCTTCCACAGCAGCTGGTGGGTGTTCTTGTCGATGGACATCACGCCGTAGCCCTGGACGTTGATGTTCACCGAGACGATGATCTGGTTGCCCAGGACGCCGGCCGAGCCCTGCGGGGACCACTGGCGGTCGACCTGCGGCAGGGTCCACAGCACGTGGCCGGTGTTCATGTCGATGGCGAAGACCGGCTCGCCGCCCTTGTTGTCCAGACCGCTGAGGTAGACGGTGCTGCCGTCCAGCGCGGTCAGGACGCCCACGGTGCCGGAGCCGCACTCCACGTCCGGCCACTTGACCTGGCCCTGCATGTTCAGAGCGTGCGTCTTCTCGGTGCCCACGAGCAACAGCACGTCCTTGTTGAGCGCGGTGCCCCAGATCTCGTCGGAGGTCTGCGCGGTCCAGGCCGTGTTCGGCTGGTTGCCGCCGATGGTGACCTGCTTCGGGGTGCCGGTGTCCACCGGGGAGGTGGACGGGTTCGGGTCCGGCGGGGCCGTCGTCGCGGTGGTGCTGTCGGTGGTCGTGGGCGCGGTGGTCGGGTTGGTCGGAGTGGACGAGCCGGTGGCCGGGGTGTTCGTGGGTCCCGGGGTGGGCTTGTCCCCGCCGCCCGACATCGCCAGAGCGGCCGCGGTGCCGCCGCCCAGGACCACCACGCCGCCGCCGATCAGGCCGATCAGCGCGCGCCGGCTCACCTTGCCGCCGCCGATCGTGCCGTTCGGCCCGTTCGGGCCGTTCATGCCGTTCGGGCCCGGCCCCATGCCGCCCATGCCCATGGCGCCGACGCCGCTCTGCGCGGTCTGCTGGTACTGCGGCTGCTGGTAGCCGCCCTGCGGCGGCAGCGAGTTCGGGCCCGAGCCGTAGTTCTGCTGGTACTCCGGCCGGGTCTGGCTCAGGTGCAGGGCCGGTCCCTGGGCGCCCATGTGCGTCATGACGTTGCTGGCGGCCACGATCGCGTCGGTGTAGGCCGGCGGCAGCCAGCCGCCGGTGGTCGGGGCCGGGGCGTTGTGCGCCAGGTAGTCGCTGATCTGCTGGGTGGTCGGGCGGCGCGCCGGCTCCTTGCTCAGGCAGGCGCTGATCATGTCCCGCAGCGAGTCCGGGACGCCGGTGATGTCCGGGTCGGTGCTGACCACCCGGTACAGCAGCGCCGGCGTCGGCCCGTCGCCGAAGGGGCTGCGCCCGGTCGCGGCGAACACCAGGGTGGCGCCGAGGGAGAACATGTCGGTCTCCGGGCCGACCCGGATGCCCGAGGCCTGCTCGGGGGACATGAAGCCGGGCGAGCCCATGACGGTGCCGGCGGTGGTCAGCGCGGTGCCCTCGGTGGCGCGGGTGATGCCGAAGTCGATGACGTAGGGGCCGTCCAGGGCCAGCAGCACGTTGGCCGGCTTGAGGTCCCGGTGGATGATCCCGGTGCGGTGGATGGCCGCGATGGCCTCGGTGAGCCCGGCGGCCAGGGTCCGCAGTGTGGGCTCGGGCAGCGGCCCGTGCCCGGTCACGGCGTCCCCGAGCGATATGCCGGCGATGAACGCGGTGGCGAACCAGGGCACCCGCGCCTCGGTGTCGGCGTCCACGACGGCGGCGGTGAACGCCCCGGAGACCGACTTGGCGGCCTCGACCTCGTTGCGGAACCGGACCCGGAAGCCCGCGTCGTCGGCCAACTCCGGGCGCACGGCCTTCACGGCCACCGTCCGGCCGCCGGTGGAACGGCCCAGATACACCTTGCCCATGCCGCCGCTGCCGAGCACGCCGAGAATGGCGTACGGCCCGATCCGCGTCGGATCCCCCGCGTCCAGCGGTTGCATGCTGACCCCCACAGTTTGAATCGATTGACGAAACCCCGAACCGGGACAGCAGGATAGGGGTTCCGCCTGGAAGGAATCACCCCAACCCCCTTCGCAAACCTAGTCTGTCCGGTTGACGGGACGTCAACGTATTGCAGAATCGAGACCTGACGAAGGGGGCCGTGCCCGCCTCGCCGGCGGCGTCACCGCCGGGGATCGGACAGTTCGGGCGCCACGTGGAACATCGTCACCCCGGTCACGGGTGCCACCGGCACGATGTGGGTCCGCGCCGCTCCCGGTGCTTTCGGCGGTGCCGCGGAGGTGAGGGCCGGTCCGGATACGGCCGCTCCGGATACCGGCGGTTCGGATGCGGCGGGTTCGGGTGCGGATTCGCCCTCGTCGTCGAGCACCGGCCGCAGCAGTTCCGTATAGCGGTCCAGGGCCGCGAACAGCACGCGCAGCGGCACGTCCGGACGGACCGCGCGGTCGATGAGCTCTTCGAGCTCTTCCCGGCCCATGGCGGCGATGTCGGCTTCCTGGATGTCCACGCCTGGCAAACGGCCCGTGCGCCCGGCGCGTCACGCGCGGGGAGCGGGTTTGTTCGGGGAGACAAACCGGCCCCGGGCGCGTTGTCGCGGACACCAGAGGCGGCGGTCGCCGGGCCGGTCCGCTCAGCCGGTGTAAGGCCCCTGTTGTTCCCACTCACGGATCGTCAGATAGTCGCGTTCGATCCGCGCCGGGTCGGAGGCGCTGAGGTAGACCGCGCCGGGGGAGGTGGCCGGGTCGCGGGTGGCCGGCAGGTCCATCCCGGAGCCGGCGGCCGCGGCCACCGCGACCGCCGTGGGCAGCGCCTCCAGGACGCCGGCCCAGTGCGCCGAGGGCCGCACGGTGCCCGGCCGCCGGTTGATCAGCGCCACCCGCCGGATGGGCTCCGGCCAGGGCTCCGGCGGCCGGCCGGCGTACCGCAGCGCTTCGCGGGGCCGGGTGATGCTCTCGGCGAGCAGGCCGGCGTGGGAGTGGCCGAGGAACTTCTCCGCGACCCACGGCAGCACCCCCTCGGCCAGTCCGGGGCCGGGATCGACCAGCACCGGGCCGCGGGGGGTGAGCACCGCCCGGCTGTGCGCGGCGCCGTGCCGGATCCCCAGCGCGTCCAGGGCGCGCAGCACGTAGTCGTGGAGTCCGGCGATCTCGGGGGAGCGCGGGTCGGCGGGCTCGTCGTAGTCGGCCAGCGAGATGCCCGCCGGCGTGGTCCGCAGGGTGTGGCGCCAGGTCTCGGCGATCAGGTGCACGCCGTCGACCGACACCGTGTCGACGGAGAACTCCGGGCCCGGCAGCCGCTCCTGGACCAGTGCCGTCCGGTGCGCGCCGCCGAAGACGCCGGCGTCGTCCCGCGGGCCGGCGCCGAGTACGGTGGCCACCGCCGCCCGCACCTGCGCCGCGTTCGCGCAGAACCAAGTCGGCGTCGGCCAGGCGTCCTCGGCCGGCCGCTCCGGCGGCTCGGGCCGTTTCGGCCGCTCCGTCCGTTCCAGCCGGTCGGACCATTCCGACCATGTCGACCAGGCGGGCCGTCCGGGCCGCTCCGGCCGCTCCGGCCGATCGCCGCGGTCCGCT
>JABFXP010000118.1 GCA_013361685.1 Catenulispora sp.
GGAACAGGCGGAGCGCGAACAAGCCGAGCGGGACCAGGCCGAGCAGGCGGCCCGGCAGCAGGCGGCCCGTGACGAAGCCCGGCAGCAGGCCTGGCAGCGGGCCGCGGCTCAGCACGCGGACAGCGGCCAGACCCCGCGCGCCGAGACCGCCGACATCGCCGCACCGCCGGCCCGCGGCGAGTGGGAGGTCCCGGACTACGTCGCCGAGCCGGAGTTCGAGGACATCGGCGAGCCGGACGCGCTGTCCCTGACCGACGAGCTGCTGGGGGTCCGCAACCAGCCTCGGCCCCGCAAGTCTCAGGAGGATTCGTGAGCAGCCCGGACCGCGGAACCGCCTTCGAGCCCTACGGCGTCTGGACCGACCTCGTCGGCCAGGACCACGTCGGCGCGGAGCTGGCGCAGGCCGCGCTCGGCCAGGGCATGACCCACGCCTGGCTGCTGACCGGCCCGCCCGGTTCGGGCCGCTCGACCGCGGCGCGGGCGTTCGCGGCGGCGTTGCAGTGCACCACCCCCGGCGAGCCGGGCTGCGGCCACTGCCTGGGCTGCCGCACCGTGCTCGACGGCACCCACCCGGACGTGCTGCAGCTGGCCACCGACCAGCTCTCGATCGGTGTCGCCGACACCCGGCACCTGGTGCGCCGCTCGTCGATGACCCCGGCCTCGGGCCGCTGGCAGGTGCTGCTCATCGAGGACGCCGACCGGCTCACCGAGGCGGCCGGCAACGTGCTGCTGAAGGCCGTCGAGGAGCCCTCGCCGCGCACGGTGTGGATCCTGTGCGCGCCGGGCCGCGACGACATGCTGCCCACCATCCGCTCCCGCTGCCGGCACCTGCTGCTGCGCACCCCGCCGTCGTCGGCGGTGGCCGAGATCCTGGTCCGGCGGGACGGCGTGGACCCGGTCCGCGCCCGCGAGGCCGCGCGCGCCGCGCAGGGGCACATCGGCCGCGCCAAGCGCCTGGCCACCGACGACGAGGCGCGCGCCAAACGGACCGAGGTGCTGGCGCTGGCGTCGTCGCTCACCGACATAGGCTCCGCGCTGGCGGCGGCGCAGAAGCTGGTCGACGCGACGATATCGGAGGCGAAGCGCACCGCCGAGGAACGCGACGCGGTGGAGACCGCCGATCTGCGGCTCGCGCTGGGGTATCAGGAGGGGTCGCGCAAGGCGGTACCGGGCGCGGCCGGGGCGTTGAAGGACCTGGAGAGCCGTCAGAAGAAGCGTGCCACCCGCATGCAGCGCGACTCCCTGGACCTGGCTCTGGTCGACCTCGCCGCGTTCTACCGGGACGTGCTGGCGGTGCAGCTCGGCGCCCTCGGCGGGCCCGGCGGGGACGTGACCGAGCCGATCCACGACGACCAGTACGCCGCCGTCCGCCGGGTCGCCGCGGCGGGGACGCCGGAGGCGACGCTGCGGCGGATCGAGGCGGTGCTGGCGTGCCGCAAGGCGGTGGAGCGGAACGTGGCGCCGCTGCTGGCGGTGGAGGCCATGGCGGTGAGTCTGCGGTAGGGACGCGGAGGCGGCTCTACACCGCCACCCGCCACGGTCGCACCGCCGCGACCGGCGTCGCCTCCCGCACGACCCGCTCCCGGTGTTCCTTCGGGCTGATCCCCCGCACCCGCTTGAACGCGGTGCTCAGCGCGAAGGCGCTGCCGTAACCGACCTGCTCGGCGACCGAGGCGATGGTCGCCGAGGGATCGCAGAGCAGGTCCGCCGACAGCGCCAGGCGCCAGTTCGCCAGGTAGGCCATCGGCGGTTCGCCGACCTCGGCGGTGAAGCGGCGGGCCAGCGCCGCGCGCGACACGTGGGCGGCGTCGGCGAGTTCCGCGACGGTCCAGGGGTGCGCCGGGTCGTCGTGCATCAGCCGCAGGGCGGTACCCAGCACCGGGTCGTCCTGGGCCCGGTACCAGGCCGGGGCTTCCACGTCGGGGCGGGCCAGCCAGGTGCGCAGAGCCACCACGGTCAGCAGGTCGAGCAGCCGGTCCAGCACCGCTTCCTGGCCCGGGGCGTCGCGCGCGACCTCGGCGCCCAGCAGCGGGATCAGCGGCGTGTCGCACTCCCCGTCGCGCAGCACCGCCAGCGGCGGCAGGGCGGCCAGCAGCGGGGCGCAGATCTCGCTGAGCACCTGGTAGGTGCCGGTCACCAGCACGGTCGCGCCGTCCCGGGCGTTGCCCCAGCTGCGCGTGCCCAGCGTGCGCAGGTCCCCGAGGTCCTCACCGGACGGCGTCGTGCAGCGCTGCCCGGGATGGATCAGGGCCTGCGGCTCGGTCCCGGGGTCGTCGGCGAACACATAGGGGTCCGGACCGCGCAGGATCGCCAGGTCGCCGGGGTGCAGCTCGGTCGGCGGCCCGCCTTCGGGCAGCACCCACGCGGTCCCGGAGACCACCGCGACCAGCGTCAGCGGCGCGCGGTCCTGCACCCGCAGCGACCATGGCGGCGTCAGCAGCGAGCGGAGCAGGAACGCCCCGTCCGCGCGCGGCCCGTTCAGCAACCCGGCTATCACGTCCATGCCCCGACTGTAGACGATGGCGTATGGATACGTGGAGTCTGAACCATTCCAAGTCTCACTCACAGCCGGTGTACTGGAGCACATGAACGAGAACACAAGCACCGCCCAGACCACCGAGACGACCACCGTGGACCAGGTCAAGCCCCTGACGCTCGTCCTGGGCGCCTCCGGCAAGACCGGCCGCCGCGTCGCCGAGCGCCTGACGGCCGCCGGCGTGGCGGTCCGCCGCGGCTCCCGCACCGCGAGCCCGGCCTTCGACTGGGAGGACCCGGCGACCTGGCCCGCCGCCCTGGACGGCGTCACCAGCGTCTACGTGTCCTTCTTCCCCGACCTGGCCGTGCCCGGCGCGCCGGAGGCCGTCGCGGCCTTCGGCGAGCAGGCCCGACAGGCCGGCGTCCGCCGCCTGGTGCTGCTGTCCGGCCGCGGCGAGGTCGAGGCCCAGCGGGCCGAGAAGGTGATCGCCGAAACCGGCCTGGAGTGGACGGTCGTGCGGGCCAGCTGGTTCGCGCAGAACTTCTCCGAGGGCGCGTTCCTGGACTCGGTCCTCTCCGGCGAGGTGGCGCTGCCGGTCGGGGACGTCGGCGAGCCGTTCGTCGACGCCGAGGACATCGCCGACGTCGCCGTCGCCGCGCTCACCGAGGACGGCCACCGGGGCCAGGTCTACGAGGTCACCGGTCCGCGGCTGCTGACGTTCGCCGAAGCCGTCGCCGAGATAGCACGGGCCAGCGGCCGTGAGATCACCTTCGCCCCGATCCCGCTGAACGCCTTCACCGGCTACCTGGCCGAGGCCGGCGAGCCGCAGGAAGTGATCGACATGCTCTCGTACCTCTTCACCGAAGTCCTGGACGGCCGCAACGCCCACATCGGCGACGGCGTGAGCCGCGCCCTGGGCCGCGCGCCGCGTGACTTCGCCGACTACGCCGCCGCCGCAGCCGAGAACGGGGCCTGGAAGTGACCTCGACCGACAGGGGCACCGCGATCCTGGCCTCGGCCACCGTCGTCACCGGCCTGATCGCGGGCTCCTACTACGTCTTCGCCTGCGCGGTGATGCCGGGCCTCGGAGCCTCCGGAGACCGCACCTTCATCGAGGCGATGCAGAACATCAACGCCAAGATCGAGAATCCGGTGTTCTTCCTGAGCTTCTTCGGAGCACTGGTGCTCCCGGCCTGGGCACTCCGCAAGTTCTGGCCGGACCGCCGGCTGCGGCTGTGGATCGGCGCGGCGCTCGGCCTCTACGTGATCGGCCTGCTGACCACGATGGGGATCAACATCCCGCTGAACAACGACCTCGCGGCGGCCGGGGATCCGGCACAGCTTTCTGGATCGGTACGGATCGCCGACCCCGCGGCGGTGCGGGCGCACTTCGAGAACACCTGGAACACGTGGAACATCGCCCGGGCCCTGCTGTCCACCGGCGCGGCGGCCTGCCTGGCCCGGGCCATGATGCTCAGCCCGCGAGACCGGTCCCGCTAGTGGAGGTCCTCGCCGAGCCCGGCCTGTCGGCGGCGGCCCGTACCCTCGGGAGGGTGCAGACCGCCGTCACGCTCGCGAACCGGCCCGGGTTCTCGGTGCACGAGGTCACGTGCCCGGGCGGCCACGCCGGCTGGTCGCCGAGCGAGGAGCACCGGCAGCACCGGTTGGTGCTCATCCGGCGGGGGCGGTTCCGGCGTTCGGCGAACGGAGCGGAAGCCGATCTGGACCGGACGACTGCCTATCTGGCCGCTCCCGGCGAAGAAGAACGCTTTGCGCATCCGACCGGCGGAGACCTGTGCACATCGATCGAGTTCTCCCCCGAACTCTGGGGACAGCTTCCTATAGGCACCGCCGTATATGTAGATGCTCGTATGGAGTTCACACATAGGCGACTCCTAATAGCAGCATCCACAGGCGATGCCGACTATGCGACTGCAGAAGAGTTGTTGAAGCTTGTCGGCCTTGCCGCAGGGTTCACCGCCAGATCCTTGGCAACCGACGACGCCCTGGCCGCCGCCGCCCGCGACGCGATCCTCTCCGACGTCCCCCAGGCGGCGAGTCTGCGCTCGCTGGCCGACCTGCTCGGGGTGTCGCCGTTCCGCCTCAGCCGGGTCTTCTCCCGCCGGACCGGGGTCTCGCTGACCCGCTACCGGAACCGCGTGCGGGTGGGCCGCGCCATGGAACGGCTCGGCGACGGCGAGACCGCGCTCGCCGACCTCGCCGTCGAGCTCGGGTTCGCCGACCAGGCACACCTGACGCGGACCGTGCGGGACCACGTCGGCCACACGCCGGTCGCGCTGCGCCGCCTGCTCACCGCAGCCCCGCGGACCTCGGCCGCGGTCTGAGCACGCGAAGGCCCCGCAGGATCCGAACAACCCGGCGGGGCCGAACACGCGCTCTTCATTTCTCGCTCCCCGCAGTCCCCGTTGGGCGGCAGGAGGGGCAGACTCCTTAGACGATTGATTCCTGGGGGTACCGGCGCGAAACGGCTGATCGGCGGCGCCTGGCCGCCCCGGCCGACCACCCACAGCCACACCGGGATGAGGGAGGTCGTCCGGGACGCCCATGCTTGCCGCTGAGCCGTTTCGCAGGTTCGCATGTCAGGTGCGGTCCCGGATGCCGGAACCCCCAGGAATCAATCGTCTAGACCCGGGCCGACTGAGCCGGCGCCCGCAGCCCGTGCCGGTTCAGCGGGACCGTCGCGACCTGCCGTAACGGCTGCGAGCCGGGCGGGACGGCGCCGGGAGCGCCCGGTACACCGGCCGCCGTGGCAGAGCCCTGCGGTGCGGCGGCCGGGGCCGGCGCGGGAGCCGGCACCGAACCGGCCGGCGCGCCCGGGCCGGCCGCGACCGTGGCGTGCGCGGCCTCCGCGAGCAGCAGCCTCAGCTTCATCGCCTCGGCCAGCTTGCCCGGGTCGTCGTCCTGGCCGCCGTGCGGCACGTCGATGGTCTCGATGACGCACCGCGCCACCTCGTTGCCGGCCGCCTCGGCCAGGGCCCGGGTGAAGGCCACCGCCGCCTCGTGGAACGGGGCCGGGTCCTCGGCCGCGGCGCGCATCCGCTCCAGGGCCGCGGCCAGCTGCTCGCGCTGCGGCGGGTGGATGCGGCGGGCGGCGAGCTCGGCCATCAGCGTCAGCAGCGCGGTGCGGACCTCGCCGAGCTCCTCGACCAGCTCCGGGGAGGACTCGTACTCCAGCTGGACCGAGAGCACCAGCGGGTCGAGCAGGTTCCACTCGCTCTTGGCGCGCACCGTGGTGCCGCGGCCGTGGCGGATCCGCAGGACCCGCTTCTCCTCCAGGGCCTTCAGCGCCTCGCGCAGGATGGTGCGGCTGACGGCGAACTCGGCCGCGAGCGCGGCCTCCGGGGGCAGGTCGGTCCCCGGCGGGAACTCGCCTTCCAGTATGCGCAGCAGCAACCGCTCGACGACGGCGTTGGCGAGGCGTGCGGGCCGGATGACCCGGTGGACGTTCCATCCCTCGACGTACATGCTGCTGGTGCTCCTCGGATCGAACTGTTCGCGTCGCTGGATGCCAGGCATCCAGCCATCCGGTGTGATGTACCGACTTGCGCGCCAATGTACGAGCCGAGGTCTGCTCAAGGCAGCTATCTGCGGGCTATTCCATCCTAAATGATGAATCCGCGCCCGGCGGATCGGTGCGGTGCCGACGCCGGCGCTTGATCAGCAGGAACAATGTCAGCGCCACGATCGCCGGAAGCCAGCGGTTCTTCTCGTATCGGCCCTGCCAGAGCGGCTCCAGCGGGTCTTCGGAAATCACATCGGGATCTGCGAATGATTGCTGATCTTCGGGTTCGCGTTCGGCTTCGACTTCGGTGAGGGTCGCGGTTTCCGGTTCGGGTTCAGGCTCGAGTTCGGGTTCAGCGTCCGCTTCGGGTTCGGCGATCGCTTCGGCCTCGACGGCAGCAGGTTCCTGATCGAGGGGGGCCGCGACTCCGGCACCCGCCTCGGATTCGGCACCAGCCCCGGATTCGGCACCGGTGTCGTCGGCTTCGGCGGCGGGAGTGGCGGAGTCGGTCTGGGTGTCGGTCTGGCTGTCGGCGTCGGTGTCGGTGGCGGTGGCGGTGGCGGTGGCGTCGTCAGCATCGACGCAGTCCGCCGTCAGCGCCTCGACCCACGCCGCCGCCAGCGCGCCGACCGCCGCGTGCCAGTCCTCCCGCGCGAACTCCAGCGCGCGCCCGGACAGTTCCAGCTCCGGCACCACCGAGATCAGCGTGCGCTCCCCCGCGTCCCCGGCCGGGGTCAGCGTGACCCGCAGGTATCCGGCCAGCGCCCCGTCGCCGCGCGCCTGGGCGGCGTCCACGGCGATGTCCAGCGTGCCCTTCTGGGCGTTCGCGGAGGCTATGCAGCCGGTGCCCCGGTAGGTGATGGCCGCACCGGACGCGCCCGCGCCGACCCGCAGCTTCAGCCGGCCGGCCACCACGTCGCCGGCCACGCCGTCGGAGCCCTCGCCCGGCGGCACCGGGTGCACCGCGTCGACGGTCAGCCCGGGGACCGCACGGGCCGTCTTCCCGGGATCGGTGAACGCCGGCCAGATCGTGCGGTGCCGCAGCGGCACCTCGACTTCGAACGTCATCGCGGACCCACCCCCTCATGCGGAAGCCGGCCGCGTCCGCACAGCTTTGCGGAGCGCGTGCCTGGTGGCACGTTACCAGCGCTTGGACATCCCGCGGCTGACCTTGGTCACCAGATTCCGCGGGACCAGCTTGGCGACCGCGGTGAGCGCCTTGTACTGCACGCTCGGGACGCTGATCGGGACGCCGCGGCGCAGGTCCTTCAGCGCGCCCTCGACGATCTCGTCGGCCTCCAGCCACATCCAGCCCGGGATGTCGGCGGTGTCGATGTCGGCGCGCTCGTGGAACTCGGTGTGGGTGAAGCCGGGGCAGACCGCGATCACCCGCACGCCGGTGCCGTGCACCTCGGCGGCGATCGACTCGCTGAAGGTGGTGACCCAGGCCTTGGCGGAGCTGTAGGTGCCGCGCGGGACGAAGGCGGCGACCGAGGAGACGTTGATGACGGCGCCGCGCCCGCGCTCGATCATGCCGGGCAGCGCCGCGCGGGTCAGCCGCAGCACCGCGCGGACCAGCACGTCGAGCATCGCCTCCTCGTCCTCGACGGGGTGCGACAAGAAGGCGGTGCCCTGGCCGAAGCCGGCGTTGTTGACCAGGACGTCGACCCCGCGCAGCGGGTCGGCGAGACGGTCCTCGACCAGCGCGCGGCCGTCGGCGGTGGCGAGGTCGGCCGGCAGCACCTCGACCTGGCCGGCCCCCAGCAGCGACAACTCGGCGGCGCTGTTCTCCAGGCGCTCGACGTCCCGGGCCACCAGCACCAGGTCATAGCGGGCCGCCGCGAAACGGCGGGCGAACGCGGCACCGATGCCGGCCGTCGCCCCGGTAATCAAGGCCGTCGTCATGGCCTCAAGCCTGGCATGCCCCCTCCGGCGCCACCAGAGGGGGGTGCACGGTGCAGGACCGTCCTGGTGGCGACCACGTCGCCGCCGCCGGCGGCGTGCGGATAGGTGTGCCAGGTGCGCCAGAGCACGCCGTGCAGCCGGGCCGGCAGCGGTTCGACGACGACCGCGGTGACGGCCTCGGGGCTGGCCGGGAACACCGCGACGGTGGCGTCCGGGAGCGCGCCGGCGTAGTCGTGCAGGGCCAGCGCCCAGGACGGGAAGTGCTCGGGGTCGACGGCCCGGACCTCGCAGCGGACCTCGTAGTGGTAGCCGTCGTCGAGTTCGCGCTCTATGGCGATCGGCAGCGGCCCGGGGGCGGGCCCGCGGCAGGCGACGGTCTCGCGGCAGATCAGGCGCTCGGCGACGCGGACCACGATCTGGTGGGAGGCGCCGAGGATGCGGACCTCGACGTCGAGCGGGCCGACCGGGAGGCGGCGGGCGTGCAAGGGGGGCTGGTCCGGAGCTTCCAGGGACCAGGAGAGCTCTGATGCGCGGACATCCCTATAGGGGACCGATAAGGGAGCGATCACCCTCAGTCAACGAGTCAGCCGGTTCCAGGGTCACGAAGAAAGCGTATGGTCCGACGAATCGACGAGGGCGTCGGACGGACGATCCGGGGTGAGGATCCGGACTGACAGCCGACCCGGACTGACAGGCGGGATGAACGATCCGAGCCGACGCCTGGAACCGGCGGTCCGGGCCGACGGGCTAGCGCCGCCCGCGACCCTTGTTCTTGGGCTTGGACTTGGCGGCCTTGTTCCGGTCCTTACCCTTGCGCTCCCGGCCACCGCCGTCGCGTCCGGCGTCCCGGCCGTGCTCGGTCTCGCGCGCCATCACGGTCTTGCGGCGCCCGACCATCGGCAGGCCGACCATGCCCAGTCCGGCGCCGGCCAGGCAGGTGTAGAGCCACCAGCCGTGGCCGTCAGAGATGAGATCTTTACGAAAAGGCAACAAAATGAGGAAAGCCGCAGCCCACAGGCCGATGCCGATCCAGATAACCTTTGCCTCGTTGATCTGCATCGGCTCCAGCTTGGGCCGGCCGGCGCGCCCGCGAGGGGCGGGTGGGGCGGTGCGCCCGGACGGGTCACGCTCCGGCGTGCCCTCCGGTTCCTCCGCGCGGCGCCTGCGGCCCTGGGTTGTCATGTGGACAGGATATCGGCGCGCGATCTCGCCGGGTGAGGAGTAGGGGTAGCGGTGGCAGTCGAGATGGGCGGCGCCGGGGGTCCCGGCGGGGTGGGTGTCCTCGAGCGCGTCTTCAAGGTGCACGGCCGGGGCTCGACGTACGCCCGGGAGGTCCGGGGCGGGCTGGCCACGTTCTTCACCATGGCGTACATCCTGGTCCTGAACCCGATCATCCTGCACAGCGCGAAAGACGAGTTCGGGCACACGCTGAACCAGACGGCGCTGGTCACCTCGACCGCGGTGGTCGCCGGCGTGATGACGCTGATCATGGGCGTCGGCGGGAACGTGCCGCTGGCCATCGCCGCCGGGCTCGGCCTGAACGGCGTCGTCGCGTTCACTCTGGCCCCGACCATGTCCTGGCAGGACGCGATGGGCCTGGTGGTGCTGGAGGGGCTGGGCATCTGCCTGCTGGTGGTCACCGGCCTGCGGCAGAAGATCATGGACGCCATCCCGCTGGCCCTGAAGAAGGCGATCGGGGTCGGCATCGGCCTGTTCATCGCCTTCATCGGCCTGGTCGACGCGGGCTTCGTCGGCAAGGGCTCCGGCACCCCGGTGACCCTCGGCGCCGGCGGCACGCTCAAGGGCTGGCCGATGTTCGTCTTCTGCATCGGCCTGCTGCTGACCCTGTGCCTGCTGGTGCGGCGGGTGCCCGGCGGCCTGCTGATCTCGATCGTCACCACCACCGTGCTGGCCATCATCGTGAACAAGATCGCCACGGTCCCGGACCCCGCCTGGGGCACCATCGCCCCCAAGGTCCCGGACGGCGTGGTCGCGCACCCCGACTTCAGCCTGATCGGCGAGTTCAGCCTCTTCGGCGCCTTCCACCACGCCGGCGTCCTGACCGCGTTCGTGTTCGCCTTCACCCTGATCCTGGCCGACTTCTTCGACGCGATGGGCACCATCATCGGCGTCAGCGGCGAGGCCGGGCTGCTCGACGAGCACGGCCGGCTGCCGGGCATCGGCCGGGTGCTGTTCATCGACGGCCTGGCCGCCTCCGCCGGCGGCGCGGGCTCGGCCTCGTCCAACACCACCTTCGTGGAGAGCGCCGCCGGCGTCGGCGAGGGAGCGCGCACCGGCCTGGCGAACGTCGTCACCGGCGTCCTGCTGTTCCTGGCGGCGTTCCTGACCCCGGTCCTGACGATCGTCCCCTCCCAGGCCGCCGCCCCGGCGCTGGTCGCCGTCGGCTTCCTGATGATGACCCAGGCCAAGGACATCGACTGGAACGACTGGGAGATCGCGGTCCCGGCGTTCCTGACCCTGGCCCTGATGCCGTTCACGTTCAGCATCACCAACGGCATCGGCGCCGGCTTCATCCTGTTCTGCGTGCTCAAGGTGGTGCTCGGCAAGGCGCGGGACGTGAACTGGCTGATGTGGATCGTGGCGGCGCTGTTCGTGGTGTACTTCGCGCTGGACCCGATCAAGCAGGCGCTGGGGATCGAGTA
>JABFXP010000736.1 GCA_013361685.1 Catenulispora sp.
ACCGCCCCCGCCCCGAACCCCTGTCCTGGCTCGCCGAGCGCGCCGAGCGGCGCCGCGCCGCGGGCCTGCGCCGCCGCCTGGTGCCGCGGGCCGCCGACGCGGCGCTGATCGACCTGGCCGGCAACGACTACCTGGGCCTGACCCGGCACCCGGAGGTGGTGGCCGGGGCGGTGGCCGCCGTGCGGGAGTGGGGCGCGGGCTCCACCGGGTCGCGGCTGGTGACCGGGACCACCGAGCTGCACGCCGAGCTCGAGGCCGAGCTCGCCGCGCACGCCGGGACCGAATCGGCGCTGGTCTTCTCCTCCGGCTACCTGGCCAACCTCGGGATCATCACCGCGCTGGCCGGCCGCGGCGACCTGATCGTCTCCGACAGCCTGAACCACGCCTCGCTGATCGACGCCGCGCGGCTGTCCCGCGCGCGGATCGCGATCACACCGCACAACGACGTGGCGGCGGTCGCCCGGGAGCTCGCGGAGCGGAGCGAGGAACGCGCGCTGGTCGTCGTGGAGTCCTTGTTCTCCGTGGACGGCGACACCGCGCCCCTGGGAGAGCTCCACGCGGCCTGCCGGGCGCACGGGGCGGTCCTGGTGGTCGACGAGGCCCACGGGTTCGGTGTGGCCGGTCCTGGGGGCCGTGGCGCCGTCGCCGACGCCGGACTGGCCGGGCAGCCGGACGTGGTGGTCGCCGCCACCCTGTCCAAGGCGCTGGCGTCGCAGGGCGGTGCGGTGCTGGGCACCGCCGAGCTGACCGCGCACCTGGTGGACGCGGCCCGGTCGATGATCTTCGACACCGGGCTGGCGCCGGCCTCGGCCGGGGCGGCGCTGGCCGCGCTGCGGCTGATCCGGCGTGATCCCGGGCTGCCGGAACTCGTGCGCAAGCGTTCCTGGGAGCTCTACGAGTTGAGTCTTGAGGTGGGGCTGCGCGCCACTCCCCCGAGCGGCGCGGTCACCTCGATCATCATGGGCGATCCGGACTCCGCGGTCGCCGCCACCGCCTTCTGCCTGGAGCGGGGCCTGCGGGTCGGCTGCTTCCGGCCGCCGTCGGTGCCGGACGGGCTGTCCCGGCTGCGGGTGACGGCTCGTGCCGATTTGTCCGACCTTGAGAGCCAGCAGATCCGTGCGATCCTGCGCGAACTCGCAAAGAACTCCCCCACCCGTCTCCCACCGCCACCCGCCAAGGAGACACTTCGTGTCACTGATTAAGACATAGGTCTAGACATCCAATATTGGTCTAGTCCACAATCTCTAGTCGTGACCAGCATCTCAGCTCCGCGCGTCCTGATCGAGGGACGCCTGACGGGCCCCGCCACCGTCGTCTTCGACGACGGCGTGGTGACCGAGGTGCTGGACGGCGCCGCGCCCGATGCGGACATAGCCCTGGAATCCGGCGTGCTCGCGCCGGGACTGGTGGACATCCAGACCAACGGCTGCTTCGGCGTCGACTTCATCAAGGCCGCCCCCGAGGACTGGCGCCGGATCTCCGGCCTGCTGCCGAGCACCGGGGTCACGGCGTTCCAGCCGACGTACATCACCGCCCCGCTGGAGGTCCTGCTCGTGGGACTGGAGCGGGCCGGCGCGGTCTTCGGCGAACTGCCGGGGGCGCAGGCGCTGGGCGTCCACCTGGAGGGCCCGTTCCTGTCCCCGCGCAAACCGGGGGTCCACGACCCGCAGTACCTGGTCGCGCCGACGCCGGAACGCGTCGGCGCCGTCTTGGACACGCTGACCGCCGACGGCACCCGCGGCCTGGTCACCATGGTGACCCTGGCGCCGGAGCTGGACGGCGGCCCGGAGGCGGTGCGCCACCTGGCCAAGGCCGGGGTCCGGGTCTCGCTCGGGCACACCGACGCGCTGGCCGAACAGGTGCTGGCCGCCGCCGACGAGGGCGCCACCCTGGTCACCCACATCTTCAACGCCCAGCGCCCGCTGAACCACCGCGAACCCGGCGTCCCCGGCGCGGCGCTCTACGACTCCCGCTTCACCTGCGGGCTGATCGCCGACCTGCACCACGTGGCCCCGGAGATCTGCACCCTGGTCTGGCGCGCCGCGGCGGGCCGGGTGGCCCTGGTGACCGACGCCATAGCCGCCGCCGGAATGCCGCCGGGCACCTACGAGTTGTCCGGTATCGAGGTCTTCCTCGACGAGGACGGCGTGCCCCGCGACGCGGCCGGCGTGATCGCCGGCTCGGCGCTGACCCTGGACCGCGCCGTCCGCAACCTGGTCGGCATCGGCCTGGAGGAGGCCTCGGTCCTGGAAGCGGCCACCCGCGTCCCCGCCGACGCCCTGGGCCGCGCCGATCTGGGCCGCATCGAACCCGGCGCCCGCGCCGACCTGGTGTGGTTCAGTGACGGGTACCACCCGCTGCGCACCTGGATCGCAGGGCGTAGCGTATTCCAGGCCGGATCCGGTGCCCAGGCGCCGGCCGGCTCCCCAGAACTGGCGAGGGAACGCCAGCCCGCCTAGCCCTGACAGGCGCGGGAACAGCGTTTCCGACCAGGCCGCCCCCCGGCGGCACCATCCGCGAGGCTCCGCACGCCGCGCCGGGTGGGCCGGGACGGCGGCGAACCAAGAAGGCCGCGGGCTGTTCGCGGCGGTGGAGGTTGAGGGGCCGACACCGCCGCGAAGCCCGGGGCCGGGCGCCGCGGCGCGACACGCCGCTACACGGAAATTCTTCGAACATGCAGCTTTCGTCGGACCGGCGACCCTACGCTGGACACATGAACGAGCCCACCAACACCGACGTTCTCGCCGCTGTTCAAGCGCTTGCGACTGATTTCTCTGCCGAGTTCGGTTC
>JABFXP010000110.1 GCA_013361685.1 Catenulispora sp.
CGGCAACAGCGGCAACAGCGGCAACTTCGCATCTCCGGTCAATGCCGGTACTTAGCCGCCTCTGTCTCTTCAAAGTCAAAGGCGATACTTAGCCAGCTCCATCTTCGCGATAGCCCGCTTATGCACCTCGTCCGGCCCGTCCGCCAGCCGCAGCGTGCGCAGGTGCGCCCACGCCGACGCGAGCGGGAAGTCATCCGTGACCCCGGCGCCGCCGTGCACCTGAATCGCCCGGTCGATGATCCGCAACGCCATCTCCGGCGCCGCGACCTTGATGGCCGCGATCTCCGTGCGCGCGGCCTTGTTGCCGACCGTGTCCATCATCCAGGCGGCCTTCAGCGTCAGCAGGCGCGTCTGCTCGATGTCGATTCGCGCCTCGGCGATCCAGTCCTGGATGTTGGCCCGCTCGGCCAGCGGCCGCCCGAAGGTCACGCGATCCAGAGCCCGCTTGCACATCAGCTCCAGCGCGCGTTCGGCCATGCCGATGGTCCGCATGCAGTGGTGGATGCGCCCCGGCCCCAGCCGCGCCTGGCTGATGGCGAAGCCCTCACCTTCCCCCTTCAACAGGTCTTCGAAGGGGACGAACACGTCCTCGAACGTGATCTCGGCATGGCCCTCACGGTCCTGATACCCGTAGACCGGCAGCGACCGCACAATCGTCACGCCCGGCGCGTCCAGCGGCACGACCATCATCGACTGCTGACGGTGCGGCGCCGCCTCCGGGTCGGTCTTGCCCATGACGATCAGCACCCGGCAGTTCTGGTGCATCGCGTTGGAGGTGAACCACTTGCGGCCGTTCAGCACATAGCCGCCGCGCGCCTCGTCGCGCGCCATGGTCATCTCGATGTTCGTGGCGTCGGAGGAGGCCACCGCCGGCTCGGTCATCGCGAACCCGGAGCGGATCTCGCCGTCCAGCAGCGGCTTGAGCCACTTCTCATGGTGCGCGGCGCTGCCGAACAGGGTCAGCACCTCCATGTTGCCGGTGTCCGGCGCCGCGCAGTTGGTGGCCTCCGGGGCCAGGTGGCTGCGGCCCATGATCTCGGCCAGCGGCGCGTACTCCAGATTGGTGAGGCCGGGCCCCCATTCGGGGTGCGGGTGGAAGAGGTTCCACAGTCCGCGCTTGCGGGCCTCGGTCTTCAGGTCCTCGATGACCGGCGGCTGGTGGTGCGGGTCCCCGGAGGCGCGCATCTGCTCCTCGTAGACCTCTTCGGCGGGGTAGACCTGCTCGTCCATGAAGGCCAGAAGGTCGTCCTGGTAGCGCTGGGCGCGGTCGGAGACGCTGAACATGCTTCCGGTATAGTTGAGCCTGGCGTCAAGTTCAAGTAGGAGGACGGCGTTTCCCCATGGCGAAGACTGAGGTGCGCGTCACACCGCGCAGCGCGCGCGGGATCCGGACGCGGAGCGCGCTGATCGATGCCGCGCGGGTGGTGTTCGAGCGGGACGGGTACCTGGAGGCGCGGCTGAGCGACATCTCGGCCGAGGCCGGGGTGGCGTCGGGGTCGTTCTACACGTACTTCGAGGGCAAAGAGGAGATCTTCCAGGCGGTCGCCGAACAGGTCACCGAGGAGATGGTGCACCCGCACCTGCGGGCCCGGACCGGGGTCACCGATCCGCGCCGGCTGATCGACCTGGCGAACCGCGAATACCTGCGCGCCTACAAGAAGAACGCCAAGCTGATGGGGCTGTTCGAGCAGGTCTCGCAGGTCGACGAGGACTTCCGGAAGGTGCGGATCGAGCGCGCGGAGGCGTTCGTGCAGCGCAACGCGAAGATGATCCGGACGTTGCAGGAGCAGGGGGTCGCCGACGCCGAGCTCGATCCGGTGCTGACGGCGCACGCGTTGTCGGGGATGGTGTCACGGATGGCGTATGTGGCGTTCGTGCAGAAGACGCCGATGCCGTTCGAGCGGCTGGTCGAGACGTTGAACCGGATCTGGGTCAACGCGCTCGGGTTGTAGCCCGGCGCGCCGACCCGGACCCGGATCCGCTCGGCCTGTTTACGTTTCCGCTCCCGTCCCCGTCCCCGCCATCCGTTCAGCTCGGCGGCAGCGCGACCAGCTCCGCCAGCCGCGCCCGATGCCGCGCGGCCGTCCCGAACGCCAGCGACGTGCTCTTGGCCCGCTTCAGATACAGGTGCGCCGGATGCTCCCAGGTGAACCCGATCCCGCCGTGCATCTGCACGCACTCCTCAGCCGCCAGCACCGCGACCGTCGAGCAGTGTGCCTGCGCCACGGCGACCGCGATCGCCCGCTCGTCGCCGGTCGCCGACACGGCGTGCCGGGCCACGGCGCGCGCCTGCGCGATCTGCACCCACAACTGCGCCAGCCGATGCTTCAAGCCCTGGTACGAGCCGACCGCGCGGCCGAACTGGTGCCGCGTCTTCACGTACTCGACCGTCATCGCCAGGCAGCGTTCCGCCAGCCCGAGCTGCTCCGAGGCCAGGACCGCCGCCGTCGCCGTCAGCGCGTCGTCGAGGGCTGAGTAGCCGATCGCCAGCAGTTCGCCCGGGGCGTCGTCGAGTTCGATGTCGCACAGCACGCGCGTCATGTCCAGCGAGGTCACCGCGGTGCGGGTGACGTCCGCCGCCTGGACCGCGTACAGGGACCCGTCGGCGGGCACGATCAGCAGGTCCGCGGGCAGCGCGTCGGCGACCCCGGTCACGCGGCCGGTCAGCCGCGCGTCGGTGATCCCCTCCTTCGGCGGCCACGGCGTCACCGACACCGTGTTGCGCCGGCCGTTGCCGGGCAGCGTCGAGAACGGGATCGCCACGGCCGCCGTCTGCTCGCCGGAGGCGATACGCCGCAGCCAAGCGTCGCAGCCCGGCAGGGCCAGCAGCAGCGCGGTAGCGCCCAGACTTCCCAGGAACGGCACCGGGGCCACCGCCTTGCCCAGTTCCTCGGCGACCACCGCCGCCTCGCGCAGCGAAGCGCCGGCACCGCCGAGCTCCTCGGGCACCAGCAGCCCGGCGGCGCCGATGCCGGTGCCGAGCGCCTTCCACAGGTCGGCGTCGTAGGGCTCCGCCGTCTCGGTGCGGGCCAGGACCTCTGTCCACGGCGCGCGGGCGCCCAGCAGGTCGGCCACCGCGGCGCGCAGCTCATCTTCGGGCTCTGAGTAGAGCAGTTCCTCGCTCACCGGGGCAGATCCTTCCAGGCGACGTCCTTGTCGGCCCGGATCTCGCCGGGCAGGCCCAGGACGCGTTCGGCGATGATGTTCAGCAGGATCTCCGAGGTGCCGCCCTCGATGGAGTTGCCCTTGGCGCGCAGGTAGCGGTAGCCGGGGGAGCGGCCGACGAAGTCCACGGTGTCCGGGCGGCGCATCGTCCAGTCGTCGTAGCGCAGCCCCTCCTCGCCGAGCAGTTCGAGTTCGAGCCCTGACAGCTGCTGGTTCAGCGTGGCGAACGCGTACTTCGCCGCCGAGCCCTCCGGGCCGGGCTGGCCGGCGGCCAGCTGCGCGGACAGCCGCAGGCCGGTCAGGCGGGCGGCTTCGGCGGCCACCCACAGCGTCATCAGCCGGTCGTGCAGCGCGGGTTCCCGGACTTCCGGCCGGGTGCGCCAGGCCTCGGCCAGGATGCCGATCATCCCGGCCTCGCGCGGCGCGGCGCCGCCGCCGATCGCGACGCGCTCGTTCATCAGCGTGGTCTGCGCGACGCGCCAGCCGTCGCCGACGGCGCCGAGGCGGTGGGCGTCCGGGACCCGGACGCCGGTCAGGAACACCTCGTTGAACTCGGCCTCGCCGGTGATCTGGCGCAGCGGCCGGACCTCGACGCCGGGTGCGGTCATGTCCAGGACGAAGTAGGTCATGCCCTGGTGCTTGGGCACGTCCGGGTCGGTGCGGGTGACCAGGATCGCCCAGCGCGCCTCGTGCGCCATGGACGTCCAGACCTTCTGGCCGGTGACCACCCAGTCGTCGCCGTCCCGCACCGCGCGGGTGGCCAGGGCCGCGAGGTCGGAGCCGGCGCCGGGCTCGGAGAACAGCTGGCACCACACCTCCTCGCCGCACCACAGCGGCCGCAGCCAGCGCTCCTTCTGCTCATCGGTGCCGAAGGCGAGGATGGTCGGCGCGGCCATGCCCAGGCCGATGCCGATGCGCCGGGGGTTGTTGTCGGGGGCGCCGGCCGCGGCGAACGCCTGCTCGGCGACCGGTTGCAGGCCGCGGGGCAGGGACTGGCCGCCCAGGCCCGGCGGGTAGTGGAGCCAGGCCAGGCCGGCGTCGAAGCGGGCCCGCAGGAAGTCCAGGGGGTCGGTGGCGCTGGGATCGTGGGCGGCGAGGAAGTCGTGGATCTGGTTCTCGAGGTCGTGCTGGGTGGTCAATGGCGGCACCCTTGCTCTCCAACCGGCCGGTGATTGTCCGCTCAGTATTCTCCCGGCGGGGGTGGTGTCAACAGAGGTCCGTCAGCACTCGTTGTCGGCCCACCACGCCTTGGCGGCGCTGAGCAAGCGGCGGCGCACCAGCGTCACGTGCGGATCGGCCGAGCCGCCGGGCCGGTGCACGAGGTAGGCGGTGTTCAGCGGCGCCTCGTCGGGCTGGTGCAGCAGGCACAGGGCGCCACTGTCGAGTTCGGCGCGGCAGAGGTACTTCGGCAGCACCGACCAGCCCGCGCCGGCGACCACCGCGGCCCGGATGCCGCGCAGGTCGGGGATGGTGGTCAGGCGGGCGGGGGTGGGGACGCCGTCGTTGAAGACGTAGCGCCAGTAGCGGCGGATGATCGGCAGGCCGGTGTCGTAGGCGATGACCGGGACGTCGGCCAGAGCCGCCCGGAGGACTGCTCCCTGCGACTGCGCCTGTCCCTGCGCTGGCGTCGCCGTCGGCGTCTTCACCCTCGCCTTCAGCCATTCGGCCCAGTCCGGCGCCGCCGTGAGCACGAACTCCTCATCGGTGAAGGGCTCGGCGACCAGGGCGGGGTCGGTCGGACGGCGGGTGGCGATCACCAGGTCGTGACGTCCGGCGCGCAGTTCCTCCAGCAGCGGGTCGGTCAGGCCGGTGGTGATGCGCAGCTGCACGCCCTCCGCGATCAGCGGCGCCAGGAGCCGCATGCCCACGGTGCCGAGGAATTCGGCGGGCCCGGCCAGGTGGACCGGTTCGGCGTGCGGGGTGTGGCCGGTGGCGGTGACATCCGACAGCCGGTCCAGCGCCGGGGCGATCCGGGCGGCGAGGCTGTCGGCGTAGGGGAGCGGCGAGACCCCGCGGGCCCGGCGGTCGAACAGTTCGCGGTCGAGGCGGGTCTCCAGGGCCCGGATCTGCGCGGTGACGGTCGACTGCGAGACGCCGAGCAGGTGGGCGGCGGCGGTGAAGGAGCCCGCGCGGTGGACCGTCAGGAAGGTGCGGAGCTGGTTCAGGTCCAGGGGTTCGGCCATGGAGCCAGCGTAGGCGGAGCCATCGGAATTCCGATACCTGGTATCGGAGCTCCCATTGGCGCCGATAAGTTCATGAGGTTTAGCTTCGAGGCATGGCGAAGATTCTGATGGTCCTGACCGGTGCCGACTCCTGGACGCTGAAGGACGGTACGAAGCACCCGACCGGCTTCTGGGCCGAGGAGGCCGTGGTGCCGTACCGCACGCTGCGGGCAGCCGGCCACGAGGTGGCGGTCGCCACCCCCGGCGGCGTGGTGCCGACCCCGGACGCCGGGAGCCTGACCGGCGAGTTCGACGCCGCGGCGGTGGACAAGATCGCGGACTTCAAGTCCCCGCTGTCGCTGGCCGAGGTGTCCGTCGCCGACTACGACGCGGTCATCTACCCCGGCGGCCACGGCCCGATGGAGGATCTGGCCGTCGACCCGGACTCGGGCCGGCTGCTGACCGCCGCCCTGACCTCCGGCAAGCCGCTGGCCGTGGTCTGCCACGGACCGGCCGCCCTGCTCGCCGCGCGGACCCCGGACGGCACGTCGGCCTTCGCCGGCTACCGCATCGCGGCGTTCACCAACGCCGAGGAGACCCAGGCCGGGTTCGCCGACCGCGCGCAGTGGCTGCTGCAGGACCGGCTGGAGGCCGACGGCCTGGTCGTCGACGTCGCCGAGCCGTGGACGCCGCACGTGGTGGTGGACCGGAACCTGATCACCGGGCAGAACCCGATGTCGTCCGCGCCGTTGGCGGAGGAGTTGCTGAAGCGGCTCGCGTGAGCGAGCCGAGCGGCTGAGCGACGTGCTTGCCGAGCCGGCATCCGCCTCAGTCGCCGAACCGCCGGTCGGGCCGCGTTGCTGAAGCGGCTCGCCTGGCGAGCGTTCACTCTCTCGGCCGAAGTCGGTCGCGCAGTCGGTGCGCGCCGCTGACAGTGGCTGACAGCGGCAGACCCGCGATTCCTTCTTGAACGACCCGTCCCTTGACTCTTTTGGAGTAGTGCATGTCCGTCGCCAGCCGTGAGTGGCAGCTGATCGCGCGTCCGGTCGGGGCGCCGCAGCCCACCGACTTCCGCCTGCTCCGTGCCGAGGTGGCCGATCCGGGGCCGGGGCAGATCCTGGTGCGGAACACGTGGGTGTCCGTCGACCCGTATATGCGGGGCCGAATGGATGACGTCCCCTCGTACATCCCACCCTTTCAGCTCAACGAGCCGATGACCGGCGGGGCGGTCGGCGTCGTGGAGGCCGCCGGGTCGGGGGCCGCGGTGCCGGTGGGGGCGACGGTGTCGCACTTCGAGGGCTGGCGGGAGTACGCGCTGCTGGACGCGTCGAAGGTGCAGGTGCTCGACACGTCGAAGGCCCCCGCGCAGGCGTTCCTCGGGGTGCTGGGCATCACCGGGCTGACCGCCTATGTCGGGCTGACCGAGATCGCTCCGGTGAAGGCCGGCGATGTGGTCTTCATCTCCGGCGCGGCCGGCGCGGTGGGGTCGATCGCCGGGCAGATCGCGAAGAAGCTCGGCGCGTCGAAGGTGATCGGCTCGGCCGGCGGTCCGCAGAAGGTGGAGCGGCTCAAGCAGGACTTCGGGTACGACGCCGGGATCGACTATCGCGAGGGAGACCTCGTGGCGCAGCTGAAGCGGGAGGCCCCCGAGGGGGTCGACGTGTACTTCGACAACGTCGGCGGCGACCACCTGAACGCGGCGCTGGCGGTGATGAACCTGTTCGGCCGGATCGCCCTGTGCGGCGCCATCGCGGTCTACAACGAGAAGGCGCTGCCTCCCGGGCCGTCGAACCTGCCGATGGCCATCGGCAAGAGCCTGAACCTGCGCGGCTTCACCATCGGGCACCACATGAAGACGGCGCCGGAGTACATCGCCAAGGCCGCCGGGTGGCTGGCCGAGGGATCGCTGCGCAGCGACGAGACCGTGGTGGACGGGATCGAGAACGCCTTGGACGCGTTCTTCGGGCTGATGAGCGGCGCCAACACCGGGAAGATGCTGGTGCGGCTGTCGCAGGATTGAGTCGGACTGGCGACCCGGCCTCCGAACGGTCGCCGTCGACCCGCCGCAGTGTGGCCGCGCAGGGTAGGCAGGACGTATGACGCGCATAGTGATCGCGGGTGGCCACGGCCAGATCGCGCTGTTGTTGGAAGCCCGTCTCAGCGCCGCCGGGCACACGGTGCAGGGGCTGATCCGGCGCCCGGAGGGGGCCGACGATCTGGTGGCCGCCGGCGCCGAACCGGTCGTCTTCGACCTGGAGAGCTCGACCGCGCAGGAGCTGGCCGAGGTGATCCGCGGCGCGGACGCCGTGGTGTTCGCCGCCGGCGCCGGCGCGGGCAGCAGCGCCGAGCGCAAGTACACCGTCGACCTCGGCGGCTCGGTGCTGCTGGCCGACGCCGCCGAGCTGGCCGGGGTGGGGCGGTTCGTGCAGGTGTCGTCCATGGGCGCCGGGGCGCCGGCGGCAGCCGGCTCCGATCCGGTGTGGGTGGCGTATCTGGACGCGAAGACCAAGGCCGAGGACGACCTGCGGCGCCGGAAGCTGAACTGGACCATCCTGCGCCCCGGCAGTTTGCTGAACACCGCCGGGATCGGCCTGGTCCAACTCGCCCCGCACACCGGCGGCGGCTCCGTTCCCCGCGAGGACGTGGCGAACGTTCTTGCGGAGCTCCTCGACCAGGGCGCCGCGCTTCAGCAGACGCTCGAACTGGTGTCCGGTGCGGTCCCGATTTTTCAGGCCGTTCAAGCGTGGAAGGGCTAGTAATGCAATACATCACTTTGAATGACGGCGTCAGCATGCCGCAGCTCGGCTACGGCGTGTGGCAGGTGCCGGACGCCGAGGCGTACGACACGGTGACGGCCGCTCTGGACATCGGGTACCGGCACGTCGACACCGCGGCCGCCTACGAGAACGAACGCGGGGTCGGCCGGGCGCTGCGGGAATCCGACGTGCCCCGCGAGGAGGTGTTCCTCACCACCAAGCTCTGGAACGGCGACCACGGCTACGACGCCGCGCTCCGGGCGTTCGACAAGAGCCTGGAGCAGCTCGGCACCGATTATGTGGACCTGTATTTGATTCACTGGCCGGTCCCTGATCGGGATTTGTATATCGAAACCTGGCGCGCCCTGGAGAAGATCGCCGCCGACGGGCGCGCGCGGGCGATCGGCGTCTCCAACTTCACCGCCGACACGCTGGACCGGCTGCTCCGCGAGGGGACCCGGCCGCCGGCGATCAACCAGATCGAGCTGCACCCGTACTTCCCGCAGAAGGCGATGCGCGAGTACGACCGGCGGCACGGGATCGCCACCGAGGCGTGGAGCCCGCTCGGACAGGGCGGGGCGCTGCTGAACGAGCCGCTGCTCGGCCGGCTCGGGGAGAAGTACGGGAAGTCGCCGGCGCAGGTGGTGCTGCGGTGGCATCTGCAGCTGGGGAACGTGGTCATCCCGAAGTCGGTCACGCCCGCGCGGATCCGCGAGAACTTCGAGGTCTTCGACTTCGAACTCGAGGTGTCGGAGGTGGAGGAGATCACGGCCCTGGGCAGCGACGGCGGCCGGATCGGGCCGGACCCTGCCGTCTTCAACTATGTTGGTTGAGTAGTCCGCCGGTGGTCGCCGGCGGACGGGGTCGTGGACGGGGATAAGGGGACATGGGCGTGGGGAGTGGCGGGCTTGAGTCCGGGGCGGGTCTGCTGCATCGGCTGACGTCGTATGTGCCCGAGCGGGAGTGGGACGTGCCGCTCAGCGATCCGCGGGTGCTGGTGGACTTCGTGGCCAACAACGAGGAACGCTGGCCGTGGCCGGTCAAGCGGCATGACAGCGGTCTGGCGCGGGTGGCGTTGCCGCGCGAACTGCCGGGCAGTGAGGCGCCTGCGCTGGCGGTGCTTGCCGGAGTCGGTGGTGTCGGGGACGGTGGCGGTGACGGCAGCGGTGGCGGCGGCAAGTCGAGCGCGACGCCGGTCGACCTGCCCGGCCTGAGCCGACTGCTGCACCTGACCGCCGGCGTCGTGCGGACGACCCAGCGCGCGCCGTTCGGGACGTTCCTGTTCCGTGCCGCGGGGTCGGCGGGAGGCCGGTTCCCGCTGGAGTTCTACGTCGCCGTGCCCGAGGGCGAGGCTTCACGAGCGCTGCCGCCGGGAGTGCACTGGTACGACCCGGTGGAGCACGCGCTCGTCCTGATCGGTCCGCCGCCCGCGGGGCCGGGCGCGCCGACCATCGCCGTGACCGGCGTTCCGTGGCGTACCGGATGGCGGTACGCGGAGCGGGGGTTCCGTCACGTCTACTGGGACGCGGGGACGGCGCTGTCGCAGTTGCTGGCGCTTTCCGACTCGGTCGGTTACGAGCCGAGGCTCTACACGCGGTTTCCCGACGCCGCCGTCGCAGAGCTCGTCGGTGCTGACGGGACCCACGAATGGCCTGTCGCGGTGGTGACGTTGGGGCCGGGCGCGCCGGCGATCGAGGCCGCCGCGCCGGGCGTCGTGGGACTCATCGACGGGGACCCTCTGGAGTTTCCATTGGTCACCGCGGCACAGCACGCGGGCGACACCGATCAGCTCGGAGCGCCGTGGCCGGTCGGCGCCCCGGTCGAGGTGCCGATCAGTGTCGAGCTCACGCTCGACGAGGTCATCCTCAAGCGCACCTCACAACGGCGGATGGATCCCTCGCACGGCCTGCCTGCGCAGACCCTCCGCACGAGTCTGGCGCTCGCGCTGCGCGGCATCGACGTCGAGCACTGGGTCGCGGTCCACAAGGTGGACGGCATGACTCCCGGCATCTACCGGCTCCCGGACCTGGACGAACCGCTCCGCACGGCGACCGAGGAATGGATGCGGGCCGAGCTGCACCGCGTCTGCTTGGACCAGGCCCTGGCCCGCGACGCCGCGTTCGTGGTGATGGCCACCGCCGACGTGGCTCGGCTGTCCGACCGCGAGTATCGCGAAGCCCAACTGGCGGCCGGCATCGTCGAGGGCCGGCTCCACTTGGCCGCGTACGCGCTCGGCGCCAGCGCCACCGGCATGACGTTCATCGACAGTGAGGTCCCGGCGCTGCTCAGCGGCACCGAGACGGTCGAGCACGCCGAGACCGTCGAGAACGCCGAGGCCGCCGCCGAATCCGTCGGCGCGCTGCTGTTCACGTGTGTCGGCGTCCCCGGGAACACGTCCAAGCCCGGCGGCGCGCCCGGTGCCCCGACTCAGGTGCGCCGGGTCAGCCCCAAGGAGTGAGCCTCAGTAAG
>JABFXP010000682.1 GCA_013361685.1 Catenulispora sp.
GGCGCGCGGATCCGGGGTCAGGGGGCGCCCGGTCTGCGGGTCGAAGCGCGGCTCGGTCGGCGGGATCCACGGCTGCTGACCCGCCTGGCCCGGCTGGCCCGGCTGACCGGGCTGGTACGGCGGCTGCTCGGAGAACTGCTGGTGACCGGGGTTGTGACGAGGATCACCGTTCTCGGGCGTGCCGGGGACGCCCTGCGGTGTCCGGTGGGGCCGCGGTTCCCCCTCTTCGCGCGGCGGCTCCGGACGCCACAGTTCGCCGCCGTCGCTCGTCATATCTCCAGCGCTCCCCGCGTCCGTGGTGTCGGTCGTCCGATCAGTGTCGGTGTCTCAACTTGCCATTGTGTCCTGTGCGGAGGCGTGTTGGGCGCGCTTGGCGCGGTAAACGCGCAAACCGATCAGCGCGACCAGCAGCACCCCGGACCCGATCATCAGGCCGAGCGCGATGATGCCGATGCGGCTGACCTTGACCGGGATCGTCACCGAGCTCTTGTCGGCCTTGATGTCCGTGAACAGTCCTGTCGGACGATACGTGCAACCGGAACTGAAGTCCTGACAGGTGTAGAGGGTCGCCGTGAGGTTGACGGTCTGGCCGTTGCCCTCGCCCTCGACCCGGATCCGCACGGTCGCGGACTGGCCGCTGGCCACCGTCTGGAGTCCCTGGTCGTCGGCGACCTTGAGCTGCAACTTCTGTTCGGAGTGCGCCTGTACGTAGACGTGTACCGCGGAGTTCGTCCTGTTGATGATGGAGATCGGCACCGTCCCGGACTTCCCGGACAGGGTCAGCGTCTGACTCTGCTCGCCGATGCCCACCAGCCCGTGTTCCTGGAGCACGGTGCTGTAGACGGCTGCGCTGAACGCGGTGGCGCCGCTGTGGGTCCGCCACCAGGTGGCCACGGAGCGGAACGGCACGGCGTCGTCGCGCTCGTGGTTCGGGTCCATGATCGAGTGCAGCGTGTAGTACAGCTTCTGGCTGTCCGAGGACTGGGTCACCACGCTCGAAGACTCGTCCGGCGTGTCGAACTTGCCCACGACCGGCGAGGACGGCGCCGCGGCCGCCTTGGGGTCCAGCACCCGGCCCAGGTTGTCCAGCGTGACCCACTTGTCGCTCGGGGCCATCTTCTCGGCCTTGCTGATCGCGGCGGCCAGCGGTTCGGAGGGGGTGAAGTCCCGAGGCGGTGCCACCACCAGCACCCGGTCGGTGTAGTCGCCGGCCAGCAGCGCGGTCTGGGCCAGCCACTCCTGGGCCGCCAGCACCCCGGGGGCGTTGAGCTGCGGCTGCCCGGCCGGCGGCGCCGGGTCGGTGAAGACGCTGGACAGGTAGGTGTCGTAGACCACGGTGTTCGCGCTCTGCGGCAGCGTCACGTGCGCGGACTTCCAGGCTGTGGAGGACACCTGGGACGACGACAGCAGGGTGAGCTGGTTCGCCAGGTTCGCGCCCTGCAGGGCCTTCAACGTCGCGGCGTCGGCCTGGCCGCCGGCCGGCCAGGCGACGGTCTGCGGGCTGCGGCAGCTCCCGGTGGTGACCGGCGGGTGCAGCTTCAGCGCCTCCCCGAGCAGGTTCTGGCCGGCCTGGCTGTGGGACAGCGTGACCAAGTCGGGGTCGGCGTAGGGGAGGTTCCAGCAGTTCTGGGTCTGCGGCGAGGAGAACAGGTTGTGCGCGGCGTCATACCAGTTCTTGGCGTCCAGGGCGCCGCCGCCGCCCTCGGCCTTCGGGGAGCTGTCGGACGAGGACACGAAGTAGCCGCCGGCGAGTTGGTTGGCGGTGTACAGCACGTCCGGGTCGAGGATCCAGTTGACCGGGAACTGCTGGCCGTCGTTCAAGATCTTGCTCAGCCGGCCGTCCGGCGCGAACTGCCCGGCCGCCTGCGGGTCGGACACGATCGGCGCCGCGGTGTCGTTGGGCATCTTCTGCCCGGTCAGTCCGGGCATCCCGACCACCGGCCACAGCAACGCGACGTGCGCCTCCTTGACCCCGGTCACCGGCTTCCACACCACATAGGTGCGCTGGCCGCCGAGGAAGTCGCCGTCGGAGTCCTTCACGTCGACGTCGATCGCGTAGACGCCGGTCAGCGGCCGCTTGCCGCCGAGCACCTCGGCCTCGGTGGCCTTGAGCTGCCAGTCCACGGCGGCGCCCGGCGGCAGGTCGGCGATCGGCATGGTCAGCTGCTTGCTCTGCTGCGCGCCGGCATAGACCGGGGTTCCGTTGCCGGTCGCCGAACCCATCTCCGAGCGGGCCTTCACCGGGGTGCGCCGCAACTCGACCACGACGTTCTTCAGCGGCGTGGTCTTCAGGTTCTGCAGCTTGCCGGAGAAGGTCATGATCTTGGTGGTGTCGACGAAGTCCGGGATCTGCGGGTCGACCGCGCCGATCCCCACCGCGACCGACGCCTTGGCGGCCGGAGCCTGGTCGGCGTGCGCGCCGCCGGATGTCAGACTCGCGGCACCCAGGAACAGCGCGAGGGCGAGGAGCGCACGGCAGGCTCGGCTGGTCACCCGACGAATGGTAGTCGGGCCCGCCGCCGTGCCCCGACACGTAAACTTCGACACCATGCACACCGACCAGCAGCGACGCCCGGAACCGCATCTTGACCAGGCACAGCGGGCCGCGGTAACAAACCTGCTACGAGTGGCGCCCGTGGTCGGACAGCTGGCCGGCCGCTTCGCCGCCGCCGGCCACACGCTGGCCCTGGTCGGCGGACCGGTGCGGGACGCGCTGCTCGGCCGGCACAGCGACGACCTCGACTTCACCACCGACGCCCGCCCCGAGCAGGTGCTGAAACTGGTGCAGGGCTGGGCCGAGGCGGTGTGGGACGTCGGCATCGCCTTCGGCACCGTCGGGGCGCAAAAAGACGGCACGAAGCTGGAGATCACCACCTTCCGCTCCGAGGCCTACGGCCGTGACTCCCGCAAGCCCGAGGTGGCCTACGGCGACTCGATCGAGGACGACCTGCTGCGGCGCGACTTCACGGTGAACGCGATGGCGGTGCGCCTGTCCGCCGACCCGGAGGACTTCACGTTCGTCGACCCCTACGGCGGTCTGCGGGACCTGGACGAGGGCGTGCTGCGCACCCCGGGCACCCCGGAGATGTCGTTCTCCGACGACCCGCTGCGGATGATGCGCGCCGCGCGGTTCGCCGCGCAGCTCGGCGTGGACGTCGCGCCGGAGGTGCGGCGGGCGATGACCGAGATGGCCGACCGGCTGCCGATCGTCAGCGCCGAGCGGGTGCAGGTCGAGCTGTCGAAGCTGGTGACCGCGGCCCAGCCGCGGCTGGGCCTGGCCCTGATGGTGGACACCGGCCTGGCCGAGCACGTGCTGCCCGAACTGCCCAAGCTGCGCCTGGAGATCGACGAGCACCACCGTCACAAGGACGTCTACGAGCACACGCTCACCGTGCTGGACCAGGCGATCGATCTGGAGACCGACGGCCCGGACCTGATCTTGCGGCTGGCGGCGCTGCTGCACGACATCGGCAAGCCCAAGACCCGGCGCTTCGAGCCCGGCGGCGGCGTGTCGTTCCACCACCACGAGGTCGTCGGCGCGCACATGACGGCCGCGCGTCTGCGGAAGCTGAAGTACAGCAAGGAGATCGTCGACGACACCTCACGGCTGGTGGAGCTGCACCTGCGGTTCCACGGCTACGGTGAGGCCGAGTGGACCGACAGCGCGGTGCGTCGCTACGTGCGCGACGCGGGTCCCTTGTTGGAACGGCTGCACAAGCTGACCCGCTCGGACTGCACCACCCGCAACCGGCGGCGCGCGCTGATGCTGGAGCACGCCTATGACGATCTGGAGCGCCGGATCGCCGAGTTGCGCGAGCAGGAGGAGCTCGACGCGATCCGGCCGGACCTGGACGGCAACGAGATCATGACGGTGCTCGGGATCAAGCCGGGCCCGGAGGTCGGCGCCGCGTACAAGTTCCTTTTGGAGCTTCGTATGGACCGCGGTCCGCTGGATCACGACACGGCGGTCGCCGAGCTGCGGTCTTGGTGGGCCGGGCGCGAAGCCGAGCAGAACCAGGCGTAGGCGAATCCGCCTCCGACGTATACGGCGACGGTCGCATAGAGCAGAGTCAGGGATTTGCCAGAGGCGGGAACGGTCGCGGCGGCCACGGTGGCCGCCGCGACGAAGGCTCCGTTGAAGAGCATGTCGTAGATGGAGAAGACGCGTCCTCTATACGCGTCCTCTACATTGCGCTGGACTGTGGTGTCGGTGCAGATCTTCTGTCCCTGTGCGAAGAAGCCGGCGATCAGGGCTCCGGCCAACAGGGGGACGACGCGGAACCACGTGGCCGAGGCTGCGAGTGCGATCCCTGAACCGACCATGCAGACCGTGATCCAGGTCGACAGGCGCACGCGGCGGAGGACGACCGGCGTGACGACCGCCGACAGGAAGAAGCCGATGCCGGAGACCGCGACCGCGACGCCGAAGCCGCGCAGGCCGGCGTTGGTGTCGTGGGAGTCGTTGAAGGTGTTACGGAACAACAGCAGAACCATGATGGTCGTCAGGCCGTAACAGAACCGGTTGGCGGTGATCGTGACCAATGCGGCGGCAGCCGGTTTCCGTTCCTTGAGGTGCTCCAGGCCTTCCCACAGACCGCGCGCGACGATCTTCAGCTCGCTCCAGGTGGAAGTCTCGGGACGTTCGTCGGGGCCGAGGGAGTCCCGCGGCATAGTGCGCGCCACAAGTGAGGCGGCCATATAGAGAACTGCGGCGATGACAAGGATCAGCGCGTTCGCGCCGTCGCCGGCTCCCACCAGGGCCCGGACCACGACGCCGACCGAGCCGCCCAACGTCGCGGCGAGCGTGCCGGCGGTGGGGGAGACGGCGTTGGCGACGACGAGCCGTTCGTTGTCCACAGCCTGTGGAAGGGCGGCGGACAGTCCGGCGAGGATGAAGCGGTTGCAGCTGAGGACCGCCAACGCGGCGGCGTAGAACAGCAGGCCGCTGTGGTCGGCGAGGACCTGGGCGGCCACGATCAGGACGACTCCGGCGCGCAGCAGGTTCGCGTACAGCAGCACCTGGCGGCGGCGCCAGCGGTCGAGGAAGACGCCGGCGAACGGCCCGATGACGGTGAACGGGATCAGCAACAGCGCGAAGGCCTCGGCGACGTCGCCGGCCGTCGCCTCCTTCTCCGGGGAGAACACGACGAAGGCCGCGAGGGCCACTTGGAACACGCCGTCGCCGAACTGGCCGACCAGACGCGTCCCGAACAGCCGCCGGAAGAGCCCGGACCTCAGCAACTCCCGGAGATCGTTCACCTTCGCAGCGTAATGCCAGAGGCGCTGCGGACGCTTGCTGACGCTCGGGGAGGGCGGTGCCGCGGCCTGTGCCGCGGTCTGTGCTGTGGTTAATACGGTCAGTGCGGTCGGCGCGCAGTGTGGTCGGCGCGATTACTTGGCGCTGCCGAGGCACAGCGTCTTGGTGCGGTCCTTGTCGACCACCGACAAGATCACGTTCGGGTAGGCGTCGCAGCCGTTGCTGTCGCCGCTGGGCAACACGGCGGTCACCTTGAACGCGGCGTCCCCGGTGCCGCAGCCGACCTTCTTGAAGCCGCCCTTCAGCGGGGCGGTGACGCAGTCCCCGGCCTTCACCGCCGCCGGTCCCGGCCGGTTGGCATACCACAGCACGCCGCCGAGCAGTGCCACCACCACGATCGTCGCCGTGAGCAGCACCGGGCGGCGGCTCACTCGTCGAGCTCCAGCACCCGGGCGTGCAGCACGGTGCGCTGTTGCAGCGCGGCGCGCACCGCCCGGTGCAGGCCGTCCTCGAGGTAGTAGCCGCCCTGCCAGTGCACGACGTGCGCGAACAGGTCGCCGTAGAAGGTGGAGTCCTGGGACAACAGCGCGTCCAGGTCCAAGTGGCGCTTGGTGGTGATGAGCTGGTCCAGGCGGATCTGGCGCGGGGCCACCTCGGCCCACTCCTTGAAGGAGCGTCCGTGGTCGGGGTACGGGCGCCCCTCGCCGATGCGCTTGAAGATCACGGCACCAGGGTAGCCGGAAGGCCCCTTCAAGGCGGCCACAGGTCAGCAAAGAGGACACAAAATCGTGACCGTATGTCGTCGGACGGTGATCGCTGAGCAGGGGCGGGCGCGGTTTCGGCCACGGCTGCGCAAGAATCTTCGTCCTGCCTACGAACCTGTTCGCCGAAGACGTGAGTCGACACGAATGTGAGATTCGCCCGCCCGTCACCCCCTGCCACGCGCCATGGAGACGCCACGCGTCGCAGACCTGATGCCGAAAGCCGTCCCGCGGAAGTCTCAGATCCGAGAGAGGAGTTCCGCGAGTTCGCGGTGGCGAGCCAAGGCCATCTGCGACGGTCGGCCTTCCTGCTCTGCGGCGACTGGCACTTCGCCGAGGACCTGGTCCAGATGGCGTACGACCGTATCTATCGGCACTGGCACCGGGTCCGCGCCGCGGACAACCCCGGCGCCTACGCCCGGCAGGTGGTCTATCGCTGTTATCTGGACTCCCGGAAGAAGCACCTTGAGACGGTGCCGCTGGAGCAGCTTCCGGAGCGGGCGTCGGCCGGGGATCCGACCGACACGCGCCTGGCGGTGCTGGACGCGCTCCGGGAGTTGCCGCCGCGCACCCGCGCCGTCGTGGTGCTGCGGTACTGGGAGGACATGAGCGTGGACCAGACCGCGGCGATCCTCGACATCTCCCCGGGCTCGGTGAAGAGCATGGCCAGCCGCGGCCTGGGACTGTTGCGGACCCGGTTGGCGGATCTCGGCGAGGACACAGGGACGACTGCGACCAGGATCGAGGGCGTACGACAGACATGAGTATCGAAGACACCGAAGCCGGGCTGGTGCGCGGCTTCCTGGGCACGGCCTTCGGCGACGCCGAACCGCCGTTGCGCGACCTCGCGAGCGGGTCCATCGCCCGCGGGGACAGGGCGCGGCGCAGGGTCCGGTGGTACACGGCGGGCGGCACGGTGCTGGCCGCGGTGGCGGTGGTGGGGACGTTCGCGCTGACGGCCGGGAACGGCGGGGCGGGGGTTCCGACCCCGGGCGCGTCGGCCACGCCGAAGCCCGTGCCCAAGCTTGTTCCGAAGCCCGTCCCGCCGGATCCCGCCGTCGGGAACCAGGGTGCGAACACGCGGCCGGTGGACGCCACCGCCAAGACAGAGGACGTTCAGATGCGGCTGCCGGGATTGCTGCAACCGCTGCTGCCAGCGGGGATCGGGATCCAGGTGGCGCCGGCGGGCTACAGCGCCATGAACTCCAACAACTTCCTGCTGACCGGACCCACCGGCACCACGCAGCTGTCGGCGGCCGGCGGCCGGCTGGACTGGTCCGCTTCCGACGACCGTCACATCGGTTGTTTGCAGGCGGGCGGCTGCGATGTGCGTGGGGTCAGCGGGGGGACGGTCTACGTCAACGACAGTGTCCTGACAGCGAACGCGCAGGTGGTCAACCTTCCCAGTGGCTCGCTGCGACCCGGCACGGAGAAGACGGTCGTGGCGCGTGATGTCTGGATGACCTTCATTCCGGCCGACCGGAGCAAGCCCTACCTTCAGTTCCGCGAGGCCACGTCAGTCGCGCCGGTGCCCTTCGTCGCCAAGGCGCCGGCGGGATGGACCGGGCAGAGTTGGCCACCCGCGCTGATCGCGCCGGGAATGCAGCAGGCGTCCGATCCGCACGGCGTGGCGATCTCGGCCGACGCGTTCGCCGCGTTGGCGGTCGCGCCCGGGATCGCTGAGGTGGAGTCCGTGCTCGATCCGTATACGCCCGCCTCACAGTCGGCGGTCACGGCGCAGACGGACCGGAACTCGCAGATCACCGCGCTGCTGGCGCCGGTGCTGCCGAAGGGCGTCACGGCCAGCGTGACCGCGGATCTGAGCGGCGTGGCGCCCGGGTCGGTGCTGCTGACCGGTGCTTCCGGCCAGAACATGCTGGGGATGACCACGATGAAGCAGGACGCGGGCCTTCAGCACATGATGGCGAACTGTCCGAGCGGGCTGCTGCGTTGTGACCGGCGGAGGGTGTCCGGTGGCCAGCTCGTGGTCTGGGTGCAGGAGCCGACCGACTCGAATCTGCACCCGACGGCGAATAAGGCGAACAACTTCCAGTACATGTTCGCTCCGGACGACACCAGCAAGCCTGCTGTGGAGTTCAGCCTGACGACGAACTGGATGTCGTCGGCCATCGCGGATCCGCTGATCACGCTGGACGATTTCGTGACGGCGACGGCGAATCCACACCTGGCCGACATCGTCAGCGAGGCCAGGGCTTTGGCCGCGAAGCGATAGTTGCTCGCTTGCGTTGAAGGGGAGTGCCCGACCTGCCGCGGCCGGGCACTCTCCGGGCACCTACGCGGTAGCCTCCCTGCGTGATCGCTGAGGCGCTGAGAGCGCGGGTGGGGCTGCGGCGGTTCCCGGCACTGACGACCGTGGTCGCGGCAGTGACGTTCGGGACGGCGGTGGTGCAAGCGGTCGTGCCCGGGACGCTGCGGGATCTGCAACGGACGCCTGCTGGATTGCACGGGGATTGGTGGCGTTCGCTGACGTCGTTGTTCGTGCAGGACGGCGGCGTGGCGGGCACCGTGTTCAACCTGATCGGGCTCCTGGCCGTCGGCGCCGTGGCCGAGCAGGCGATGGAGCGGTGGCGGTGGCTGGCGCAGTACTTCGGCGTCGGCGTCGCCTCCGAGTTCGTCGGCTACGCATGGCAGCCGGTCGGCGGCGGCAACTCGATCGCGGTCTGCGGCCTGGCCGGGGGACTGGCACTCGCTTTGTGGCGGCGCGATCCACGGCTGCCCGCCCCCGCCGGCCCTGTCGCGGCGCTATGGAGCGTGGCCATGGTCGCCACCATCGGACGGTACGGCTGGATCCCCGCAGCAGTGCTCGGCTCGGCGACGATCAACGCATCCCGGCTGTTCGGCGCGCGCGGTATAGATGTGCGGCACTTGTTGGCAGCAGCCATCCCGCTCGCCGGCATCATCCTGTGTGCCTGGCAGAACATTCACGGCGCGGCACTACTGATCGGCGTGACCCTGGCCCTGGCCCTGGCTCGCGGCCGACTGGACGAAATCCGCTTTACCGCCCCGATCCAGCGTTGTTAGCTCGAAACCATGCGCCCCGCGACCGAACAAGAGATCCGCGCCAGCTTCGCGAACTGCACGCAGGGCGAGGCCAAACGCCTCCCGATGCCCCGCGACCTGGCCGACACGCCCTGGCCGCACCTGGACTTCCTCGGCTGGCGCGACCTGCGCGCACCCGACCGCGCCTACCTGGTCGCCCCACGCGGCGACACCCTGATCGGCCTCATGCTCCGCACCGCCGCCACCCCCAAGAGCCTCCTGCGCTGGAACTTCTGCTCCCTGTGCCTCACGACACATCAAGCCGGCGGCGTCACCCTGATGACCGCCCGCAAGGGCGGAGACGCCGGCCGCCAAGGCAACTCCGCAGGCCTGTACCTGTGCGCAGACCTCTCGTGCTCGCAATACATTCGCGGCACGAAGACCCCCACCACCGGCGCCCGTATAGAGGAGTCCCTCACCGTCGAGGAACAGATCGAGCGGATGGTGGCCAAGCTCGGCCAGTTCCTCCACAAGCTCGCCGTATAGCGAGAACAGCCTCTGAGCGACGGACTGTTCAGAATCGGCAGAAGACAGCTGTTGCGTCGTCGTGGACCTTGCCGCGATACGTGCCGGGTGGCGTAGCCCGCTCCTCGTCGCGAACGTCGGCGACGAGTTGGGCAGGTCCGGTCTTGTCGAGGCGATCGAGCAGATCGGCCCAGGTGCGGCCATAGCGCTCGACGAGTCGTGTGATGCCGTCGGTCACGACAGCGGCTCGCGTCGCTTCGCTCTCCGGGATCGACCCTGTAATGGCGTACTCCGCGGCGTTGGGCTGGTTGCTCGCGATCCAGAAGCCGTCTTCGGTGTTCCGCGCCGCGCTCACCGCCTCCACCGTGTACGCCGACAGAAAAGACGTCCGGTCATCGTGGGCGAGGATGAGTTCACCGTCGTTGCGCCCGATCATCACGGCCGAGTCGCCGAGCACGGCGTAATCGAGCATGCCGCCGTGCCGCCGAAGGACCGCCACGGTGCTCGAGGGGCTGTCCCGGTTCGTCAGGTCGCAGGTGTCGGCGTGGCTGGCCATCGTGGCGACGATCCCGGCCCGCAACACCTCGACGAGCGGCATCGGCTCGGCGGCCTCCAACAGCCGGGCGAGGTGAGTTCCGAGACGCGCGACGAGCCACGGCACATCGTGCACGCAGCCCGACTCCACCCCGACCGGCGCGGTGGCCCCGTCCAGGACGACGACGAACCGCTCACTCACGATGGCGTAGTCATCGTTCGGCCGGTCGCCCGGCGCTGCCTGGCAGGTGAAAGAGACTTCCACGGTTGCTACCTCGCCGATCTGCTCAGGCGTGTCGACTGCAAGGTCGGCGTCCCGGACCCGGACGCGCGGCCCGGCACGCCGAGACGAAAACAGCCCCTGAGCTGCGTTTCCGCAACCCAGGGGCTGTCCTACAAGCGGAGGATACGAGATTTGAACTCGTGAGGGGTTGCCCCCAACACGCTTTCCAAGCGTGCGCCCTAGGCC
>JABFXP010000405.1 GCA_013361685.1 Catenulispora sp.
GGCGAGGCGACCGGGGGCGCGGGCGCCGCGGACTTCCTGCTGGCGCACCGTCGCCCGAGTCCGCCCTACGCGGCCGGTCCAGACGCCGCGCGCGCGGGCGCCACGGCCATGCTCGACGTCAGCGACGGGCTGCTCGCCGACCTGCGGCACCTCGCCGTGGCGAGCGGGGTCGCGATCGACGTCGACAGCTCCCTGGTCCCGATCACCGCGGGGCTGCGGCTGGACCAGGTCCTCACCGGCGGTGAGGATCACGCGCTGGTCGCGACCTTCGCCCCGGACGGACCGATCCCGGCCGGGTGGCAGCGGATCGGGTCGGTCTGCGCCGGGGAGCCGGCGGTGACCGTCGACGGGAAGCCGTGGGACGGGCCCGGGGGGTTCAGCCACTTCGGCGTGGGCGGGTAGCCGCGGCGCGAGGCATGCCCGGGTGCCTGGCGCCAGCCGTGTGGGCACTGAGCCGGTTCACTCAGGCGCTCCGTCGCGTCAAGGCGGTCAGCAGCAGCGCGGCCAGCGCCCCGACGGCCAGCGCGATCCCGGCAGAGTGCACCCCGGCGAGGGTGCCGAGCACCGCGACGCCGAGTGCGGAACCGGCCTGCCGGGCGGCGTTCAGCGCCCCCTGGCCGGTGGCGGCGAAGCGCTGCGGGGTCGCCACCGCCATGTCGGCGGTGATCGACGGGATGGCCAGCGTGGTGCCGATCGCCAGCAGCGACTGCGCGCCGATCACCACGGCGAGCGAGGTGTGCGGGCCGACCGTGGCCAGCACCCCGCCGACCGCGATGTCCGCCACCAGCGCCAGCAGGATGAGCGGACGGGCCCCGAAGCGGTGCGCGAGCCGGCTTGTGTAGAAGGGCAACACACACATCGGCAGCATCAGGGGCAGGAACGCGAGGCCGGTGGATATCGGGCTCAGGCCGCGCACGTTCTCCAGCCAGAGGGTGAGCGTGTACAGCAGACCGTAGAACACGTAGTTCGCCGCCACCGCCGCGACCAGGTTCGCGCGGATCCGGCCCAGGCGCAGCAGATCCGGCGGCAGCACCGGCGCCGCGACCCGGCGCTCGACCACCGCCACGGCGGCGAACGCCAGGGCCGCCACCACCAGCGCGACGGCGGGCGCCGGGCGGGACCAGCCCTCGGTGCCGGCGTCGACCAGGCCGTAGGTCAGAGCGCTGAGACCGATGGTGAACAGCACCAGGCCGGCCAGGTCGAACTGCCGCGGCTGCGCCGGACGCTGCGCGGACAGCCCGCGGGCCAGGAACCAGGACGCCAGCGCGATCGGCGGGTTCACCAGGAACACCAGCCGCCAGCCGCCGAGCCCGACCAGCGCTCCGCCGAGCACCGGCCCGACCGCCAGGCCGATGCAGGACAATCCGGCCCAGGCGCCGATCGCCTTCGCCCGCTCCTTCATGTCCGGGTAGAGCCCGGCGAGCAGAGCCAGAGAGGCCGGAACCATGCCGGCCGCCGCGGCGCCGAGCAGCGCGCGGCCGCTGATGAGCACACCGGAGTTCGGGGCCACGGCGCAGAACACTGATATCAGGCCGAACAAGGCGAGCGCGCTCTGGTAGACGCGGCGGGCGCCCCACCGGTCGGCGACGGCGCCGGAGGCCAGCATCAGACCGGCGAAGACGACGGTGTAGGCGTCGACGGTCCACGGCAGCGCGGCGGCCGAGGCGTGCAGGTCGGCGCGGACGTCGGGCAGGGCGACGTTGAGGATCGAGGCGTCGAGCAGGACCATGAAGTTGCCGGCCACGATGCCGGTGAAAGCGGCGCGGGTGCGGCGGCGCGGGGTGGGGGCCGTCGCAGCCACGGTGGGTGCGGCGGGGGATGCGGAGACGTCGGCGGCGGTGCGGGCGGTCGTTCGGGCCGTGCCGATCCCGGTTTCGGTCTCGGTTCCGGTCCCGACGGACTCGGCGGCCGGTGCGGAGGCGTTGTCGATCAGTGCCATGATCCGAGAGTGACGGTCCCGGCCCGCTTTCCGACAGGCCGGGTTTCCGATCGCGCCATCGGATACTCCGATGGCGCATCAAGCGGAATCCGCGCGATGATCAGAGCGTGATCCGAAGCATCCTGCTCCTGAAATTCACCCCCGAGGCCACCGAGGCCCAGATCGACGCCTTCGCCACGGCCCTGTCCCAGGTGCCGTTCGAGCGGCGGCGCCACTTCGAGTTCCACCGCGACGCCCGCCTGACGGACGACGCGATGGACGCGGCGGTCATCGCCGACTTCGACGACGAGGAGGCCTACCGGGCCTGGCTCGACGATCCGGGCCACCACAAAGTGCGGTCGGAGTTCCTCGACCCGATCCGCAAGCAGCGCGAGCGGCTGCTGTTCCGCATCTGAGTCCTTCGACAGACCGCTGCCGGGCGAGGACGGCGGCGGTCGCGGTGGCGGTCGGCCGGTTTCCGGCCGGCCGCCACCCGGGCCGGATCTCAGCCGGCCGCCACCCACGAGCCCAGCACCGGTGTCCACTCGGTGATCCGGACCCGGCTGACCAAGTCGGCCTCGGCGAACGGGTCGTGCTCCAGCGCGGTCTTCAGCGCGGTCTCGTCCTCGAAGTCGAAGAGCAGCAACGCGCCGGTGCCACTGGCCCACGGCCCGGACGCCAGCAGTCGGCCCTTCTCTTGCAACTCCGCCAGGAACGAGCGGTGCGCGGGGCGCACCTCGTCCCGCTTGGCGGTGTCGGCGGTATAGACGTATTCGACGGCGAAGCGAGCCACCATGACCCCTAGTCGGTTTCAGAAGTTGCGGACCTGCGACGGTGTCCTGCACGCACCGTACCCTGCGTCCCCGCCCTATCGGAGAAGCCGATGGCATGATGGCGGCATGGACACCCGACAGCTGCGCGCGTTCCTCGCGGTGGTCGAGACCGGCGGCATCTCCTCGGCGGCCGAACAACTCGGCTACGCGCAGTCCAGCGTGAGCGACCAGTTGCGCACCCTGGAACGCGACCTCGGCGTGCCGGTGCTGAACCGGACCAGCGTCGGCACGGTGCCGACCGAGGCCGGACAGCGCCTGCTCCCCTACGCCCGGCGGCTGCTCGACCTGGACGGCGAGATGCGCCGCTCGGTCTCCGGCCGCCGCCCCCTGCTGCGGATCGGCGCGCTCCAGTCCCTGGCCGACGAGTGGCTGCCGGAGCTGCTGACCGCCTTCGACCACGGCGCGGCCGGCCCCGACACCGCCGACGTGACGGTCACCGTCAGCAACCGCGGCCGGCTGATGGAAGAACTGCGCGCCGGCCACCTGGACGCGGTGTTCACCCTGGACAGCGGCCCCGGCCACGACGGCCCCTCCGCGGTGGTCGGCCACGACCGCGTGGTGCTGGTCACCGCACCCTCCCACCCGCTGGCGAGCGTCCACCCGCTGACCCTGGACGACGTGAGGCGCGCGGAGTTCCTGGTGACGGAGATCGGCTGCATCTACCGCCAGTGCTTCGACGAGTTCGGCCGCGACGTGGGCCCGTCCCTGAAGATCGCTATGATCACCGGATCGCTGAACGCCTTGCGCCGCTTGGCGGTCAACGGCCGCGGCGCCGCCCTGCTGCCGCGCTTCTCGGTGCAGGCCGAGCTGGAATCCGGGGACCTGGTGATACTGGATCTGAAGGAGGGGCCGGTGCCGCTGACGGTCGAGGCACGGTGGCGCGAGGACCTGGGCCCGGCCGAGGCTCCGCTGCGGGCGCTGGTGGAACTCACCCAGAAGTTCAGCCCGGCGAGTTGGGCGATGGCGTGACGGCGATAGACAGCGCGATCACGGTCCACGACGCCGTGGCGGTGGATGAGGACGCGATCGACGCGGCGCAGGCGATCCTGGCCGACCTGGTGGCCCACGGCGCGGCACTGGGATGGGTCGAACCACCGTCCCGGGCGGAGACAGCCGAGCTGCTGGACAAGGTCTGCGCCGCGGCCCGAGCAGGCGACGGGGCACTCTTCCTGGCCTACATCGGCGAGCGGCTGGCGGGACTGGGCTACTGGCTGCGCTACACGCGGCCCACGCACCGTCCCCACGCGGATCTGGAAAAAGTCGCCGTCGCCCGCGACGCCCAGGGCGCGGGCGTCGGCCGCCAGCTGACCGCGGCACTGGTCGACAGCGCCCGCGCAGCCGGCATCGAAGTGCTCACCCTCGACGCCCGCGGCGACAACGACAACGCGCTGCACCTGTACCGCAGCCTCGGATTCCGCGAATACGGACGACTGCCGGCCTTCGTCGCGGTGGGGGAGCGGCGCTACGACAAGGTCTTCTACATGGTCGACTTCCGAGCCTGACCCCCACCGCTCGTATGCTGATCGACATGTCCGCAGCCCCCGCCCCACCCCGCGTCCTCACCATCGCCGGCAGCGACTCCGGCGGCGGCGCCGGCATCCAGGCCGACCTGAAGACGATGCTCGCGCAGGGCGTGCACGGCATGTCGGTCCTGACCGCCGTCACAGCCCAGAACTCCATCGGCGTCCAGAACTTCTGGCCCCTGCCCCTGGAAGCGGTGGAGCAGCAGTTCCGCTCGGTGGTCGACGACATCGGCGTGGACGCGGTGAAGACCGGCATGCTCGCCTCCTCCGAACTGACATCAGCAGTGGCCCGCCTACTCGGCACCCTCGAACCGGCGGTACCGGTGGTGGTGGATCCGGTCAGCGTGTCCAAACACGGCGACGCACTCCTGGCCCCCGAGGCGCTGGACGCACTGCGCAGCGAGCTACTGCCCCGCGCGACCGTGGTCACCCCGAACCTCGACGAGGTCCGGCTGATCACGGGCCTGGAGGTGACCAGCGAGAACGAGATGACGGCAGCAGCCCGCGCCCTGGCCGCCCTCGGCCCCCGCTGGGTCCTGGTCAAGGGCGGCCACCTGACCGACCATCCTGAATCCACCGACCTCCTCATCGGCCCGAACGGCGCCGAACTCTGGCTCCGCGCGCCGCGGCACGACAACCGCCACACGCACGGCACCGGCTGCACGCTCGCCAGCGCGATCGCTTCCCGGCTGGCGCTGGGGGACGATGTGCCGTCCGCGGTGCGTGCTGCGAAGGAGTATGTGACCGGCGGGATTGCGGCGGGGTTTGCTTTGGGGGCGGGGATCGGACCGGTGGATCATGGGTGGCGGTGGAGGGGGCAGTAGGCGGGGGTGGTTCGGCGGTGCGGGTTCCTCACCTGGCCCGCGACCCCGGACCGGCGCGAACCGACTCGCCGCCCGGGCGGGCGAGCCCTGCCGCATCCCCGAAACAACGCGCCAAGTCCCGCCCGCCCACGCCCATCTACCAGCCAAACCTCACCCTCACACCCCCTCCGCCAGCGACAACCCGAACCTCCCCTCCCCGTCCGTCCACCACCGTCGCAACGCGAACCCGGCCGCCGCGAGCTCGGACTCGACCCCCTCCCGTCGGAACTTCGCCGAGATCTCGGTGCGCAACTCCTCGCCGGCCTCGAACGACACCGTCAGGTCCAGCTCCTTCAGCCGCACGTCCACATCGCGGCGGGCTCGCAGGCGCATCTCGATCCACTCCGCCTGGGCGTCCCACAGGGCGACGTGGTCGAAGTCGTCCGGGTCGAAGTCGGCGGTGAGTTCGCGGTCGACGACGCGCAGGACGTTCTTGTTGAACTCCGCCGTCACCCCCGCCGCGTCGTCGTAGGCGGCGACGAGGGTGGCCGGGTCCTTCACCAGGTCGGTGCCGAGCAGCAGCCATTCGCCGGGGCGCAGGTTCGCGCGGACCCGGGTCAGGAACACCGCGCGTTCCTCCGGCAGGAGGTTGCCGATGGTGCCGCCGAGGAAGGCCACGATGCGGGGGCCGCCGTCGGCGTCGGGGATCGCGAGGCGTTCCTCGAAGTCGGTGACGACCGCGTGGACGGTCAGCTGCGGGTAGCGGCGGCGCAGTTGTTCGCCGGAGGCCAGCAGGGCCGCCTCGCTGACGTCGATCGGGTCGTAGCGGCGCAGGGTGCCCGCTGCTTGGAGCGCGTCCAGGAGCAGTGTGGTCTTGCTGGAGGAGCCCGAGCCGAGTTCGGCCAGGGTCTCGGCGCGGGTCAGGGCCGCGATCTCCGGGGCGCGGGCGGTGAGGATCTCGCGTTCGGCGCGGGTCGGGTAGTACTCCGGCAGGCGGGTGATCTCCTCGAAGAGGTCGCTGCCGCGGGCGTCGTAGAACCATTTCGGCGGCAGCCACTTCGGGTCGGCCGTCAGGCCTTTGAGGACGTCGTCGCGCAGTGCCGCGGAGAAGAAGTCCTCAGGGAGTCGCCGATCGATTTCGATACCGCTCATCAGGCCTGCACCGCCCCTTCCGTGTTCCAGGTGTGGACGCCGGGCGGGACCTCGGTCCAGCCGGGGGCGTCGTCGTGCGGTTCGGAGGCGACCGTCACGGCGCCACCGCCTACCGCAGTACCTCTGCCGTCTATGTCTGCGCCGTCCATGTTTGCGATCAGGTCGTTTTCCAGCAGGCCATTGCTGATCAGCACGCTGAGTGAGTCCCCCGCGACCGAGGCGACGATGGTGTGCCCGTCGGTCAGCAGCAGGTTCAGCCGCGCGCCCGCGAGCGCTGCGACATCCGCGACCACCGACGCCACCGCCTCCGCCATCGCGGCGCCCGCGCGGAACCGTGAGCGGATCAGAGCCCAGACGAACGCCGAATCCGTCCGCGCCTCCGACTCCAGCAGCCGCACCGCCGGGATGGTCTCCGCCAGCTTCGCCATCGACTGCGGATAGTCGTCGATCGCGCCGTTGTGGCTGAACAGCCATCCGTCCCCGGCATAGGGCGCCGCGGCCTCGCTCCCGGTCGCGGCGCCGACCGTGGCGTCGCGGACCGCGGCCAGCACCGCGCCGCTGCGGGTCACCCGCGCTATGTCAGGCAACGAAGGGTCGGCCCAGATCGGCCCGGCCTGGCGGTAGCGCGCGGGTTCGGGGTCGCCGGGGGCGAACCAGCCGACGCCGAAGCCGTCGGCGTTCACCACGCCGTGGGCCTGCCGCCGCGGCTCCCAGCTCTGCCGGTACAGGGAGTGCGGCGGGTCGATCAGCAACTCCCGCAAGGACTTCGGCGGCCCGAGGTAGGCCAGGTGGCGGCACATCAGAGTTCTCCGTCTCGGGCGGTCCGGAAGCCGGAGAAGATCTGCCGCCGGATCGGGTAGTCCCAGTTGCGGAACGTGCCGCGGCACGCCACCGGGTCCACCGCGAACGAGCCGCCGCGCAGCACCTTGTAGGACGGGCCGAAGAAGACCTCTGAATACTCCCGGTACGGCCAGGCGGCGAAGCCCGGATACGGCAGGAAGTCCGACGAGACCCACTCCCAGACGTCGCCGATCAGCTGGCGGGCCCCGCTGGGCGCCTCGCCCTCGGGATAGGAGCCGGCCGGTGCCGGTTGCAGGTGGTGCTGACCGAGATTCGCGTGCTGCGGCAAGGGATCCTCGTCACCCCAGGGGTAGCGGCGGGAGCGGCCGGTGGCCGGGTCGTGGCGGGCCGCCTTCTCCCATTCGGCCTCGGTCGGCAGGCGGCGGCCCTTCCAGGCGGCGTAGGCCTCGGCCTCGTAATAGCCGACGTGCACCACCGGCTCGGCCGGCGGCACCGGCTCGGTCACGCCGAACCGGCGCCGCAGCCACTGGCCGCCGTCGTGCGCGCCGTCGTAGGACCAGTACAGCGGCGCCACCAGCCCGGCGCTCATCCGGTGCTCCCAGCCCTGCGGCGACCACCAGCGCGGGTCGTCGTAGCCGCCGTCGGCGATGAACTCCAGGTACGCGCCGTTGGTGACCGGCGTGGTGTCGAGCCAGAAGCCTGCGACGTCCACCTCGTGGGCGGGGCGCTCGTTGTCCAGCGCCCAGGCCTCGGTGGAGGTGCCCATCGTGAACGGCCCGCCCGGGACGAACACCTCCGGGGGCAGGGACAGGACGTCGGCCGGCGCGGCGGGAGGGGCCGGGCGGTGCAGGGCCGGCTCGCCGATCCGCAGCTGGTGGGTGATCAGCATGGTCTCGTCGTGCTGCTGCTCGTGCTGGGCGATCATGCCCCAGGCGAAGCCGCCCCGGCTGAGTTCGACGTCGCCCCACCGCGGCTGCTCCAGCAGGTCCAGCACCCGGCCGCGCACCTCGTGCACGTAGCGCCGAGCCTCGTCCGGCGGCAGCAGCGGCAGCGTCGGCCGCTCGGAGCGCGGATGCTCGAAGGCGTCGTACAGCGGGTCGATCTCCGGGCGCATCGGGTCCCGGCCGCCCAGGTTGCGCAGGATCCACAGCTCCTCCTGGTTGCCGATGTGCGCCAGGTCCCAGACCAGCGGCGACATCAGCGGGGAGTGCTGGCGGACCAGGTCGGCGTCGTCGACCGAGCCGGTCAGGCCCTCGGTGCGGCCGCGGGCCCGCACCAGGGCGTCGGCTATGTGCCCGGCCAGGTCGCCGCCGGCCGCGGGGTCGTCGTGTACGGGTACTGTCATGGCAGGTCCTCCTCGGCGTAGCGCGCCACTTCGGCCGTCAGCGACTCCGGCGCGTCCATCCGCCGCAGGGCGGACAGGGCGGCCTCGAAGCAGGCGGTGGCGGCTTTCCGGATCGGGGTCAGTTCGAGGGCGGCACGGGCCTGGTCGGCGGCCCGGGCGTCGTGGAACAAAGCGGTGACGAGTGCCGTCGGCACTCGCCACAGATCGCCGGGCAGCGCGTCGAGCACCCGCAACTCCAGGTGCCCGCGCGGGCGCACCGGCGGGAAGAGGGTGGTCAGATGGTAGGCGAGGTCGTCCAGGGTCGGCGCCCGGGCCTCGGCGGGGTCCAGCGCGCCGGTGGCGATCCACTCGCGGAAGGTCAGGCCCGGCGGCGCGTGCCAGTCGGCGCCGTCCGGGCGGCGGACGCACAGCAGCGTGGCGTCCAGCGCGTACTGCGCGTAGGCCGAGCGCGGGTCGGGGGAGTCGAACGGCGGGGCCGCGGTGCGGCCCGGATCCAGGGCGGCCCACACGGCCGGCCGGTCGGTGCGGCAGAACACCCAGGTCAGCACCGGGGCCAGCTGGTGGGCCAGGCGCCAGCGGTCACGGAAGCCCTCGGGGCCCTCGTCCTCCCGGCCGGCGTCCAGGTTCACCTGGATCGAGGCCGTGGAGCACATCATCACGCGGCCGGAGCCGTTGTCGCGGTCGAAGAACCGCTCCATCGCGACGTAGCGGGGATCATCCAGGACGCGTCGGGGCGGGTGGCCCGGCTCGCGGCCGATGCCGACGAGCTCGAAGCCTGCCTCCGAAGCCGATCGCCGCAGCAGGGTCAGATCCCGGTCCGTCGCGGCGATCAGGTCGCGGACCGAGTCGGCGGGTGCGGAGCTGAGCTCCCACTGGCCGCCGGGTTCCATCGTCAGGGTGCCGGACAGCGGCAGGGTCGCCGCGTCCGCGAAGGCCCGCAGCAGGCGCTCCCGTTCCGGCAGGCGGTCCGGCCGGCGGGCGTCGCGGGGAAACCATTCCAGCTCCACGCCGACCCGGCTCGGCGGGCCGGTCTTGAAACAGATGCCCGAGATGTACTCGACGGCATCGTCCACCGTGATGTGGGTCATGCACTCCATCGTGACACGCGGTACTGACACAGTCGCGGTCTCGGGGCTTACGGTTCGCTGAACACGCCGAACCGCAGGCCCGCCCCATAGGGGCTGACCTGCGGTTCGAGGACGTCACACCATGTCGGTCAGTGAGTAACCGACGTTGAGCCGCTCAGCGGGCGACCTTGCCCGCCTTGATGCAGGAGGTGCAGGCGTTCACCCGCTTCGGGGTCCCGTTCACCACCGCGCGCACGGTCTGGATGTTCGGGTTCCAGCGCCGCTTGGTGCGGCGGTGCGAGTGCGAGATGTTGTGGCCGAAGCCCGGCCCCTTGCCGCACACGTCGCAGTTGGCAGCCACTTCGATTCACCTCTACCGAGTCGTTGACGCTGCCGGTGGGTACCTGATCCTGCGGCTGCGTGCTTTGCTTGATCCCGCCGTCGTCGGCGGGCAGGTTTTCCGGCCAGGGGGCACAACCCGTCCTGGCAACCTGGTCAGAGTAGCCGACGCGCGGCCTGTGACGCCAATCCGGTCCCCGGCGCCGGTGCGCGCCGAGCCGCTCGGCGCCGTGCGTCACGATGCGGCACGGCGCGATACCGCGAGGCGATACCGCGAGCCACCGCCCCGGCGCTGTGACGCGCTCGATCCGACGGCGCAGCGGTAACCTGGCCGCCATGCCCCCCACCGCCCCCGAGCCGCCGCCGCACCCGGCCGCGGCCCCCGTCGACGCCGGCGCGCTGCGCCGCTGGGCCGGGGCGGCCCTGGCGGTCCTGGGCCGGCACCGCGAGGAGATCGACGCGCTGAACGTGTTCCCGATCGCGGACAGCGACACCGGTACCAACATGTATCTCACGTTCGAGGCGGCGTGCCGGGCGCTGGACGACCGCCTCGCCGCCGCCGGCCCCGCCCCCTCGGTGCCGGAGGCCCTGCAGGCCCTGGCACACGGTGCGCTGCTCGGCGCCCGCGGCAATTCCGGGGTGATCCTGAGCCAGCTGCTGCGGGGCGCGGCCAACGCGCGCTACACCCGCTCCGCGGTCGACGGCCCGGCGCTGGCCGCCGGGCTCGCGGCGGGTGCGGAATCGGCGTACG
>JABFXP010000897.1 GCA_013361685.1 Catenulispora sp.
CCTCGGGCCGCAGGAGCGCGGGGGGGTGGGGCCGGGCCGACGGGTCGGGCCAGGCCGGCGGGGCTGGCGCGCCGCGGCGGCCGGGGTGGCGGTGGCGCTGGCCGCGACGTTGGTCACGGCGTGCTCCAGCAGCGGCTCCTCGGGCACTTCGGGGTCGGGTTCGGGGTCGGTGAAGGACGAGCTGCGGCACGTCCACGACACGGCGCAGACCAGCAGCTATTTCTCGTTCGGCGCACCGGCGCAGGTGGTCAAGCTCAACGGCGGCCAGGGCGAGTCCGGCCCGTTCTCGACGCTGTTCGGCGCCGGAGCGGACCAGCTGCGGAACTGGTACCAGGTGCTCGATCCGATCATCGGCCTGGACCTGAACAGCGTGACCACGGCCCTGAGCGTCGGGAAGCCGCCGGCCAGCGTCGAAATCCTCTACGGCTCCTTCAACGCCGACGCGATCGGTGCGAAGTTCGCCGCCTGGGGCTACCGGAAGCAGGACCGCGGCAACGGGGTGACCGCCTGGATCTGGCGCGACAACCACCAGATCGACGCCAGCAAGATCGACCCGGACACCGAGATCGGCCCGGGCATGGACACCGGCTGGCTGAACGTGGTCTGGGTGTCCAAGGACCGGGTCGCCTACGGCCGGGCGACCGCCGACCTGGCCGCGGCGCTGCCCGAGCAGTCCAAGCCGCTGTCCGGCGACTCCATGGTCGGCCCGCTCGCCGACTGCCTGGGCTCGGCGCTGACCGGCATCGTGCTCAACGGCCCCACCCCCACCGGCGACACGGCGCTGCCGCCGATGGCCGTCGGCGTCACCGCGACCGGCCCGGACGACATCCGCGACGAGATCTGCGTCGCCGCCCCCGACGACGCCGCCGCCCAGAAGTTCGCCACCGCGTTCACCACCGCGATCAGCAGCTACACCGACTTCCGCGCGGACCTGAAGTGGTCGAAGGAACTGACCGATCCGAAGACCGAGAATCTGGGCGGCAAGCAGCACATCGTGCGGCTGACGGCACGCCCCGCCGAGGGCAGGCGGCCGGACTTCGTGACGTCCCTGGTGTACAACGCCGACCTCGCGACGCTGCTCGGACTGCCGATGAAGACCAAGACCGGCATGGTGGTCAACCCCGACGGATCGACGGCGTCGGGGCCGACGACAGCGCCGGCGACGGACTCGTCGCCGCCGTGCGCCGGGGCGAGCTCGGACGCGTCGGCGTCGGCGTCGCCGTCGCCGGTGTGCTGACGCCGGACACGTGGCCGGGGGGCGGCCGGGCGGAGCGTCGCTAATCAGCGAGCTGAGTCATCGCCGGTCGTCCTCGTCGGGTTCGGGTTCGTCGGGTTCGGGTTCGTCGTCGTCGAACACCGGCTGCCTGGCCAGGATCGTCGGATCGATGGCGCGGAAGGCGGTACCCGGCTCCTTGATGACCCGCAGCGGCCAATCGGCGTACCAGTAATAGGGCCGGTGAAGCAGGATCGGGTCGAGAAGCCCCCGGATCGCGGCGAGGCTCTCGTCGGTGAACACCGACAACGACTCGCGGGCGCGCACGATCATCGCCGGGGAACCGGATGCACTTTCGATGAGCTCTGACACCAGACCGGCGTCGTGACAGGCCGCGAGGGCTTCGGCCGGGCCGCCGAGCCCTTCCAGATGCCGGCCGGTCAGAAGGTTCGACCAGTAGTACCCACGCGGATGACGGGACGCGAGCCTCGCGCCCTCTGCCTCCCTGATCGAAAAGTAGTGCTCGTAGGGAGTCCGATTGATCCCGCCGCCGTGGTCGTGTGTCACGCATCCCCAGTCGGCGACGCCCTCCGCCGCCAGCCGAGCCAGCACCTCGGTGCCGGCTGTCCCGACGGCGTCGATGAGGCTCGTGTCCTGGTTACGCCCCATGAACCACTGAGCCACCCACACGCCGGGATCCGGGTCACGCAACATCAGGTCTGCGGAGACCCTGTCCCAGCGGACGTGCACGTGAAGAAGCTCGTCGCCGAGCCCGTCGCGAAACGTACGCAGGATCTGGGCGAGCTCATCGCGCCCGGAAATGCCGTCTCTTCGTTCCTTCATCGTCCTCGCGTGGATATCCCGCTCCGCCAAGGGGCGTCCGGCCTTCTGCATGCCGTTCTCGAAGGTGAGAATGCTGAGCCAGAAGGCGTCGGCAGCCTGCTCCGCTGAACCGTCCAGCGTCCAGAACACCTGGAGCCGACGCGCTGGCTCGGTAACCCCGAACATGGCCGCGCGCGCGACATGCCAGGCCACACCATCGACCTCGCGACGCAACAGCGGACCGTCACCAGACACCACGGACGTCACAGACTCCGCATCCTTTCCTCACTAGGGCATAACGAACCACGAGGTCACCAGGGACCTCCGCCAAATGATGCGCAAGACCCCGTCATACGGAACCGTGGGAGGCAACAGAGTTCAAGGGGGTGCGATGACCGCGGTGTGGCTCCACGGCCTGATCGAGACCGAACGGATCCGGGACGAGGCCACGCCCCGGCCCGGCTCGGAGCCGGTCGCCCCGACCCTGCCGGGCCGGGGCCGCGACGTGATCGACGGCTGCCGGCGCGCGCTGGAGGGCTGAGCGCGATGGAGGAACCCCGTGCCCCCGAACCGGCTGACCGCCCGGTGGCCGCCGGCGCGCTCGTCGGGCGGGACGGCGAGCTCGGTCAGCTGACCCGCTTCCTGGACGAGGTGGCCGAGCGCGGCCGGGCGCTGCTGCTCACCGGTGACGCGGGTTTGGGCAAGACCGCGCTGCTGGAGGCGACCGCGGCGGCGGCTGCGCAGCGCGGGCTGGTGGTCCTGCGGGCCACCGGCAGCGAGTTCGAGGCGGAGTTGAGCTTCGCGGCGCTGAACCAGCTGTTGTTTCCGGTCCTGCCGCGCATCGAGGAACTCGGCGACGCCCATCGCGAGGCGCTGGGTGTCACCCTCGGGTTGAGCCAGGGCACGGCAGCCGATCAGCTGGTGGTCTCCACCGCCGTGTTGCTGCTGCTGTGCCGGGTGGCCGCCGATGCGCCGGTGCTGCTCGTCGTCGACGATCTGCCCTGGCTGGACCGGGCCAGCGCGGCGATCGTCAGCTTCGTCGTGCGCCGGCTGGGCGGTACGCGGATCGGTTTCCTCGGCGCGGTGCGGGGCGGCGACGGCGACTTCTTCGGTCCGCACGACCTGCCGCGGCAGCCGGTGGCGCCGCTCGGCGAGCGGGCCGCGCGGACGCTGATGGAGCTGCACTTCCCGGCGCTGGCCGAGCCGGTGCGCGCGCGGTTGCTGGCCGAGGCGCAGGGCAATCCGCTGGCGATCCGGGAGCTGCCCGCCGCGCTGGACGAGCACCAGCTCCAGGCCGGGCGGCCGCTGCCGTCCATGCTGCCGCTCACGGCCCGGTTACAGGCGCTGTACGCGCAGCGGGTGCGCTCCATGCCGAAGCCGACGCAGCAGCTGTTGCTGGTGGCCGCGCTGGAAGGGTCCGGCGAGCCGGGCAGCACGCCGCTGACCGTCGTCACCGACGGTGCCGAGGCGGCCGAGCCGGCTCTGCGCGCCGGGCTGGTCAGGATCGACGGCCGGACCGGCGCGCTGGTCTTCGGTCACCCGCTGACCAGGTCGGCGGTGGTCGGGATCGCCACCGCCGCCGAGCGGCGGCGCGCCCACCGGCACCTGGCGGAGCACTTCCACGACCAGCCCGACCGGCGGGCCTGGCACCTGGCCGGCGCCGCCGACGGTCCCGATGAGCAGACCGCCGGGCTGCTGGAGCAGATGTCCGACCGGGTTCTGCGCCGCGGCGACGCGAGCCGGGCGGTCGCCGCGCTGCGCCGGGCCGCCGAGCTGAGCCCGTCCGTCGCCGACCGCAGCAGGCGGCTGGCCACCGCGCACTACCTCGGCGTCGGGATCACCGGGGACCGTTCGGCGCGCGGGCCGGTGCCGCCCGGGACGTCCGTCGCCGAGCCGCGCGGCGACCTCTACGACGCCATCAGCACCGCCTTGACCATGGTCAACGACGACGGCGAACTGCTGGTCGCACACCGCCTGCTGGCCCGGGCGGTCACCGGCTACACCGGCCCGGATCCGGCCCGGGACCAGGCGTACATCTCGGCGTTGCTGGCGCTGTTCATGCTCTGTGTGTTCGGCTCCGACGCGCGGCTGTGGCAGCCGTACCACGAGGCCGTGGCGCGGCTGGGTCCGCGGCTTCCGGCCGACGTCGACCTGCTCAACCGCACCGGGATCGATCCGGTCCGCACCGCGGCCGGGGCGATCGGGCCGCTGGAGAAGGCGCTGGCCGGCCTGGTTCCCGGCAAGGACTTGTGGCACGTACTGCAGGTCGCCTCGTGCGCGCTGTACACCGACCGGATCGGGCTGGCCCGCCAGGCGCTGTGGCACATCGTGCGCGACGGACGCGAGGCAGGCGCCGTCATCCCGGCGATCACGGCGCTGGGCCACCTGTGCCTGGACGACTTCCTGCGCGGCCGCTGGGAGGAGGGCGAGCAGCTGGCCGAGGAGGGCCTGGCCCTGTCCCGGACCGGCGGCCACCCCATCCAGATCTGGCAGGCCCAGCACAAGCGCGCGATCTACGCGGCCCACCGCGGCCAGCACCGGCTGGCGGGGCAGCTGGCCGACGAGATCCAGGCCTGGGCACGTCCTCGCGGGATCCGTCAGGCCCAGCTCGCCGTCTGCCACGTGACCGGGCTGGCCGCGCTCGCCCGGAAGGACTTCGACGTGGCCTTCCAGCAGCTGAGCGAGATCAGCCCGCCCGGGACGCTGCCCGAGTGTGTGCCCTACGCGCTGTGGACGCCGCTGGACCTGGTCGAGGCGGCGGTGCGCAGCGGCCACGAGGACGCGGCGGCCGCGCACGCCCGCGCCCTCCAGGAAGCGGGGGTCGCCGCGATCTCCTCGCGCGCCGCGCTGCTGGTGGCCGGGGCACGGGCCGTGGCCGCCGCGCCGCGGGAGTCGGCGACGCTGTTCCAGGAAGCCATCGGCCTGGCGGACGCCGACCGGTGGACCTTCGACCTGGCCCGCATCAAGCTGGCGCACGGCGAGCGCCTGCGCCGGGCCCGCGAGCACGACGCGGCCGTGCGGAACCTGACCGAGGCGTTCGACGTCTTCCGCCAGCTCGGCGCCGCGCCCTGGGCCGAGCGGGCCGGCAACGAGCTGCGCGCGGCGGGCTCGGCGCCGGGACAGGCGGCGGAGCCGGAGCAGGCGGTGGTGCCGGGCCAGGACCCGCTGACCCCGATGGAGCGTGAAGTCGCGCTGATGGCCGCGGCCGGGATGACGAACAGGGAGATCGGGCAACGCCTCTACATGTCCCATCGCACCGTGGGAGCGCACCTCTACCACGTCTTCCCGAAGCTGGGCATCAGCTCGCGGGCGGCGTTGCGCGACGCGCTCTCCCGGTATTCCGACGAGACGGCGGTATCCAAGCCGTAGAAATCAGGGCACGTCCTCACCTCGCTCCGAGTGGATGCGTCCCAGGAACCCGCGCACGTAGCCGGTCACGGCGTCCAGGTGGCTCTCCAACAGGAAGTGGCCGCCGTCGAGCAGGTGGATCTCAGCGTCCTTCAGGTCCCTGGCGAACGCCCGCGCGCCGTCCGGCCCGAACATCTCGTCGTTCCTGCCCCAGACGGCCAGCAGCGGCGTCTGGTGTTCGCGGAAGTAGGCGTGCAGCGTGGGGTACAGGTCGCGGTTGGTCACGTAGTCGCGGAACAGCTGAAGCTGGACGAGGTCGTTGCCCGGCCGCGAGACCAGGGCGTGGTCGTGGAACCAGGTGTCCGGGCTGACCACGCTCGGATCCGGCACGCCGTGCGTGTACTGCCAGCGGATCGCCTCCAGGCTCAGCGCCTCGCGCATGCGCGCCTCGTTGGCCGGGCTCGGGTCGGCCGCGTACTCCCACAGCTGATCCCAGAACCCCGCCACGAACCCGTCCTCGTAAGCGTTGCCGTTCTGCGTGATGACGCCCTCGATCCGGCCGGGCATGCACAGCGCCAGCCGCCAGCCCACCGGGGCCCCGTAGTCCTGGACGTAGATCGAGAAACGGTCCACGGCGAGTTGTTCCACCAGCTTCTCCGTGATCCGGGCCAGCGCGTCGAAGCTGTAGGCGAACTCGTCGACGCCCGGCGCGTCGGACAGCCCGAAACCGAGGTGGTCCGGCGCGATCACCCGGTAGCGGTCGCCGAGCGCCGGCAGCAGGTGCCGGAACATGTGCGAGCTGGTCGGGTAGCCGTGCAGCAGCACCACGACCGGCGCGTCGCGGGGACCGGACTCGCGGTAGAAGACGGTGCGCCCTTCGACGGTCATCGTGCGGTGGTGGACGGGAACCATGGTGCTCCTCCCATGTCGGAGACGGACGACCGGCTTGTTCTGCTTGATCAGGCCGGGGGAATCAGTCATCTGTCGACGGCGGCCTGCGGAACCCTGGGTTCGGCGGCGGTGACGGGGGCGTGCCGCCGACCGGGGTGGCGCAGCGCGGCGAGGAAGGTGGCGCCCAAAGCGATCGCCATGCCGTAGAGCACCCACTGCGTGGCGGTGGAGAAGTCGTGCGCCACCACCGTGTTCAAGCGGGCGCGGACTTCGGGCGGCGCGCTGCTCGCCCGCGGTGCGGCGTCGGTGCCGTACGTCGCGGCGTGGGCGATGCTCGCGGCCTGCGGCCGGGGCACGAACGCGGTCAGCGAGGTGGTGAGCCGCCCGGCCAGGACGGTCGTCAGGACCGTGCCGAACACCGCCATGCCGAGGGCCGAGCCGTAGTTCCGGACGGTCTGGGTGATGCCGGTGACCTCGCCGTAGGACGCGCCGATCGCCCGGTTGACCGCGTCGGTGCTAGCCGGGCCGAGCAGCAGCCCGATCCCGGCGCCGGCCATGACGATGTACGGCCACTGCGCGCCGAGCGACATCCGGTCCAGGTGTCCGGCCCACAGGACGAAGCCGACGCAGCCCAGCGCCGCACCCAGCACCATCGGCCGCCGGGCCCCGCCGCGGTCCAGCATCCGGCCGCCGACCTGGGCCGCCGGGGCGAACCCGGCGAAGATCATCAGGAGGTAGAGACCGGACTCGGTGGCGTCGAACCCCAGCGACACCTGGGCGTAGACGCTGGCGAAGAAGAACACCGGCACGAACGCGGTCTGGGAGAGGAACAACACCGCGTTGTCGACGACGAATCCGCGGTCCCGGAAGATCCTGATGCGGATCAGAGGGCTGGCGACCTTCGTCTCGTACACCGCGAACACGGCCAGCAGCACCAGTCCGCCCACGATGCAGCCCCAGGTCGCGGCACTGTGCCAGCCCCAGGTCTGGGCCTGCTCGAAACCCAGGACGGACAGCCCCATCCCCAGGACGGTCAGCACCGCGCCGCCGACGTCGATGCGGTCGGGCCGGCGGACGTCCGGGATGCGCGCGACCGCGGTGAGGACCAGCGCGACGACGGCGATGGGGATGTTGATCCAGAAGATCGACCGCCACGTCCACCGGGACAGGTAGCCGCCGGCGATCGGCCCGATGGCGGTCATGCCGCCGCTGACGGCGAAGAACAGCGCCAGCGCGCGACCGCGTTCGCGCACCGGGAACGCGGCCACGACGACGGCCAGCGCGGCCGGGATCATCAGCGCGCCGGAGATCCCCTGCAGGATCCGGAACCCGATGATCCAGGCCGCGGCGTAGGCGCCCTTCGGGGTGGCCCCGCACAGCGCCGAGGCGCCGGCGAAGCCGATGATGCCCGCCACCGCCATCCGGCGCGCGCCCAGCACGTCGGCCAGCCGTCCGCCGAAGGCGAAGGCCGCGGCCAGCGCCAGCAGGTAGGCGTTGACCACCCACAGCGTGGCCGAGCGGGACAGCGCCAGCTGGGACTGGACGGTGGGCGAGGCGATGGCCACGATGGTCTGGTCGATGAAGGTCATCGCCACCGCGAAGAGCATCGCCGCCAGCGTCCAGCGGCGACGCGGCCCGGCCGGGCCTTCGGGGGCGGGGCGCGCAGCGTTCATGTCCGGTTCCCTTCGAAGCCGAGTGGATGCCCTCCGAGCCTCCGCGTCCGGCGCCGTGCCCGGCATCAGTCATCCGACCGCGCCCCGCCGACGCGCCCCGGGTCAGTCGCCGTCCCGCTGCGTGTGCCCGGGCCCGTGCGCGTGCCCGGCCGGCTCCGGGGTGGCGCGGACGTCGACGACGACCTTGCCGCGCCGCCCTCCCGAAGCCACCGCGGCGTGCGCCTCGCCGACGGCGCCCAGGTGGTAGGGCGTCGGATCGACGATCGGCGTGATCAGGCCCCGGTCCACCAGCTCCGCCGCGGCGGCCAGCACCCGGCCGTGGTGCGCGCGGTGCTTGCCGGTGAGCAGCGGAAGCAGGGTGAACACGCCGGAGTAGGTGGCGCCGCGGAAGCTCAGCGGGGCCAGGCTGTGCTCGCCCCAGCCCAGGATGCTGACCACGCGGCCGGTGTACGGACGCACCGCGGCGAAGGACAGGTCGAGGGTGGCGCCGCCGACGGTGTCGAAGACGACGTCGAAGCCTTCTCCCCCGGTCGCGGACCGCACGTACTCGTCCAGGGAGGTCGCGCGGTAGTCGATCGGCTCGGCGCCCAGCGCGCGGATGCGCTCCTGGTCGGCCGCGCCGCCGGTGGCGAAGACCGTCGCCCCGCGGGCGGCGGCGAGCTGGACCGCGACGTGCCCGACGCCGCCGGCGCCGCCGTGCACCAGGACCAGCTGGCGCGGGCCGACGCCGGCCCGGTCGACCAGCCCCTCCCAGGCGGTGATCAGGGCCAGCGGCAGCGCCGCCGCCTCGGCCATGGTCAGCCGGGACGGCTTGACGGCCAGCAGGTCGGCGTCCACGGCGGCGTACTCGGCCAGGGTGCCGGGCAGGTCGCCGACGCCGCCGGCCATGCCGTAGACCTCGTCGCCGACCGCGAGCCGGGCCACGTCCGGGCCGACCTCGGTGACCACGCCGGCCAGGTCGATGCCGAGCACGTGCGGGGTCCGCACCCGGGCGTGGCCCGCCGCCCCGGCCTTGATCTTCAGGTCCAGCGGGTTCACACCGCTGGCCTCGACGCGCACCAGGACCTCGCCGCGGCCGGGGGTGGGGCGCTCGACACTGCGCAGGACCGGCTCGACGCCGAACTCCTCCAGGACGACAGCGCGCATCCGCGGGCGCTCCGGGTTCGGACCGCCGATGGTGGGGGTTCGCATGATTCCTCCGCGACTGATGGGGCTGCGGCCAGTCACGGGGAGGCGGCGGCCGCCCGGCGGGTCGGCATCAGCCGAGTGTCGCGGCCAGACGGCCGGCCGGGCAGCGGGAGGCGTGATGGCTCAAAGCTCGCCGGCCGGCAGGTCGCGGACCCGTGCGCTGTCCTCAGCAGCGTTCACAGAACAATCCTGCGCTCAAGGCGGGTGCGGCTGCATCAGTCATCCGACCAGAGCCCGGCCATAGGTCGTTTGTCCGATGCCCGGGCGGGGCCGGGATGCCGACACTGATCGCGAAAGGCGGTCAGACCGCTCCGCACCCGGCCCGAGGAGAATGATGCCCGCACTGAGAACCCTGGTGGTCGACGGCGTGCGCGACTGGCCGCGCTTCCCGCCGAACCTGTTCGCGATCTCCTTCGGCCTGGCGGGTCTGGCGTCCGTGTGGCACGCGGTCGAACGGACGCTGCACACCGGGCAGGCGATACCGGACTCGATCAGCATCCTGGCGGCACTGGTGTGGGTCACGCTCGTCGTGTGCTACCTGTTGCAGGGCACCCGCGTGCTGGTGGCCGACCTGAAGCACCGGATCTTCTCCCCGTTCCCGTCCCTCGCGCCGATCACCTTGATGCTGCTGGCCACCCAGCTGTCGGCGCACTGGTTCTCCGTCGGCAAGGCGCTGGTCCTGGTCTCCCTCGTGGTGACGCTGCTGGTCGGCGGATTCCTGACCGGCGAGTGGATGATCGCCGACCTCGACCACGACTCGGCGCACCCGGGCTACTTCCTGCCGACGGTCGCCGGCGGCTTCGTGGCGGCGTACTGCGCCGCCGAGGTGGGACTGCGAGGACTGGCCGAGGCGGCGTTCGGCATCGGTTTCCTGTGCTGGTCCCTGGTCGGCTCGACCATCCTGAACCGGCTGTTCTTCCACAGCTCGCTGCCCGAGGCCTTCGTCCCGACCCTGGCCATCGAGATGGCCCCGCCCTCGGTCGCCGGGATCGCCTACTTCGCGATCACCGACGGCCGCCGCGACTTCGTCTCGCACGCGCTGGCCGGCTACGCGCTGCTGATGGTGCTCGTGCAGATCCGGATGCTGCCGAGGTTCCTGCGCCTGAGCTTCGGACCCGGATTCTGGGCGTTCGTCTTCTCCTGGACGGCCACCGTGAACTACGCGCTGCAATGGATCGCGCTGGACCGGCCGCCGTTCGCGAAGGGCTACGCGGTCGTCCTGATCAGCGCCATGACACTGTTCGTCGCGTATGTGAGCGTCCGGACGGTGGTTCTGGTGGTCCACGGCAAGCTGCTGCCGCCGCGCGCTGTGCCCGTACCCGTGCCGGGTCTGGCGCCGGACCCCGCCCC
>JABFXP010000142.1 GCA_013361685.1 Catenulispora sp.
GCGTAGCTACGGAAGTTGTCGGTTCCGGCGGCGGTGGGAGTAAGCGTCACCTTGATGCTCATGGTGGCGCCGGGGGCCAGATAGTCGCCGCAGTAGATGAGACTGTGCAGGTTGCGCGGGGAACAGGGGCTTCCGCTCACTGCGGTGATCTGCTGCGCGGCGTACTGCGGGTTGTCGATTCCCAGCGAGACTTCCTGGGTCGAAGTGGTGTTGTTCGTGGCCGTCGCCACGACCGTCACCGTCCCGCCCACCACGGTGGTGGACGGAGTGATCGTCAGACTACCGGTGACCGGCGGGGTGTCCGCCATCGCCGGCTGCGCGGCAACCGGCCCGGACACGGCCACGGCCGCCGCCGCGAGGACACCGACCGCCACCCGCGCGGCGGTTCGCTTGATCAGAGGCATGGATCCTCCTTTCCGCCGGCTCACCGGCGGAGGAACGTCGACAGGGCAATCGGGACGGCAGCTCAGGAGATGGTGAGCGTCCCGGTGGAGGTCACGCCGCCAAGGTTCGTCAGGCGCGCGTAGCTGCTGAAGTTGTCGGTTCCCGTGGCGATCGCGGTCAGCGTCAGCGTGATGGTCATCGAGGCCCCGGGGGCCAACAGGTTGTTGCCGCAGTAGATGAGGACGTGCAGGTTGCGCGGATGGCAGCCGCCCGTGCCGCTGAGGCCGGTGAACTGCTGGTCGATGTACTGCGGATCCTGGATGCCCAGCGAGGCGGCCGCGACTGAGGAGGTGTTGTTCGTGAGGGTCGCCACCACAGTGACCGTCCCGCCCACTACGGTGGCGGACGGAGTGATCGTCAGACTACCGGTGACCGGTGGGGTGTCCGCCATCGCCGGCTGCGCGGCAACAGACCCGGACACGGCCACGGTCGCCGCCGCGAGGACACCGACCGCCACCCGCGCGGCGGTTCGCTTGATCAGACGCATGAGTCCTCCTTCTCGCCGGCTCACACCGGCGGAAAACCTGAACAGGACGAGGGAGAAGCGGCATCGATAGGCCACGGCGACAGGATGCGCTCCAGAGGCTATCAGGACTCGAATAGACTTTCACGTGATCGACTTCAGGATCTTTCCGGACAGAATCGAACAAGCCTACGACCCAGTCACGACGCTCGGCCTAACGTCCCCGGCCACCACGTCGCCCTACCTGGCGGCAGCCCGGCCGCGGTGAGCCCGACGCTGGCCACCGGGCAGCGAACCGCGATATCCAGCGCAGACCGGCGGCCTGACCAGCCGACAGCCGGACCCCGCCCAGAACAGAACGACCGGTCACCGAAGCAAGCAACCAGCGCCATAAGCACCAGACCCGCCGATCACACGGATCACCCGACTGGACCCTCGAACCGGCCGGCCGCCAAGACCTCTCCGATCCTGGAAGGTGGAGGAAGGCAGGTGTCGCGCGGTGTGGTCGAGCGAAGGAGCCGCCGCCCAGGCGGCGCGCGATGCCGCGTCGAACGCGCTTACCGACTGGAACGCCTTCTACACTGACACCATCCGGCCCGCCTACCGGTTCATCGGCGCCTTCGTCGTCGTCATGGTCGTGCTTTACGTAGCCAGCGCGCTGTCCAGCAGGTTCTTCGTCCGCGTCGATGCCGTGGCGTGGCCGGAGAGACCCCGCAGGTGTGCACAGGCGCTCGGTAACGCCCTAATCGTCGCCGCGGCGACGTTGCTGCCGCTGTACGGCATGTTCCACCTCTTCCAGGCCGCCACCGTCCAACGGTGGTGGTCCTGGGGCGTGCTGATCGCCGCCGCCACGCTGTTCACCGCGCTGTGCGTATGGGCGTACTTCACCACTACCGACTGGTGGGCGTTCTGGAAGGACTGGTGGCTGCCCGCCACCACGATCGCCGCCATCGTCGGTGTGACCGTGTTGGTCACGGCGTACCTGCTCGGGGCCATGAACCTCGACACGCCCTGGCGCAGGCTCACCCTCACCTACCTCGCCCTCGCGGCGCTCGGCATCGTCATCATCGCCGCCTCCGTCGGCCAGGGATGCCGTCTCGAAGTCGGAGTGCAGAACTCCAAAAGCGACCAGGACGCGCCCGCCACCGCCTACCTGCTCGGCCGGCTGAGAACGCTGGGCAAAGAGCAGACACAAGGAATCAGCGCCTCAGACGTGTCCAGCCTGGCCACCTCATTGGGCAGCCTGGGCCAGCAAGACCTGAGCGGGATCCCCGGCAACCAGGTCGCCGCAACACTGATGCGCGTGTGGTCCGCGGTGCGGCCGGACCTCACATGGCGGGCCCAGATCACGATCGCCGACGGGAACCGCGTGGCGATGCGGCTGCTGCGTAACGGACGCTTGGCGCGCGCGAGCATTTTCAGCCGCAATGATCTGGGATTGAGCGTGGTTCCCGAGGACCAGACCGCCGAGCCTGCTGCGCACCGTGCTTGGGCGCAGCTGCTCACTGGCGCCGCAGCGTTCATCATCACGGAGCTCAGCCTTGTGCACCCGCTCCTTCGGCGCGGGCTCTGCGGCGCGACGGAGTGGCGGAGCGTGGCGTTGCAGGTCATCGGATCCAGCGTCTCGCTCGGCGAGCACGAGGATGCCAACGCGCTGCTGAGCCAGGCCGCCAACATGGATCCTGGCAACGCCATAGCGCGGTATGAGTACATCCGCAGGCTCGATAAGCAGCTCAAGGTGCCGTATGACGTGGACATCCTGGACGTGTACGAGGATCTCCGGCGCGAGGCGCTGACCGATCCCCGTCCCAGGTGGGTCGATGCGGCTCTCAGGCGCCGGTACTTGACCGGGCCCAAACCCCGACCGGGTTGGGAATCGTTGTATATGAGCGTGCTGTACAGGGCTGCGAACGCTGCTCTGGGCGTGTGTGCGACAAGCCAGGATGACTATGGCGAGCGGCTGAAGCGAGCAGCTGCGTATGCCGTGGAGCTGGAGACTGCCTGCCGAAACTACATATCGCAGCATCCCAGGCTTGACGACGAGGTCGCAGCGAAGGCCAGAAGGCTTATCCCATTCGCACAGATCATTCAGGACACCGTCGCGGTGGTGCAGCAGGACCGTGTTCCGTGGATGGGGGACGAGGTGTTCGTCTCACCCATCGTCGCGTACAAGGCTGCTCGCCTTAAGGCGCATGCTCTGGCTCGCCTGCCGCGGGAAGACCCTCGCCGGGAGGAGATCGCCCAGGCGTTGATCCGTGAACTCACGTTCGCGACGGGAACCGACGAGGCGAAGGACCGGGCGCGAACCAATCCCGACTTGTCGTCGGTGCGCTACGACGACTTGTGCGCCGGTCTGGTCGGGATGCCGCCGGGGTTCCTGGACTTCGAGCCGTTCAGACCTTTCCGGAAGAAGCTGACGAAGGTCGACCTGACCACCGCGGCTCGCTTCGCCCAGGCGACACGCACGTCGGACCAGAGACGGGAGGCGGCCCGTCATCTCGCCGTTCCGGCAGCGCAGATCGAGGAATTGCACGACATCGCAGCCCTGGGCGCGCTGCATCCTGCCCTGGACAACGCCGACATGCTGCGGCTCTTGGCGGTGCTGGGCGTCAAATCGCCGTCGGCGCTTCGGGAGCAGGTGGCGACGGGCGCGAGGGTGACGCTGTTCCGAGAACAACTGACGAGGGCCGCCGGTCAGCGCGGCTTGGAGAGTGTGCCCGCGGTCCGGTCGCCGCAGGAATGGCTGGCGGCAGCGCGCAGCCCGGCTTGGCCGATCTGGCGACGTCTCCACCGACGGTGAACTCGGGTGGTTTCTGGACGCACATCGCGGCGGCGGCTTCACGGTGACGACTCGGTCGTCCGGGGCTTGCGTCTGACGACCGCGACCAGGTCGACAGCCAGGGCACCATGGACATGAACGAGCTGGTCGACCAGGCGTTCGCCATTGTCGCGCCGGTGCTCGTGGTGGACCGCCCCTGAGGCGGCCCACCCCCGCGACCGCGGCCCGGCATCAGGGACCGTCGCGACGCGCGGGGCGTACTTCCCGGCCTTCCCCAGGTCCGCGGCCTCGGCCAAGGCCAGCTCGGGCTTCTCGGTGCCGAGCCGGCCCCGGTCACGCGGATTCTGGTCAGGAACCGGTACGGGTGAACCGAAGGCTGGCGGTGACGATTGCCAGGCCGCGGATCATCCCCATCTGGTTCCAGCTCATGCCGAACTGGTCGCGGTCGACGGTGAACTCGGTGGTGAGAGTCACGGTGTCGCGGCCGGCGGGCACCACGCGGGCGGTGAGCGCAAGGGGCCGGCTGATCCCGCGCACGGTGAGCTGTCCGCTCACTTTCGCGGTGTCGTCGGAGTCCAGCTTGACGTCGCGTATGGCGAGGGTGATGTCAGGGTGCTTCTCGACGTCGAAGAAGTCGGCCGAGCGCAGGTGCGTGTCGCGCTTGGTGTTCTTCGTGTCGATCGAGGCCGCGCCCACGGTGACAGTGCCCTGGGCGGTTCCGTTCTGCGCTACTTCGCCTTCGCCCCTGACGGCAGTGAAGGCGCCCTTGACGGTGACCATGCCCCACATGGTCTTGTGCTTGATGGCGACGGTGGAGGCTGTCGGCTCAAGGTGCCAGGTTCCGGGTTCAACGGAGGTGGTCATGCGAAGCTCCTTGCCTTGGTCGGTGACGGTGAGAGTCGGGCGCAGCGATGGGTGTTCCGGCGTGCGGTTCTTGCAGTGCCCGGCGGTGGATCACGCGGCCGGGGGCTCGGGGTGGACCTGCTCGACACGGTCGCGCTTGGCGTACATGTCCCAGTAGTGCTGCGCGAGATCGTCGGGGTCGACGAGCGGGCCGACGGCATCGGGCATCGCGGTGGCCGCCGACTCGCCCATCTCGCTGCGCGCGATGAACGCGGCGATCGACAGCGTGCCGGCGTAAATGCCGCCCGCGGCCAACTCGCCGTTGAGGGAGTACAGCCAGTTGCGGGCCGCGGCCATCAGCGGGCCGACGCCGCTCATGAACGGCCGCGGCTCGACGGCGGTGTAGCCGGTGGTCATCAGGAAGGCGCCGTCGCCGCGCTCGGTCCACTCCGGCAACGCGGCGCGCAGCGTCTCGACCGGGGTGAGCAGGAGCAACGGGATGTCCTTGGCCAGGGTGGCGGCGTCCAGCTGTGCGGCCGGGCTGAAGCTCTGCTCGCCGCTGATCGGGCCGTACTCGATGACGTCGATGCGGCCGAAGCGGTCACGGATCGCGGCGACGAGGCCGGGGATCTCGGCGGGCTGGGACAGGTCGGCGGTGAAGCCGGCCGCTTCGATGCCTTCGGCGGTGAGCTGCTCGACGAGCGCCTTCAGGCGGTCTTCGCGGCGGGCCACCAGGGCGACGCTGAAGCCTTCGCGGGCGAAGCGGCGGGCGACCGCGGCACCGAGACCGGTGCCCGCGCCGAAGACGGCGATCACTTTGGACATGGGTGTTTTCCTTTTCAGCGGGCTGACGGGCTCAGCTGTGGGGCGGGGAGGGCGCAGCCGTCGGGGCCCCAGGCCATCGCGTCGCCTGGCGGGCGTCCTCGCGCACCTGCTCCCGGTAGCGGCCCTCGACCCGCATGGCGCTCCTCCAATTCCTACGTTTTGTTCGTAGCGCCATAATGGGTCAGTGTGGAACCGGTTACAAAAGGCACATCACTGTGTGTGTCGGAGAGGGATGTGCGCTATGGAGGTCAGGGCCGAATCGGCGCGGATGGTCGCGGAAGGGCCGTGCGCCGGCTACCCCGCGGAGCACGTGGAGTTCATCCGGCAAGTGCTGGACCGCGTCGGGGACAAGTGGAGCCTGCTGGTGATCGCCTCCTTGGAGGCGGGCTCGCTGCGCTACACCGACCTGCTGCGCATCGTGCCCGGTATCTCTCAGCGCATGCTCACTCTGACGTTGAGCCAGCTACGGCAGGATGGCCTGATCGCCCGCGCCGCCTATGCCGAAGTGCCCCCGCGTGTGGAGTACAGCCTCACGCCCCTGGGGCGCGGGCTGTACGACATCGTCAGGTCCCTGGTCGGTTGGGCCGCCGACCACCACGACGAAATCCGAGAGAATCGGGCGCGCGCGGCGGCCACACCGAAATGATCAGCCCTTACAGCGCTCGGCGGCCCGACTGCCCAGGACGCTGCTTGCTTGGTCGCTTCCCCGCACCACGCTGACGGAGAGCGCGTACGGGATCGGTACTCCGCCATCAGCGGGTCGGGATCGATGTTGCGCCGGTTCGAGGTCGGAGAGTGCCCGGTCACGGGCTTTGCTGTGGACGGTGCCTTGGCACCTGCGCGTCTTCCTGCGGCCTGATCGCTGCTATTCGACTCGCTGTCGAACCCACTATCGTCATGGATCACAGCTCGCTGTCATGGGGCCGGGGTGGGATTCGACGGGGAGGAAGTGTCGTGGAGGCGTTGCGTGACAGCGATCCGGTGCGAGTCGGGCCGTATGAGCTGGAGGCGCGGCTCGGCGGCGGCGGGATGGGCCTGGTGTTCCTGGCCCGATCGCCGGCCGGTCGGCAGCTGGCCGTGAAGGTGATCCATCCGGAGATGGCTGCGGACCCGCAGTTCGCCGACCGGTTCCGGCGGGAAGTCGCCGCGGCCCGTGCGGTGAGCGGGTTCTACACCGCGCCGGTGGTCGACGCCGCCCCGGATGCGGACCCGCCGTGGCTGGCCACCGCCTACGTCACAGGCCCGACCCTGGAGAAGGCCGTGGCCGAAGGCGGTCCGCTGCCGGCCCGCGGTGTGCGACGGCTCGCCGCCGGGCTGGCCGAGGCGCTGACGTCGATACACAGTGCCGGGGTGATCCACCGGGATGTGAAGCCGACCAACGTGCTGTTGGCCGATGACGGGCCGCGTCTGATCGACTTCGGGATCTCCCGGGCGGCCGACGACCTTTCGCTCACCCACACCGGCACCGTCATCGGCTCGGCCGGCTTCATGTCGCCCGAACAAGCCGAGGGCGGCACCATCGGGACCGCAAGCGACGTGTTCTCCCTCGGCGCTGTCCTGGCCTTCGCCGCCACAGGCGCCGGCCCGTTCGGATCAGGCCCGGCACCGGGCGTGATGTACCGGGTCGTCCACTCAGAGCCGGATCTGAACCGGGTCCCGGGCGAGATACGCTCACTGATCGCGGCCTGCCTGGCGAAAGACCCGGCGCGACGTCCTACTCCCGCACAGGTTCTGGCGCTGGCTACCGGAGCGCCGGACGGCCCGCCGTACTCACCGTCCACGAAGCCGGTCGAAGGCGGAACCCCTGCCGGCAGGAGTACGAATGCGGGCGCCGCCCCGACCCTGGCGGCGACGATGACCGCCGACCTCGCGGTGTCCGGCAAGTCATCCAGTGCCGCCCGGGACACCCGCCAAGACCACGAACCGCCCTCGACGTGGCGGCTGAGTTCGGCCACACCGCGGACGCGCCGCGGGTTCCTCGCCGTCGCGGGCGCGGCGGCCGTCGCCACCGCCGGTGGGCTGGCCTGGGCCGTGGAAGGACATCACAACGCCGGAACGACACTGCGGGCTGGCAGCCAACCGCTTCAGGTAGGACTGGTCAAAGGCCAGCTGACGTCGCTGGCGTTCCAGGCCGGCGGCCATGCCCTTGCCACCTGCACTACTCAGAACGGCGTCGGCGCAGTCCTGCTGTGGAACGTCACAAGCTCCTCTCAGGCCGTCCTCGCCGGCAACATCTTGGGCACGAAATCCACCTCCCTGGCGTTCAGCCCGGCCGGCCACACCATCGCCGTCGGCAACAGCGACGGGACCCTCCACCTGTGGAACGTCGCCGACATCAGAGCGCCCGCGCCACTCGGCCAGGCCGCCACCAGCGCCGATAACCTGATGCTGGGATTGGCGTTCAGTCCCGACGGCCGCACCCTGGCCGGCGCCGGCACCGACAACACGGTCCGGCTGTGGAACGTCGCCGACCCGGCGAGCCCCACGACCGTCGGTCCACCCCTCACCGGACCCAAGATCGGCCCGAACGCATCGGTGGCCTTCAGCCCGGACGGCCGCACGCTGGCCTGCGCCAGCTATGACATGGCCATCCGGCTGTGGAACGTCACCGACCCGGCGAATCCCGCCGCCCTCGGCCAACCCATCACCGGCCACACCGATGCCGTGACGGCGGTGGCGTTCAGCCCCGACGGCCACACCCTGGCCAGCGCCAGCGGCGACAAGACGATCCGGCTGTGGAACGTCACCGACCCCACCGCGCCGACAGTGCGCGGCCAGCCCCTCACCGGCCACACGGCGATGGTCTGGTCGGTGGCGTTCAGCCCCGACGGCCGCAGCCTGGTCAGCGGTGGCGGCGACAAGACGGTCCGGCTGTGGGACGTCACCGATCCCACCGCACCGACGGTGCACGGCCAGCCCGGCACCGACACCAGCGACGTGTTGTCGGTGGCGTTCAGCCCGGACGGCCACACCGTGGCCAGCGGCAACTACGACGGTGCCGGACGGCTGTGGAGCATCTCCCAGGCCTGACCGGTATGGACAGTCTCGGCGCGTGGAAGATCAGCATGCTGAAACAGATTCGGCACGCTCGGCCAGCGCTGGGAACCAGAACCTCCCTCGGGCACGATCGCGGCGACGGGGGAGCGGGCAGCGCGGGAGGGTCGGGTGCGGCGCCGGTCGATGCCGCGGTCATGGGCACTGCGCCGATGAGCGTCGAACACACAGGTGGCGGCCCGTCCGCTATCCCTCCAGCACCGCCCCGTTCCTGACCTCCCAGCGCCGCGTGACGCCGACTTGCTCGGCGAAGTACGCGTCGTGGCTCACCATGACGAAGGTCCCGGTGAACTCGCGCAGTGCCTCCTCGATGACGTCGAGCGAGTCGAAGTCCAGGTAGTTGGTCGGCTCGTCGAGCAGCAAGACGCGGGCGGGGCTGTTGACGATGACGGCCAGCAGGAGGCGGCGCAGCTCGCCGGCGCTGAGGTCGCGCAGCGCGGTCGCCCAGTCGTCCTCGTCGAACAGGTGGGCCTTGAGCAGATCCTCGGCGTCGTCGGCGTAGACCGGGACCTGGGAGCGGAAGTACTCGAACACGGTGGTCCGCTTCCGCAGCAGGTCGTGCGTCTGCGGCAGGACTGCGACGGTGCCGGCCGGGGCGGCCGTGACCGTGCCCTTGTCCGGCGTCAGCTCCCCGGACAGCAGGCGGAGCAGGGTCGTCTTCCCTGCGCCGTTGGCGCCGGACACCAGGATGCGGTCGCCGATGTGGACTGTGACGTCGACGCCGTCCAGCAGGCGCCGGCCGTCGAACTCCACGGTGAGGGTCCGGCCGGCCAGGACCGGCGCGCCGGCGACGGCCTCGGCGGGTTCGGGGAAGGCCAGGGTGAGCTGCGGCCGGGTCTGCGGCTCGGCGAGCCAGCGCAGGGAGTCGATCTGCCGCTGGAGTCGCTTCTCGCGGGACTTCGCCTTCTTCGCGACCTTCTTCGCGTAGCGCCGCGACTGGTCGTTGCGCGTGGTGAGCTCGACGCCGAGCGAGTGCGCCTTGGTGGTCTCGATGTCGGCTTCCAGCCGCCGCCGGTACTTCTCCTGCGCCTCGTAGTCCAGGAGCAGGTTCTGCCAGCGCCGCGCCTTCTCTTCGCGGTAGGCGGTGTAGCCGCCCTCGTAGGTCTGGACCGTGTCGGTGACGCCGTCGAGTTCGAGGATCCGGGTCGCGACTCGGTCCAGGAACGCGCGGTCGTGCGTCACCATCAGCACTCCGCCGGGGAACGCCGCCAGGTACTCGGCCAGCCAGGCGGCCCCGGCCGCGTCGAGGTGGTTGGTGGGCTCGTCGAGCACCAGCACGTCGGGCCGGCGCAGCAGCAGACGGCCCAGCGTGAGCCGGGCCTGCTCACCGCCGCTGACCGAGGCCAGCGGCGTGTCGTCGGCCAGGTGTGTGAGGTCCAGCCGCTGCCGCACCTCGGCCAGCCGGGCTTCCTCGCGCCAGCCCTGTAGCGCGATCCAGCGGTCCTGGACCTCGGCGAACTCGGCGAGCAGCGTCGGATGGACACCGGACTCCGCCGCCAGGGCTTCGGCGAGCTCGGCGATCCGGCCGGCCAGAATGTGCACCTCGCCGAGGCCCTCGGCCAGGAACGCCCCCACCGTGGCCTCCGGATCGGGCACCTGCTGAGCGAAGAAGCCCACCTTGGTCCCCGGCCCGAGCTCGACCCGGCCGGCGCTCGGCTGCACCTGGCCGGTGAGCAGCCGAAGCAGCGTGGACTTGCCGACGCCGTTCGGGCCGACCAGCCCGACGCGGTCACCGGAGTTGACGACGAAGTCGACGTCGCGGAACAAAAGCTCGGAGTCGTGGGACTTGGCGAGCGAGACAGCTTTGAGGAAGACAGCACTCATCAGGGAGATCCTTCGCGATGCCGGGAAACGGGCAGAGAACTGCGAAGTGTGCCGAGGGCTGCGGCCGGGTCCTCATAAGAACCGTGGCGGCTACTCGCTCGGCGTTCCCTGGTTCAGCACTCGCGACTCCAAGATCGGGGCACACGGATCGGCCCGCGTGATCACCACGATGCCGGGTCGCCACGCGCGTGGCAAACGAATTACTGAGCACTCGCGA
>JABFXP010000785.1 GCA_013361685.1 Catenulispora sp.
GGAGGCCCCGGCCGCCGAGGCCGCTGCCGAGGCTCCGGCCGCTGCCGAGGCTCCGGCTGCCGAGGTCACCGAGGCCGTCGCGACCGAGGCTCCGGCCGAGGCCGCCGCGCCGGCCGAGGGCGAGCAGGCCTAGTCCGCTCTCCCGAGGCCGACCGAGGTCGAACTCCGTCGGGGGATGCCGGGCGGCCGCCCCGCCCGGCATCCCCGCCGATCCACTCCTTAAGGACAAACAATGGCGAACTACACCGCCGCCGACGTCAAGAAGCTCCGCGAGCTCACCGCCGCCGGCATGATGGACTGCAAGAAGGCGCTCGAGGAGACCGACGGCGACATCGAGAAGGCCGTCGAGTTCCTGCGCGTCAAGGGCCTGAAGGGCGTCACCAAGCGCGAGGGCCGCTCGGCCTCCAACGGCCTGGTCACCGCCGCTGTCGACGGCGTGTCGGGCACCCTGGTCGAGCTCAACTGCGAGACCGACTTCGTGGCCAAGGGCGAGGCCTTCCAGACCGTCGCGGCCACCGTGCTGGCGCACGTCGTGAACGCCAAGCCGGCCGACGTCGAGTCGCTGCTGGCCTCCGAGCTGGAGCCCGGCAAGACCGTCCAGAGCTTCCTGGACGAGGCCAACGCCACCCTCGGTGAGAAGATCGAGCTGCGCCGCTTCGCGCAGTTCGCCGACGGCTTCGTCGCCTCCTACCTGCACAAGACCTCCCCGGACATCCCGGCGCAGATCGGCGTGCTGGTCGAGCTGGACAAGGAGAACGCCGAGGTCGCCAAGGACGTCGCGCAGCACATCGCCGCGTTCTCGCCGTCCTACCTGACCCGCGAGGACGTCCCGGCCGAGATCGTCGAGACCGAGAAGCGCCTGGCCGAGGAGACCTCCCGCGAGGAGGGCAAGCCCGAGGCCGCGCTGCCGAAGATCATCGAGGGCCGGGTCAACGGCTTCTTCAAGGAGAACGTCGTCCTGGAGCAGGCCTTCGCCAAGGACCCGAAGAAGACCGTCGCCAAGGTCCTGGACGAGGCGGGCGTTTCCCTGAAGCGTTTCGCGCGGTTCCGCGTCGGTAGCTGACCCGGACCTGAAAAACTAAAGAGCACCAAATAGCTACGTTTGAAGGAGCCGCTGCTGTGAAGGAAGCCAATAAGGAAACCGACACGGCGGCGGTTCCCTCGCGTGCGGAGAAGAACCGCAGAGTCCTGCTCAAGCTCTCCGGCGAGGTGTTCGGCGGCGGACAGATCGGGGTGGACCCCGAGGTCGTCAAGAGCATCGCCAAGGAGATCGCCGACGTCGTCTCCGAGGGCGGCGTCGAAGTCGCGGTGGTGGTCGGCGGCGGGAACTTCTTCCGCGGCGCCGAACTGTCGCAGCACGGCATGGAGCGCTCCCGCGCCGACTACATGGGCATGCTCGGCACCGTCATGAACTGCCTGGCGTTGCAGGACTTCCTGGAGAAGGTCGGCATCCCCACCCGGGTGCAGAGCGCGATCACCATGAGCCAGGTCGCCGAGCCCTACATCCCGCGCCGGGCGATCCGGCACCTGGAGAAGGGCCGCGTGGTCATCTTCGGCGCCGGCGCCGGCATGCCGTACTTCTCCACCGACACCACCGCCGCGCAGCGGGCGCTGGAGATCCACGCCGAGAGCATCCTGATGGCCAAGCAGGGCACGGACGGCGTGTACGACTCGGACCCGAACAAGAACCCGGACGCCGTCAAGTACGACGCGCTGTCCTACGACGAGTTCCTGGCGCGCAACCTGAAGATCGCGGACGCCACGTCGGTCTCGCTGTGCCGGGACAACGGGATGCCGATCGTGGTGTTCGGCTTGCAGCCGGGCAACATCGGCCGGGCGATCCGGGGCGAGAAGCTGGGCACCGTGATCGGCCCGGCGCACTGAACGCGACCGCGTTCGAACAATTACGCCCGTGCCGAAACGCACTAAGCTGCGCTTGAGCTTTGTAGTGAACACAGCAGAGCGCGAAGACTTCTAGGGAGCCCCCAAGTGATCGATGAGACCCTCCTCGAGGCCGAGGAGAAGATGGACAAGGCGGTCGACGTCGCCAAGGAGGATCTGTCGGGGGTCCGCACCGGCCGCGCCAACCCGGCGATGTTCAACAAGCTGACGGCGGAGTACTACGGCACCGCCACTCCGCTGAGCCAGATGGCGTCCTTCCAGGTCCAGGACGCGCGGATGGTGGTCATCTCCCCGTATGACAAGTCGTCCCTGGGCGCCATCGAGCGCTCGATCCGCGACTCCGACCTGGGTGTGAACCCCAGCTCGGACGGTGTGGTGATCCGCGTGGTCTTCCCGCAGCTGACCGAGGAGCGCCGCAAGGAGTACATCAAGGTCGCGCGCGCCAAGGGCGAGGACGCCAAGATCTCCATCCGCAACATCCGCCGGCACGCCAAGGAGACCCTGGACAAGCTGGCCAAGGACGGCGAGGCCGGCGAGGACGACGTGCGCCGCGCCGAGAAGCACCTGGACGAGTTGACCCAGAAGCACACGGCGAAGATCGACGAGCTCCTCAAGCACAAGGAAGCAGAACTGCTCGAAGTCTGAGCGGCTCCCGACGCACCACAGGGGCGTCGTGCACGGGCCGGCGGCGGATATGATCGCTGCCGGTCCGTCGCGTTTCTTCACGAACAGCCTCACGCGTGGTGGACGGCGAATCCACCAGGAGTCGATGAGGGGAACGGTGCGGGCGATGGCATCCACGCAGACCAGGCGCGGCGAGGCGCCACGCACGCCCGGCGGGCCGGGCGGCGGCGTCCCG
>JABFXP010000106.1 GCA_013361685.1 Catenulispora sp.
GCCCTGGCGGCGATCGTCATCACGGTGCTGAACCCGATCGTGGTCTCCTCCACCGGGCTGGAGTCGGCGCTCGCCGTGGCGCTGATCGCCGCCCTGCTCGCGGCGGCGGTCGCCGGGCGCGCCGGGCTGTTCGGAGCGGTCGGCGCGCTGCTGGTGCTCACGCGGGGCGACCTGGTGGTGCTGCCGCTGGTGCTGGCGGTCGGCAGCCGCGCCCTGTGGCCGGGGTGGCGGCGGCTGCTCGGCGCCGCGGCGGCGGTCGTGGTGCCGTGGTCGGCGTGGAGCTGGTGGTTCCTGGCCTCGGCGCTGCCCGACACCCTGCTGATCAAGATGGACTTCGGCGGCTGGCCGAAGCTGGGGCGCGACTGGTTCTTCGCCGACGGCCTGGTGCTCTATCTGCGGATGTATCCGGTGGCGACCACGGTGTCGCTGATCAGCGTGCTGGCGGGTCTCGTCGCGCTGGCCGGGTTCGGGGTGGGGCGGCTGCGGCGGCGGTTCGCGGCACCGACATCCCCCTTCGCTCTCCTGGCCTTGGCCGGCATCGTCCACTGGGGCGTCTACAGCCTGCTCGGCGTGGCGCCCTACCACTGGTACTACGCGCCGCTCATCGCCACCCTCGGCATCTGGGTCGCGGCGGTGATCGCGTCCGCCTGGGTCCGCCGGCCGCTCGCCGGCGGCGGCCTGGCCGCCGCCCTCACCGCGCCGGTCCTGGTCTTCCTCGGCACCCTCGGCACCGCGTGGGAGGTCATGCCGATCACCACCAACTGGGGGCTGCCCGGCCAGTATCGGGCGATCGGCACGGCGGTGGGCCGCACCGTCGGCGCCGCGGGCGTCGCCACTCCCGGGGAGGTCGGCACCATCGCGTACTACTGCGACTGCCAGATCTCCGACTCCTTCTCCGACCGGGCACTGGTCATGCCGATGATCGAGCGGGCGCGCTTCGGCGACGGGCTGGGGGCGTGGCTGTGGCAGTTGAACTACGCGCGGGCGCCGCACCACCTGGAACCCCTGCCCATCGTCTACCAGATGAGCACCTCCCCCACCGCCGCCGGGCACATGGCGGCGTGGCCGGTGTCCTCCCCCTGGAATCCCGGTGTCGTCTCGTTCATCACGATGGACGGACCGCCTCCTCGTGGCTTTCCCGCTGCTGCGGCACCCGCTCGAACACGCCCCACTGCGACACGCCGCCCTTGATCTGATACCGCTGGAGATCGAAGGTGGGCGGCAGATCCCTGAGATAGATCAGGTGCGTGTGCGGGCTGGAACGCCGCTGGTTCACTCCGCACCGTTCCATGACGCGGCACAGCCAGTCCATGTGCGGCACCGGAGTGGTGACCATCAGCTTGCCGCCCGGCTTGAGCAGCGCGGCGAGCGAATCGTAGAAGTCGCCGTGCTCGATGACCTCGAAGGCGATGATCGCGTCGAACGAGGCGGCGGCCAGGCCCAGGGCACGCCAGTTGTTGACGTCGCCGTGGACGAAGGGGTGCGGCAGCGGAGCGGCGGGCCGGACGATGTCGATGCCGGTGAGGTCGGTCCAGCCGTGGCGGACCGCGTGCTCGCCGAACCAGCCGTCGGCGCAGCCGACTTCGAGGATCCGGGCGTTCTTGGGGAGCTGGCCGAGGAAGAACCGGAGCTTGGCGCGCCGGGCGACGTCACTGAGAAGAGGCATGAAACGACACTAAACGTCGCAATACGGTAATACGTCGGGCGACGCGCGCGGCCGGTGAGCGCGGTCTGCGTCTGCGAAGTCGGTGTCGTCTTCGCCGGATTCGGTGCTGACGTCGGCACCAGCACCGCTGCTGACATCGGCATCGGCGCCGGGGCTCACACCCGGCGGTGGTCGTATTCGGCGGGGATGCCGGAGCCGTAGCGGGACAGCGCGCCGTCCGGACCGGAGGCGTTCGGCCGCACGAACACCCAGTTCTGCCAGGCGGTGAGGCGTCCGAAGATCTTGGTCTCCATGGTTTCCGGACCGGGGCAGCGCAGGTTCGCCTCCATGCCGGTGAGCGCGTCCGGCGAGAGCGAGGCGCGTTCTTGGAACGCCAGGCGGAGTTCGTCCTCGAAGTCGAGGTCGTCGAGCGCGTAGGTGACCAGTCCGAGTTCGGCCGCGGTGGCGGCGTCCAGCCGCTCCCCCACCCGCGCCATGATCTCCACGCCGCCGTCGTGTCCGCCGTGGCCCCGGAAGCGCGTGGCGAGCCGGGACAGGCCGTTGGCCGCGGGCCAGGCGGCCAGGTTGGCGGGCGTCAGCACGAGCGCCGCGGGGTCGGCGTCGGGGTCGACGTCCTCGTAGACGCCGTCGAGCATGTACTGCCGGTCGCAGGCGAGCGCTGTCTCCAGCAGCAGTCCGGCGAAGCAGCTGCCCGGTTCGATGACGGCGAACAGGCTGCGGCTGGTGACGTCCAGGCGTTTGAGGGTGCGCTTGTAGTAGTGGCGGATCTCGTTGACGAGCCAGTCGTCGGCGAGGTCGGTCAGCTGGGCGTCGTAGGCGAGGACGGTATCGAGCGAGCCGCGGGTGCGCAGCGTCCAGGTACCGATGTCGGGTTCGTTGGTGCGCAGGCGCAGGATCGCGTCGTCCAGGGCTCTGGTGAGGGCGAGGGGCCAGTAGTCGGCGCCTTGCGCGTGCACGGCCTCCGCGCAGGCCGGCGGGGCTTCAGCGGGGCCGTGGAGGGTGATGTCGGCGCGGCGCTGTGTGCGGTCGATCGCGACTGTCAGGCAGGGGTAGTGCAGCGCGTCGGGTTCTTCGACGCGGGCCAGCGGGGTCA
>JABFXP010000641.1 GCA_013361685.1 Catenulispora sp.
GGGTTCGACGCCGAGCTCCACGCGGCCGCCGCCGGCTATGGCCCGGACGCCGCGGCCGGCGGCACGGCGCTGCTGGCGGTGGACCCGCTGGTCGCCGCGCTGCCGAAGACCATGCCGGAGCTGCCGTTGTGGGCCGAGCCGCGGAGTCTGCCGCAGCTGCTGCTGGCCGGCCGCGAGCTGGCGCTGCCGCCCGACGCGGTGCGCGCCGTCGTGCTGATGCTCGCCGTCTCCCAGCCGGACGCGCCCTACCCGGCCCTGGACACCGTGAAAGAACTCTGCGACGCCCGCGCGCTGGCCGCGTTCGGCTGGGGCCTGTTCGAGAACTGGCAGGCGGCCGGCCATCCGGCCAAGCAGGCGTTCGCCTTCGACGTGCTGCGCTGGTTCGGCGACGACGACACCGTGCGCCGCCTGTCGCCGCTGATCCGGCAGTGGCCGGGCGACGGCGGGCACGCGCGTGCCGTCGCCGGGCTGGACGTGCTCGCCGCGATCGGCGGCGACACCGCGCTGATCCACCTGCACGGCATCTCGCAGAAGGTCAAGTTCAAAGGCCTGAAGGAGACCGCGCAGGGCCGCATCGCCGCCATCGCCGAGGAGTTGCAGCTGACCGGGGAGCAGCTGGCCGACCGGCTGGTCCCCGACCTCGGCCTGGACGACGCCGGGGCGCTGGAGCTGGACTACGGGCCGCGCCGCTTCACCGTGTTCTTCGACGAGCAGCTGAAACCCGGCGTCGTCGACGAGTCCGGCAAGCGTCTCAAGGCTCTGCCGAAGCCGGGCGCCAAGGACGACGCCGAGCTCGCCCCGGTCGCGTATCAGCGCTTCACCGGACTGAAGAAGGACGTCCGCACCCTGGCCGCGGACCAGATCGCCCGCCTGGAGCTGGCGATGGTGAACCGGCGCCGCTGGAGCACGGCGGAGTTCCAGGAGTTCCTGGTCGGCCATCCGCTGCTGCGGCACGTGGTCCGCCGCCTGGTCTGGGCGGACTTCGCCCCCGAGGGGACCGAGCCGCGCGCCGCCTTCCGCGTCGCCGAGGACCTCAGCCCCGCCGGCGTCGACGACGATCCGCTCACCCTGGCCGCCGACGCCGCGATCGGCGTGGCCCACCCGGTGGACCTGGGCGCGGACCTGACCCGCTGGTCGGAGGTGTTCGCCGACTACGAGATCCTGCAACCCTTCGACCAGCTCGGCCGGCCGGTGTTCCGGCTGACCGCCGAGGAGGCCGCCGCCGCCGAGCTGCGCCGGTTCGACGGCGCGAAGACCAACGGCGGCCGGGTGCTCGGCATGGAACGGCGCGGCTGGCACCGCGGCGAACCCGGAGACGGCGGCTGGCAGGGCCACCTGCTGCGCGCCCTGCCCGGCGGCCGGACCCTCTTCGTCGACCTCGACCCCGGATTCAGTGTCGGCTGGGTCAACCCCGCCGAGGACCAGCGGTTCGGGACGGCGTGGATCGGCACCGACCGGGACGTGTACTACGGATACCGGCGCCGCGGCGAGCCGTCTGGGCCGCCGTTTTCGGTGCTGGACCCGGTCACGGCTTCGGAAGTGCTGCGGGATCTGACTGAGGTGACGGCTTCGTGAGTGGTTCTGCGTCTCGTGCGGCGAGCGGTGTTTCGGCGGCTTCGGAAGTGTTGCGGGATCTGACAGAGGTGACGGGCTTCGTGAGTGGTTCGGTGTCTTGTGCGGCGAGCGGTGTTTGGGCGGCCGGCGGCGCGCGCCGCGGTGGCGGACCCGGCCGCGGCGGTGATGATCGGCAATCCGGCAGCGGTCCGCGCCCCGTGCGCCGCAGCCCTGGGACCGGGCGCACCCGCGGCCCGGACGGCGAGGTGACACCCCGATGAGCGGCCATCCAGCAGCGAACCGCGCGAGCCGCGCCGGCAGCCCCGGCCGCACCGACCGGCCACCTCAGGACCCTGAGGAGATCTTCGAACTCCCCGACCCCTACGGCGGCACGGCCATCGCCCGCCACCGCTCCGCCTACCTGACGCGCAAGACCAGCCCCACCACGATCGCCGGCCTGCTCGACCAGCGCCGCGCGGCCGTGCAGACCTGGCACCACCTCATCGCCCAGTCCCTGGCCGACCCGGGCAGCGACCCGGAGCTGGTGGAGCTGGTGCGCGACGCCGACTTCGGCGAGCTGGAGCCGCTCACCCCGCTCGGCGCGGCCGTCGTGGAGGCCTGCCTCGCCGGTCGCCCGCCGTTCGACATCCGGCAGGCCGTCCCGCTCTGGGAAGGCGTCCGCGGCCTGCCGTTCGCCCTCGAGGCGTTCGCAGAGTTCTGCCATCTGAAGCCCGCCTCGCTGGCCGACCGCCGCATCGTCCGGCTGTCCCAGCCCTCGCACCTGTTCGCCACCTGGAGCCCGACGCTGCGCCTGCTGGAACTGGTCCGCTCCGCCTCCGACCAGGACTACGCCGCCGCCCTGCGCACCGCCGCCCGGCTGCGCGAGGACGACCCCTCCGGGCTGCGCCGCACCCTGACCACCTTCCTGTTCGCCGAACGCGAGGACTGGATCTGGGCCGACATCCAGGCCGCCGCCCGCGGCCCGGTGCGCGCCACCGCGCTGCTGCCCTCGGTCACCACCCCGGACCAGGCCGCCGCCGTGGGCGAGCTGATCCGCGGCGGCCCGGACTGGTTCTGGAGCGGCGACCCCGACATCGAACTGACCTACCTGAAGGCTGCCGGGCGCGAGGCGCTGCCGTTCCTGCTCGCCTGGTACGACGGATATCAGCCCACGAAGCCCACGTTCGGGCGCCCACCGGTCTCGGCGGTCCAGGAACGGATCGCCGACCTGATCGGCCGCGTACCCCGCGACGAGGCGATGGCGGCGCTCGCCGAGCGGGTCGCCCAGCCCGGGATCCTGCCGCAGCTGCACGCGGCCACCAAGCGTTTCCCGCACCGCGCGCTGCGGGTGCTGGCCGCGGTCGAGCCGGCCACGGAGGTCACCAGGGTCCTGACCATCACCGCCCTCGCCGACCCGGACTTCACCCGCTCCGTACTGCCGTTCCTGGACGGCACCGCGGCCCGCCGCGTCGAGGCGATCCTGGACCGGGCGTCCGCCGCCGCCCCCGGCGACCTGCCGCTGGAGGACCTTCCCCCGATCCTCGCCGCACCGCCGTGGCGGGACCGCAAACGCAAGCCGGTCAAGCCGGTCGTCGTGGAAGGGCTCACGCCGCCCGCCGAAACCGAAGTCGCCTGGCTGCCCGGGGAACGGGAGAAGGCCTTGGCCGGCCACGGCTCCGGATGGCAGCCGAAGCAAGGCTGGAAGGCCTTCGCCGCCCACATCCTCGCCGAACAGGCCGATGACATGCTCGCCGACTACTTCATCGCCTACGCGCCGGAGGACCTGGTCCGCCCGATGCTCGCGACCTGGACCCCGCAGCTGCGGTGGGCCAACGAGCGCGCCCAGATCTTCGTGGCCCGCTACGAGCGGCTCGCTCTGCCCGCCGCCATGGAGCTGCCGCGCCGCCCGGCCGACAAGGCTCAGCTGCTCCAGCCCTTCGTGAACCCGGAGATCGCCGCGTTCATGGCCGACGGCATGAGCCGGCTCCGCACCGTGCGCGCCCCCGCTGTGGCCTGGCTCCGGCGGCACCCCGAAGCCGCGGCGCGCTGTCTGCTGCCGGCGGCGCTCGGCAAACGCGGCCGCGCCCGGCAGAACGCCACCGCCGCGCTGCGTGTCATCGAGGCCACCGGCGCCGACGTCGCCGCGATCGCGTCCCGCGCCTACGGCGAGGCCGTCGGCCTGGCGGCCAAGGAGATGCTGACCGACGACGGCCTGGGCGCCTACCCGCGCACCATGCCGACTCCGCCGGTCTGGGCCCGGGCCGCCGTGCTCGCGCCGGTCCGGACCGCGGCCGGCGGGGCCGCGCTGCCGGTGAGCGCGGTCCAGTCTGTGCTGGAGATGCTGGCCATCTCCAAGTCCGGCAGCCCGTATGCCGGGCTGGAGGCCGTCAAAGAGTTCTGCGACGCCGCCTCGCTCGCCGAGTTCGCGTGGTCGCTGTTCGTCAACTGGGAGCAGGCCGGGTCGCCGCCCGAGGAGTTCTGGGCCTTCGACGCGCTGGGCGTGTTCGGCGACGACGCCGTCGTGGACCGGCTGGCGGCGCTGATCCGGGAGTGGGCCGGCACCGGCCGGCCGCAGCTCGCCTTCGAGGGGCTGAACACGCTGGCCGTGATCTGTACTCGGCAGACGTCTGACACCCGGCAGGCACCAGGCGCCAGCCAGGCCCCCGGCACCGGGCGGACACAGGACCCGGGCCGAGCGCCCGATACCAGGTCGGCCCCGGGCAGCGGCCGCGCACTGTTCCAGCTGCACGGGCTCGCCGCGAGAGTGCCGACAGCGCCGGTCCGCAAGCGGGCCCGGCGGCGGTTCGCGGATGTCGCCGAGGAGCTGGACCTCTCGCCGGACCAGCTCGCCGACCGCGTCGTCCCGGACTTCGGCCTCGGCGCCGACGGCGTGCTGCGTCTGGACTACGGTCCGCGCCACTTCGACGTCGGCTTCGACGAACTGCTGCGGCCCCGGGTCCTGGACCAGACCGGCAAGCTCGTCAAAACCCTGCCGAAGCCCGGCGTGAAGGACGACCCGGAGCTCGCTGCCGCCGCCTACCAGGAGTTCACCGCGCTGAAGAAGGCGGTCCGGACCGCGGCCGCCGACCAGATCAAGCGGCTGGAACAAGCCATGTCCTACCGGCGCCGCTGGCAGCCCGAGGACTTCGCGGCCTACCTGGTCCGGCACCCGCTGCTGCGGAACATCACCCGGCGGCTGGTCTGGGGCGTCTACGGCACGGAGCGCACCGGCACCACGGACGGAGCCCTGCTCGGCTCGTTCCGCGTCGCCGAAGACCTCAGCTACGCCGACGTCCACGACGCGCACTACGAGATCCCCGACGGCGCCGTGCTCGGCGTCGCGCACAGCGTCGACCTCGGCACCGCGCTCGGGGAGTGGTCCGAGGTGTTCGCCGACTACGAGATCCTGCAACCCTTCGACCAGCTCGGACAGCCGGTGCTGGCGCTGACCCCGCAGGAGCGCGCGGGCCGCGAGCTCAGATCCGCCGGCGGCGCCTCGATCCCCGCGGTCCGGATCGCCGCGCTCGAAGCCCGCGGCTGGGTCCGCGGCCCGGTCGGCGACGGCGCGCTGTGGACGACGATCCTGCGGCCGGCCGGCGACGAGCGGTTCCTGGTCGCCGAGTTCGCGCCCGGGATCATGGCCGGCGCCCCGGCCCAGTCCGACTACCAGCACCTCACCCGGGCCTGGCTGAGCGTGACCGGCGAGCACCCCGACTTCGAGCGGCACGCGCTGCCGCTGGCCGAACTGGACGCGGTCACCGCGTCCGTGGTCCTTTACGACCTGGGCGAGTTGATCCCGCGGTGACCGGCTCCGATCCGGCGTTCGTGCTGCCCGCGCGGATGCGCGCCGAGGTCATCCGGCGCCGCGGCGAACCAGGGGCCTCCGTGCCGCCGAAGGAGACCCTCGAGGTGTATCTCCGACGGCAGCACGACGCGTGGCTCCGCGCGGTACCCGAGTTCTTGGAACCGGCATTGGCAGGCAGCGATTCCGACCCGGCGCTGATCGCGCAGATCCGGCGGCCGGAGTTCGGCGATCCGGCCCGGGCCCGGCCGCTTCAGGCCGCGTTGGGGATGGCACTCATCAAGGGCGCGGTCGGTCTGGCGAGGACGGACTTCGGCTTCGTCGAGTCCTGGGTCCTGGGGCGCGGCCACGCGTTCGCGCTCGAGGCCGTGGCCGAGGCGTATGACGTGCACGCGACGTACTACCAGGCCGGGCACGTCAAGAACAACCACGCTTTCGTCCGCGGCATCAGCGAAGACCTGTGGATCCCCGACCTGTGGCTGCTGGCGCGGCGCCTGCACGAACTGCTGGCCGGCGCATCAGAGGACGAATACCGCGAGGCCGAGGCCGTCGCGCAGCGGTATCGCACCGGCGAGCGGGCGCAGCGGGCGCTGACGTCGTTCCTGTTCCGGGACCGCACCGACTGGGTCGACGCCGACATCGCGGACCTCATCCCACCCGGCCATCGCCACCTGGACTTGACGTGCTACCTGCTGACCTCGGCGATCACCGAGGACCGGCAGGTCGCCGCGTTCGCGCGGCGCCAGCGCTGGCTGGACTGGCCCCGGCACCCCGGACCGCTGGAGACGCTGCTGGCCTCGGTCGGCCCCGCGGCGACCCCGCTGCTGGCGGGCTGGCTCGCCGAAGGCCACCACGACCGGGACGACCGGTCGCGGTTGCTCGCTCTCATCGCCGAGCTCGGCAGCGACGAGTCCATAAGGGTGCTGATAGGACAGATCGCAGGAAAGGACGGGCAGCACGCCGTGCTGGCCACCGGCGACCGGTTCCCTCGGCGGACGCTGCGGGCACTGGCCGAGATCGATCCGGCGGCCGGTGGAGGCCGGAACGGTGCGACGCCGGTCGGTGCGGCCGGCGTGGGCAGCGCCGGCGGGAGTGGCGGTGGCAGCGCCGGTGCCGGTGCTCGGGCACGCGATGGCGGCGGCCCCGGCGGACTCTGGTCCCACCACGTGACCGTGGCGCTGCGCCTGCTCGCCCATACGCACCGCAAGGAAGCACGGGCCCTGATTCCCGATCTGGAACCCGCCGCGCGCGGCCGGCTGGAGGCCGCGCTCGAAATGCCGTCCGCGCTGCGCCAGATGACCTGGAACGAGGTGCCGCCGATCCTGGCCTCCCCGCCGTGGGAGGACCGCGCGCCGTCACCCGAGCCGGTCGTCGTCAAAGGCCTGACCGCTCCCGCCGGCGCGTCGGTCGTCTGGGCCGACGGCGAGCGCGAGCGCTGGGCCGCGACGCTGTTCCACGAGCACTCGTTCGGCACCGAACCCGACGACGCCACCCTGGCCGCCGCCCTGCTCTCCGGCGAGCCGGTGAACCGCGGCCCGGCCAACCTCGCGCGCTTCGCGTGCCGGGCCGCCGACGAGCTGATCCTGCCGGTGCTGGCCTCCGGATGGCAGCCGGCCGGCCTGGCCCAGACCCCGCAGTGGGGCCGGGTCTACCTGGCCCGCTTCGAACTGCTCGGGCTGCCGCTGACCGACACCCTCCAGCCCGCGGACCGGATCGACCTGGTCGCCCCGTTCCGCAGTCCGCAGATCGCGGCATTCATGGCCGACACGTTCGTCCGGACCAAGCGCCTGCGGGCCGCGGCGTCGCGATGGCTGGCCCGGCACGCCGAGTACGCGGCCGAACAGCTGATCCCGGCCGCCGTCGGCCGCCCCGGCCGGGACCGGCAGACCGCGGTCGAGACGGTGCGCTGGCTCGGCGCGCGGGACCGCGCCGACGTCGTCGCGATCGCCGCCGAGGTCTACGGCGACCGGGCCGCCGAGGCCGTCAAAACCCTGATGGCCTCGGACGGCACCGAGGACGTGCCGCGGCCGATGCCGGCGCTGCCGCCCTGGGCCGAGCCGTTCGCGCTGCCGCAGATCGCCCGGCTCGGCGGCGGGTCCGCGCTGCCGCCGAAGGCCGTCCGGCACGTCGTGCAGATGCTCTCGATCTCCAAGCCCGACACGCCGTATCCGGGTCTGGAGGCCGTGCGGGAAGCCTGCGGGAGCATCTCGCTGCGCGACTTCGCGTGGGCGCTGTTCGAGAACTGGCAGCTGGCCGGCTACCCGAGTGCCGACGGCTGGGCCTTCGACGGGCTGCGCTGGTTCGGCGACGACGACACCGTGCGCCGGCTGGCACCGCTGATCCGCGCCTGGCCCGGCGAAGGCGGACACGCGCGCGCCGTCACCGGCCTGGACGTGCTCGCCACGATCGGCGGCGACGCCGCGCTGACCGCCTTGTACGGCATCTCCCAGCGGGTGAAGTTCAAGGCGCTCAAGGACCGCGCGGGCGAGAAGATCGCCGAGATCGCCGAGACCCTCGGGCTGACCGCCGAGGAGCTGGGCGATCAGCTCGTTCCGGACCTGGGCCTGGATCCGGACGGCTCGATGCGGCTCGACTTCGGGCCGCGGCGGTTCGTCGTCGGCTTCGACGAACTGCTGAAGCCGTACGTCCTCGACGAGTCCGGCAAGCGTCTCAAAACCCTGCCGAAGCCCGGCGTCAAGGACGATGCCGTGCTCGCGAAGGCGGCGACCGACGCCTTCGCGGCGTTGAAGAAGACGGCCCGCTCGGTGACGGCCGACCAGATCGCGCGGCTGGAGCAGTCGATGTGCCTGCGCCGGCGCTGGTCGATGCTGGACTTCTGCTCCTACTTCGTGGCGCATCCGTTGGTCCGCCATCTCGTCCGGCGCCTGGTGTGGGGCAGCTACGACGCCGACGGGAACCTGCTCGCCACGTTCCGCATCGCCGAGGACCTGACCTTCGCAGACCTCGACGACGAGCCGTTCGAGGACGACATCACCCTGGTCGGCCTCGCACACCCGCTGGAGTTCGGGGAGCTGATCTCGCGCTGGTCCGACGTGTTCGCCGACTACGAGATCCTGCAGCCGTTCGCGCAGCTGGGCCGGGAGACGTACACGCTGACCGACGCGGAGCGGGCGGCTACGAACCTCCAGAGGTTCAAGGACCGCCTCGACATCCCGGTGGGCAGACTGGTGGGGCTGACCCGGCGCGGCTGGCGGCGCGGCGAGGCCTGGGACAACGGCGTCGAGGTCTTCCTCCTGCGGCCGCTTCCCGGCGACCGCGCGCTGATCGTCAACATGGAGCCCGGCATCGGCGTCGGCATGGTCGCCACCTCCGGACCGCAGACGCTGACGGACGTGTGGATCGCCCGCGACGGCGTCGCCGACTGGAGCCCCCGGGAAGGGGCCTGCGATCCGTTCGGCACACTGGACCCCGTGACCGCATCCGAGATCCTCCGCGATCTGACCGAGGTGACCGAGGCGACCGAGGTGACTGCCCAGTGAGCGCCAAGAAGGCCGCCCCGACCCCGATGCCGGCGTCGGAACCGGCGGGACCGGTGTCGCAGGAAACTGCGGACGCCGCCGGCAAGCGCGTCCAGCGTCCGGCCGCCGAGGCCCGCTACGCCGATGAACTCGCGCGCCTGCGCGCGTCCGACACCGGCGAGCGGCCGCCCGGCTGGGCCCTGAGCCTGCGCGCGGCCCGCCGCTTCATCCTCGGCGACGAGGCCGCCGGGATCAGCCGCAAGTTCGTCGGCGACCCCTCCCTCATCGACCGCGCGCTGGTCTCGCTGGCGACCAGCAGAGGCCTGATGCTGGTCGGCGAGCCCGGAACCGCCAAGTCGCTGCTGTCGGAACTGCTGGCGGCGGCGGTCAGCGGCGACTCCACGCTGACCATCCAGGGCGGCGCGGCCACCACCGAGGACCAGATCAAGTACTCGTGGAACTACGCGCTGCTGGTCGCCGAAGGGCCGTCGAACCGTTCCCTGGTGCCGGCCCCGCTGCTGCGCGGCATGGCCGAAGGCCGCGTGGTGCGGTTCGAGGAGATCACCCGGTGCCCGCTGGAGGTGCAGGACTGCCTGCTGTCGCCGCTGTCCGACCGGGTGCTGGCGATCCCGGAACTCAGCGGCTCCGACGCGCTCGTGTTCGCCCGCGAGGGGTTCAACGTCATCGCGACCGCCAACACCCGCGACCGCGGCGTGAACGAGATGAGCGCGGCGCTCAAGCGGCGGTTCAACTTCGAGACCGTGTTCGCCATCTCTGACTTCGAGACCGAACTCGGCCTGGTCGAGCAGGAGGCGACCCAGCTGCTCCAGGGCTCCGGCGTCATGCTGCCGCCGAACCGCGACGTGCTGGAGGTGCTGGTCACCGCCTTCCGCGAACTGCGGGACGGCCGCACCGAGCGCGGCGACGCGATGGAGCGGCTGTCGTCGGTGATGAGCACCGCCGAGGCGGTCTCGGTGGCGCACGCCGTGGGGCTGCGCGGCTGGTTCCTGCGCGGGGACGCCGGCAGCGCGTCGGACATCGTGGAGTGCCTGGCCGGGACCGCGGCCAAGGACAACGCCGAGGATCTGGCGCGGCTGCGGACGTATCTGGAGCAGCACGCGGGGCGCCGCAAGAGCGCGCAGTGGCAGGAGCTTTACAGCGCCCGGCATCAGTTGCCGGGGTGAGTGCGGCGATGCCACCGGAGACGCCGACGGTTCCCGCCACGCTCACCATCGTGGGCGTCCGGCACCACAGTCCGGCCTGCGCGGGCCTGGTGCGGGAGGCGATCGAGCGGCTGCGGCCGGCGCACGTGCTCATCGAGGGCCCGGCTGATGTGAACCCGCGCCTCGGCGAGTTCCTGCTGGGCCACGAACTGCCGGTCGCGGTGTTCACCTCGGCCCGCAGCGGGCAGCGGTCGCGGGCCTCGTGGTCACCGTTCTGCGACTACTCGCCGGAGTGGATCGCTCTGACCGAGGGCACGCGGGCCGGCGCGCAGGTGCGGTTCATCGACCTGCCCGCGTGGCATCCGGCGTTCGCCGCGATGGCCAACCGGTACGCCGACGCCGAGCGCCGTTACACACAGGCTGTGGACGGCCTGTGCCGGTCGCT
>JABFXP010000770.1 GCA_013361685.1 Catenulispora sp.
GAGAAGGGCTTCAGCGTCATCGCCACCGCCAACGACCGGGACAAGGGCGTCAACGACCTGTCCTCGGCGCTGCGCCGCCGGTTCAACACCGTCGTGCTGCCGCTGCCCGGCACCGCCGAGGAGGAGATCGAGATCGTCTCCCAGCGGGTGGCGTCCCTGGGCAAGGCGCTGGAACTGCCCGAGGTCCCGGCCGCGCACGAGGAGATCCGGCGCGTGGTCACCGTCTTCCGGGAGCTGCGCGGCGGCCTGACCCAGGACGGCAAGACCAAGCTGAAGACCCCCTCCGGCACCCTGTCCCCGGCCGAGGCGATCTCCGTGGTGGCCGGCGGGATCGCGCTGGCCGCGCACTTCGGCGACGGCACGCTGCGCCCGGCCGACGTCGCGGCCGGCATCCTCGGCGCGGTCGTGAAGGACAGCTCGACCGACAAGCTGGTGTGGCAGGAGTACCTGGAGACGGTCGCGCGCGGCCGCGAGGGCTGGACCGAGTTCTACCGCAGCTGCCGCGAGGTCAGCGCCTGATGACCGTGACCTTGCTGGGGATCCGCCATCACGGGCCGGGATCCGCCAGAGCGGTCGCGGCGGCGCTGGCCGAGCTGCGGCCGGACGCGATCCTCATCGAGGGCCCGCCGGAGGCCGACGCGCTGATCCCGATGGCCGCGCACCCCTCGATGCGCCCGCCGGTCGCGCTGCTGGTCTACGCCGACGCCGACCCCTCACGTGCCGGGTTCTGGCCCTTCGCCGAGTTCTCGCCCGAGTGGATCGCCTTGCGGGCCGGGATCGAAGCCGAGATCCCTGTGCGCTTCATCGATCTGCCGGCGTCGCACCGATTCGCCGAACTGCCACAGGGCGACCAGGCCGAGGACGGCGCCGAAGACGAGAGCCACGACGCAGAACACGGCGACGCCGAACAGCAGGGTGACGACGAACAGCGGCGAGGTGAAGAACCCCATACCTCTGAAGCTAAGCACCGTACGGACCCGATCGCCGCCCTCGCCGAGGCCGCCGGCTACGACGACCCCGAACGCTGGTGGGAGGACGTCGTCGAGCAGCGCGCCGACGGCAGCGTCTCCGCCCTGGACTCCTTCCAGGCCATCGCCGACGCGATGGCCGCGGTCCGCGACCACGCGCCGCCGGAGGACGAGGAGCGCGAGGCCTACATGCGCCAGTGCATCCGGGAGGCGGTGAAGGCCGGGCACCAGCGCATCGCGGTCGTCTGCGGCGCCTTCCACGTCCCCGCGCTGGCCGCGATCGGCCCGGCCGCCCCGGACGCCAAGCTGCTCAAGGAGCTGCCGAAGAAGGTCAAGACCACGGCCACCTGGGTCCCGTGGACCCACGGCCGCCTGGCCTTCCGTTCCGGCTACGGCGCCGGCATCGAGTCGCCGGGCTGGTATCACCATCTGTTCACCGCCCCCGACCGGGTCGTCGAGCGCTGGCTCGCCCGCGTCGCAGAGCTGTTCCGCGCCGAGGACCTGCCGGTCTCCTCGGCGCACCTGATCGAGGCCACCCGGCTCGCCGACACCCTGGCCACGCTGCGCGGCCGCACCCTGGCCGGGCTCACCGAGGTCACCGACGCCGTGCAGTCGGTGCTGTGCGGCGGCTACGACACGCCGATGGCGCTGGTCCGGGACAAGCTGGTGATCGGCGAGGACCTGGGCGAGGTGCCGCCGGACGTGCCGGTGGTGCCGCTGGCCGCGGACCTGGCCCGGGAGCAGAAGCGGCTGCGCTTCCAGCCCAAGCCCGGCCAGACCGAGGCCGAGCTCGACCTGCGCAAGCCGAACGACGGCGACAAGTCGCGGCTGCTGCACCGGCTGAACATCCTGGGCATCACCTGGGGCACGCCGGGCCGCTCGCGCGGCACCGGCACCTTCAAGGAGACCTGGACCCTGGACTGGGAGCCGGAGTTCGCGGTGAAGCTGGTCGAGGCCGCGATCTGGGGCACCACCGTGGTCACGGCGGCCTCGGCGAAGGCCGCCGACCGCGCCGCGAACGCCGAGCAGCTGGCCGGGATCACCGACGTCGTCGAGACCTGTCTGCTCGCCGACCTGCCGGACGCCCTGGACCCGATCATGGCCCTGCTGGCCGACCGCGCCGCCGTCGACACCGACGTGGCCCACCTGGCCGACGCGCTGCCGGCGCTGGCCCGCACCCTGCGCTACGGCGACGTGCGCGGCACCGACACCTCGGCGCTGCGCAAGGTGGCCGACACTCTGGTGGTCCGGATAGCGCTCGGCTTCCCGCAGGCCTGCACCAGCCTGGACGAGGACGGCGCGCAGCGGATGCGGGCCCGGATGGACAACACCCACCAGGCCGTGGGCCTGCTGGACGACGCCGAGGCCAGTGCCCAGTGGTACAAGGCGATGCACCTGGTCGCCGACCGCGAGGGCACGACCGGGCTGCTGGCCGGGCGCGCCGTGCGGCTGCTCTACGACGCCGACGAGATCGACGGCGAGGAGCTGAACCGCCGCATGGGTCTGGCCCTGACCCCGGGCGTGGCGCCGGCCGAGGCCGCGGCCTGGCTGGACGGCGTGCTGTCCGGCGGCGCGATGCTGCTGATCCACGACCCGGTGCTGCTGGGCCTGCTGGACCGGTGGATCGCCGGCATCCCGGCGGACTCGTTCACCGATGTGCTGCCGCTGCTGCGCCGCACGTTCTCGAACTTCGAGGGCCCCGAGCGGCGCAAGATCGGCGAGCTGGCGCGCACCCTCGGCGCGGCGCCGGTGGCCGGGGTCGCGGCCGCGGCCGACGCGCCGGGCTTCG
>JABFXP010000179.1 GCA_013361685.1 Catenulispora sp.
AACGGCACCGCGCTGCAGGTCGGCGGGGCGCTGGGCGTCGCCGTCCTCGGCTCGGTGCTGGCCGCGCGGTACCAGGGCAGGATGACCGGTCTGCTGGCCGGGCGGGCCGTCCCCGCCGCCGCCCACGACGCCGTCACCGGCTCGCTCGGCGGCGCGCTCGCCGTCGCCCAGCAAGCCGGCGGAGCTCTCGGCGCACAACTCACCGCGGTGGCACGAGCGGCGTTCGTCGACGGGATGGGGCTGGCCTTCGCCATCGGGTCCGGCGTCGTGGCCTTCGCGGCGGTCCTGGTCCTGGCGGCGCTTCCGGCCCGGGCGCACGCTGAACACCCCGGCCCGCGAACGCGGGGCGGCGACCGGCCGGATCAGGGCCGTACGCCTCTGGGCCGCGTCGGCCGACAGCGTGAGGGTGGAAGCAAGAGCTCCGTCGAACGCAGCTCACACGGCACAGGAGGCACACCATGAACGCGCCGGTGGTCGTCGGTTACGACCAGAGCGAACAGAGCGACTTGGCGCTCCGTGAAGCAGTCCGCCAGGCCGAATCCCGCGGATCCGCGGTGCGGATCGTCCACGGATACGTCTGGGCGACCCCGGTGGTCGGCGCCGCGCCCCTGGCACCGGTGCTCTGGCAGGTCGAGGAGATGGAGGACGCCTGCCGCAACGCCGCCAAGCAGCTGATCGAGCAGGTCGCGGCCGAGGTCCGGACCGCGCACCCCGGGCTGACGGTCGAGACGGTCGTCAAGTCCGGCTCCGCCCCGGCCATCATCGCCGAGGCCGCCGAAGACGCCGCCCTGGTGGTCGTCGGCAGCCGCGGCCGGGGCGGCTTCACCGGCCTGCTGCTGGGCTCGACCTCGCAGCGCGTCCTGGCCCTGGCCCGCTGCCCGGTCCTCGTCGTCCGCGACCGGCTGCGCGGCGACCGCGGCCGGATCCTGGTCGGCCTGGACATCGAGGACGCGAGATCCTGCGACACCCTGCTGGAGTTCGCCTACGAGGAAGCCGCCCGGCACCCCGGCACATCCCTGAGCCCCGTCCACGTCTGGGACGAGCCCTGGGCGGTGTCCTACGCCGTGCGGATCGGCGAGCAGGAAGCGGTCGCCGCCGAGCACGAGCGCGCCGACCGCTTCCAGGAACGGACGGAGCCGTGGCGGGCGAAGTACCCCGGCGTCGACACGCACCCGTTCCTGCTGGAGGGATCAGCCGCCAAGGACTTGGTGGAGCTCTCGGACACGGCGGATCTGGTGGTGGTCGGCGCGTCCTCCAGGCCTGACGGCCGCCGCGGCAGGCGCCTCGGCCCGGTCGCCCAGGCCGTGCTGCACCACGCCCACTGCCCTGTCGCCGTCGTGCCGACCTGGTGAGGAGTCCGCGATGACCACGAGAACGATGAAGGAACTGGCCGGCGGCGTCGTCCTGGGCGCGGGCCTGGCCGCGTTCGTGTACCCCGCCTACTTGCGCGAGCGGTGCCTGAACTGGGGCGCCACCCCGGTGGAGGTCTGGCGGGAGATGCCCGGCGACGACCTCCTCCAGCCGGCTCCGGTGGTCTCCACCCGCGCGATCACCATCGCCGCGCCGCCGTCCGCGATCTGGCCCTGGCTGGTGCAGCTCGGCCCGGGACGCGGCGGCGCGTACACCTACGACTGGATCGAGAACCTGCTGCGGCTGGACATGCACAGCGCGAACGAGATCCTGCCGGAGTTCCAGGACCTCAAGCCCGGCGACACCGTGCCCCTCGGCCCCGGCGGCGTCCCGATCCGCGTGGAGATCCTCGACACCGAGCGGGCGATGGTGCTCCGCTCCGAGGACGGGAACTGGGTGTGGGCCTTCGGCCTGTACCGCGAAGGGGCCGGGATCACCCGGCTCATCAGCCGGAACCGCATCGCCTACCCCGGCCGGAAGCTGCCCTACCGCGCGTTCGTCAGGTACGTGATGGAGCCCGGGAGCCTGGTGATGGAGCGCAAGATGCTGCTCGGCATCAAGGCACGCGCCGAGAAGCTGGCGCAGAGCGGCACCCACGACCAACTGCGCGGGCAGGAAGCGGCTGAGGCCAGGCCCTACGTGGCGGGGCCTGAAGTACACGAGGAGCTTCCCGGGATCGGTGAAAGGGCAAAACTCCTCGGGAAGTGATCGATGAGTTTCACGTCCAGGCGTCGTCTACTCAGAGACAGGGCGAAGACAAACCTTCGCAGCACTCTGAATACGTCGTGACCGGCCGAGCGTCGGCGAACGAAGGACAGTGAAATGAGCGACCTGACCGCCGAGCAGACGCGGCAAGCGATCCTGGAGCAGACTCGGCGTTTGGCGGAGGCGGCTGCCGCGGCCGGACCCGGTGCCGTCGTGCCGACGACCCCGGGCTGGACCATGACGGACCTGGTCGAGCACGTGGGCCAGTCGCAGAACTGGGTCGCGGAGATCATCGAGCGGCGCATCACCGACCCGCGGCAGCTGCCGGCGGAGATGGCCGTACTGCCCTCCGACTCCGGAGAGTGGCAGAAGTGGCTGGCGCAGTCCGCGCAGCGCGTCGTGAGCGCGTGCTCCGACGACGCGCTGAACGCGCCGGTGTTCAACGCCGCGGGGGACGAGCGGTCCGGGACGTGGTTCTGGATGTCCAGCATGCTCAACGAGGCCGTCGTCCACGGCTTCGACGCGGCCGGCGCCGCGGGCCGTCCGGCCGACGTCGACCCCGCCGTCGCGGCGGCGCTCATCAGCAACCACTTCACGATGCTCACCTCCCCGACCTGGGAGATGCAGCGGCCGCAGTC
>JABFXP010000256.1 GCA_013361685.1 Catenulispora sp.
GGTCCGGGTGCCCGCCGAGGCCTGGCGGACCAGCGCGCGCCTGGACTTCGGCATCTGGCCCGCGCGCGGGGCCGACAGCGCCTCCGACTCCCTGGTCGGGCAGGCACTGGAAGCGTGGACGGTGCCGCATCCGGAGGTCCTGCACCTCGGCGCCGGGGCGTCGGCCGCGCCGCCGGTGCTGCCGGTCCACGTGCTGTGGAACGGGCACCTGGACGGCGCCGACGTCGCCCTGCTCTACGACGCCACGCGCCTGGCCCGCTACACGGTCCCCGACCATCCCACCGCCGCCGACCCGGTGCGGCTGGACGTGGCCCGCGCCGACGACTCGGACGTCACCTCGGCCGGGGCCGTCGTGCTCCGCTCGACCGCCGCGGGCGACCGGTGGCTGGTGGCGCCGTGGGTGGACACCGTCGCGGTCCGGGACCTGCGAACCCCCGACGTCCTCGCCAAGCCCACGCCGTTCCCGGACGGCGTCACGGCCCCGGTGCCGCGCCCCGCGGTGAGCACCTGCGCCTCCTGGCCGGTCCTGCAGATGCAGTCCTCGCCGCAGATCGCCGAGCACCACACCTTCCTGCTCGCCGACCTCGGCGACGCCGGCGGGGTCACCGGCACCCACCTGACGTACACCCCGCCGCCGAAGGCCGGACCGGCCCAGGCGCCGCGCGAGGCCACCGGCCCGGACGCGCTCACCGCCGAGGCGCGGGTGATCTGCGGACTGGGAGGCCTCCAGGACCGGGACGTCAAGCAGATCAACACCTGGAGCTTCGCGCAGCAGCCGCTGCCGGCGAACCAGGGCCTGGCCACCTGGGTCTGCCTGCGGGCCGACGACTGGACCGGCGCCGGCACCGCCACCGGCGAGTTCCTGCCGCCCGCCGCGCGGGCCCCGGCCGCCGTCACCGGGACCGAGACCGACGGCAAGTCGTGCACGCGCTTCGACCAGAACATCGTCGCGCAGACCCGCTGGCGCGCCCCGGACGGCCGGACGTATCTGCTGATGGCGGGGTCGCGGCACGTGGTGAAGCTCGGGGTCGCGGACGCCTCAGGGGCCGTACACACCACCGCGCCGGCCCCCGACCACACCTCCGCGGCGGTGATGGCGGACGCCGCCGCGACCGCGGCCTGGGCGGTCGGGATCCTCGACACCGGCGAGGCGGTGCGCGCGTTCCGTCCCTGACAAGCCCTCCCCACCGGACGGGCACGGATCTATCCTCACCGTGCACGCCATCGCCGGAGGATGCCATGGAACTGGAACTGCGCCACCTGCGCACCCTGTGCGCGATCGCGGACGCCGGCAGCGTCGGCCGCGCGGCGGCGGTGCTGGGCTACTCGCAGCCGGCGATGAGCACGCAGCTGCGGCGCATCGAGCGGCTGTTCGGCGAGCCGTTGTTCGTGCGCGGCGCCGGGGGCGTGGAGCCGACCGCGTACGGGGTCGAGGTGGTCGCGCAGGCCCGGGACGTGCTGACCCGCGCGGACGCGATCGGCCGCCGGGGCAGCGCGGCCGGCACCGCCGGAAGCCGGACGCTGCGGCTGGCCGCGACCAACACGCCGATGCTGTCCGGACTGGTCAGCCGGCTGCGCGGCGTGCTGCCGGACCTGGCGGTGTCGGTGAGCAGCGTCTACTCCTCCTCCGCCATCGTCGAGCTGCTGGAGGACGGCGCGCTGGACGCCGGGGTCGCCGCCGACTACCCGAGCATCGAGCTGCCGCACTCCGACCGCCTGGCGCACCGCGGGATCGTCACCGAGCCGTCGTTCGTGGCGCTGCCGGCCCGGCACCCGCTGGCCCGCCGGATCGAGGTGGCGCTCGGCGACCTGGCCGGCGAGGCGTGGTTCATGACCCCGGACGACGGCGCCGGGTGGCCGGGCGTGTTCTACGCCGCCTGCGAGGCGGCGGGGTTCGAACCGGCGGCGGTGCACGAGTTCCTGGGGGACCAGGTGCAGTTGCAGGCGATGATCGCCGACGGGCTGGGGATCTCGATGGTGCAGGCGACGCTGCGGCCGCTGCCCGGTGTGGTCATCAAACCCCTGATCGGGACCCCGCTGTGGTGCCGCTATCTGCTGGTGTGGCGGCGCTCCGGGCTCGGCGACGAGGTGGCCGAGGCGCTGTTCGCCTCCGCCACCGCCGCCTACCGGCAGCTGATCGGGCGCTCGGCGCACTTCCAGGCGTGGGCGTCGGGGACCTACCGGGCCAAGGCGAATCCGGGGCGAGCGCATCTTTAATCTGGCGCTCGGTATGACGTGTGGGTGGGTGGGTGGGTGGGTTGGGTTGTGGGGTTGTGGGGTTGGCAGGTCGGCTAGCGGTTGGTGTGGGGGTTGAAAGTCAAAGGCTTGATTTACGGCCTTCGGCATGGTGTGGCGGGTTCGGGGTTCGGGGGTGTGGGTTGGGTGGTCGGGTGGCGGTTGGCTTGTGCACGGTCCCGTGGTGGCGCAGGGTCTCTTCGGCTGCCGGTTGGTGAGTGAGGCAGCTTTCAGGCAAAGGCATGGTGAAGGGCCGGGCCTCCGGCGGGCCTCGGTTTCCCTCGGGGAGCGGCGCGGGTCTTGGGGGTGGCCGGGTTTTGGGGGCGTCTGCGGCCGGGTGGGCGGGGGTTCGCTCCCCTCGGTCCCGTCGTCACCCTACGGGTACAGCGCCGCATCCCGGGCGTCAAGTCTGCGCCGTTGCGTTGGGGTGCCTGGCCTGCGGTTTTGGGTGCGCAGACTGGACACCCGGGCTGCGGCACAAGAGCGGGTAGTTAAGGGTTTGGGGTGGGTGTCAAGGC
>JABFXP010000449.1 GCA_013361685.1 Catenulispora sp.
AGGCCGCGGCCCCGCTGGCCGCCGCCGCGGCGGCCCCGGCTGCCGTGACCCCGAAGGCCGCCGCCGTCACGCCGAAGACCTACAAGGTCCACGCCGGCGACACGCTCTCCGGTATAGCCCAGGCCACCTTGGGCAACGGCGACCGCTACCCGGAGATCTTCAAGATCAACTCCGGCAAGACCCAGCAGGACGGCCGCAGCCTGCAGGACCCGAACCTGATCCTGATCGGCTGGGTCCTGACGCTGCCCGGCGGCGAGGGCGCGACGGCCCCGGCGGCCGCCTCGAACCAGCCGGTGATCCAGTCCCAGGCCGAGAAGGCGCCGGCCAAGCCCGCGCAGTCGTCGCAGACCACGAAGTCGACCGTGAAGTCGACCCAGACGACGGCCAAGGCCGCGACCGCCACCACCCAGGCCGTCGGCAGCTACGCCAACAACCTGGACGGCTGGATCAAGGAAGCCATCTCGATCCTGAACGCCAACGGGTACTACGTCTCCTACAACGCGATCTACCAGACCGTGATGCACGAGTCGGCGGGCAACCCCAGCGCCACCAACGGCTGGGACTCCAACGCCGCCGCCGGCACCCCGTCGATCGGCCTGATGCAGACCATCGCCCCGACCTTCAACGCCTACGCGCTGAACGGCCACCGGAACATCTACAACCCGGTGGACAACATCATCGCCGGCGTGCGCTACGCCGCCGCCCGCTACGGCTCGCTCGACTCCGTCGTGGCGGCCCGCTGCGGCGGCTCGTGCTGGTACGGGTACTGATACCCGCGTCGCGATCCCCGGACGACGCGGCGGCGCCCCCGAGCTTGGAGCTCGGGGGCGCCGCCCATGTTCGGGCCGGGTGCCGCCGTCGGGCCTAGAAGCCCTCGCCGGTCCACCCGTAGCGCTTGTGCAGGTGTCCGATGACGGTGTCGTAGTCGCCGCGGTCCAGTTCGTGCCCCTCGCGCCGGATGCCCTCGGGGTGCACGCGCACGACGCGGTCGATCACCGCCCAGGACTCGCGGGCGTCGCGGTCCCAGCCGCCGGTGCCGATGCTGACCCAGTTCTCGGCGTCGGCGTGCCACTTGCTGGTCAGCTTGATCCCGAGCAGCATCCCGGTGTGCTTGCCGCGGGCCACCAGCAGCACCGGGCGGTCCTTGCCCCGGCCGTCGTGCTCCTCGTAGGGCACCCAGGTCCAGACGATCTCGCCGGGATCGGGCAGCCCGTCGTGCTTGGGCGCGTAGACGGTGTGGACCGGGCCGATGTCGTGCGGGTCGATCTCGACGGTGTCGAACGGCGGGAACCGGCCGGGAGACTCGCCCCACTCATCGTGTTCATGCTCTGCCATGCCGCCCGACTATGCCAAAAGAGTGAACAGCGCCGCCAACCGGCCTGAGCCGTCCGCGTGCCCGCGTCCCGCCCGCCGTCAGCGGACCACCGACTCGGCCGGGGGTCCGCTGACGCCTGCGACGGCAGGGGGGATCAGAACTCGTCGGGCTGGACCGAGGTCGCCAGGCCCCAGATGACGAAGACGTCGATGGCCAGCAGGACCAGCGCCCATCCCGGCTGGTAGGGCAGGCTCATGAAGTTCCCGATCGAGGCCAGGCCGACGATGAAGATACCGGTCCAGCGCGCCCAGGTCAGGCCCATCAGCACGCCGGCGCCGACCACCACCAGCAGCACGCCCAGCACGATGTGGATCCAGCCCCACGTGGTGACGTTGAAGCGGAACGCGTAGTTCCGGGTGGTGACGATGAGGTCGTTGTGGGCGGCGGCGGTGATCCCGTACAGGAAGTCCATGATGCCGCTGATCACCATCATGATGCCCGCGAACAGGGTCCAGCCGTACGCCCAGGGACTGCCGGGCCGCTTCGAACCCGTGTTCGCCGCGTATTGCGCCATGGGTCTCTCCTTCTCAGGTGTCCCGGGCTTCATCTGAACCCGCATTCGCCCCGCGCGCCGCGCTGGGAGGACCGCCGTTGCGCCGTCGGAGTGAACGCCGGGCGCCGCCGGTTCCGCTGCCCGGGCGCCGTGGCGGGCGGCCGGGAGGATCCCTGTGTGACGCACTCCCTGTCCACGATGCTGCTGGTCGCCCTGATCGCCGTGCTGGCGCCGCCGCTGGCCGACGCGGTGGGGCGCTGGGCGCCGGTGCCGCTGGTGGTGTTCGAAATCCTGCTCGGCATCCTGGTCGGACCGGACGTTGCGGGCTGGGCGCGGCAGGACGACCTGGTACAGGCCCTGTCGCAGTTCGGGCTGGCGATGCTGTTCTTCATGGCCGGCTACGAGATCGACTTCGCGCGGCTGCGCGGCGGTCCGCTGGCCCGGGCGGCCCAGGGCTGGCTGATGTCGGTGGTGATCGGCGTGGGCCTGGGGCTGCTGCTGGCCCCGTCGGCGAAGGCCGGGGCGATCGTCGGCATCGCGCTGACCACCACCACGCTGGGCACGATCCTGCCGGTGCTGCGCGACGCCGGGCAGCTGGACACCCCGCTGGGGGACGCGGTCATGGCGGTCGGCGCGGTCGGGGAGTTCGCGCCGATCATCGCGATGACGCTGTTCCTGGACGGCCGGCGGCCCGGGCAGGCGATGGTCTACCTCACGGCGTTCGCGCTGATCGCGGCCGCCGGCATCGCCGTGGCGCTGCGCGGGAACCTGGCGGCGCTGAACCGGCTGGCCGACGCCACCATGGCGACCTCCGGGCAGTTCGCCGTCCGGCTGGTGATCGCGGTGCTGCTGGTGCTGATCGGCGCGACCGTGGCGCTGGGCGTGGACATGCTGCTCGGCGCGTTCACCGCCGGGGTGATCATGCGGATCCTGTTCCACAGCGGGAACCCGGAGCGCACCGGGCGGGTGACGGCGAAGCTGGAGGCGATCGGGTTCGGGTTCCTGATCCCGGTGTTCTTCATCGACACCGGGATCGGCTACGACCTCGACGCCCTGACCGACAGCTGGGCCACGCTCGGGCTGGTGCCGCTGTTCCTGGTCCTGCTCCTGGTCGCGCGCGGGCTGCCGAGCTTCCTGACCGCGCCGGAGGGGTCGACCGCGCGGCAGCGGCGCGTCATCGCGCTGTACGCGGCCACCGGACTGCCGCTGATCGTGGCGATCACGGCGATCGGCGTGGACCGCGGCACGCTGAAGACCTCGACCGCGGCGGCGATGGTCGGGGCCGGGATGCTGTCGGTGTTGATCTACCCGTTCCTGGCGCTGAAGGTGAGCGGAGCGGCGCGGACGTCGCAAGGATGGGAAGAAGCCGCCGAGAGTTGGTGACCCGGGCGGCCGAAGGGCTGCCACGAGTTTGGTGACGCGACCCACCGCGGGGCCGCGGCCGGCGCGAGTCGACGACATGAGCACCCGCAGGGGCTGCCGCAGGGACGGCGCGGGGCTGCCCCACGCGCTCCTCGCCGCGCCGGTAACCCTCAGGGGTGACGCCGCCCCCTCCCCCGGGACGATGCGCGCACCGCCGCGAGCCGGACAGGATAGTTACGATGATCCGACACCGACCGCGCGGGCAGACCCCCGCCGGACCTCCGAGGATGTGCCGATGCCGAAGGTAGTGCTGGCCGGGCTGCGCGCCGACGCCGTACGCCTGGCTCTGACCTGCCTGTCCATCGTGCTGGGCATCGCCTTCGTCACCGGCACGTTCCTGCTGACCGGCTCCATCGACCGGGCGTTCAGCTACGGCTACGCGCGCGCCGCGCAGAACGTGGACGTCGCGGTGCAGCAGACCGGCTCGGCCGTCTATGCCAACACCACCGCCCCGCCGACGCCGCCGACCCTGCTCACCCCGGAGTCGGTCGACCGGATCAAGGCCCGGGTGGGCTCGCAGGCGGTGGTCGCCGGGCAGGTCAAGGGGTCGGCGCCGCTGCTGGGCCCGGACGGCAAGGAGCTGCGCACCGACGGCCTGACCGGCAACGCGGTCTCCTTCCCGGCCGATCCGGCGCTGTTCCCCGGCACGATCGTGGCCGGGACCGGGCCGACCGGCCCCGGTGACGCGGTGGTCGACAAGGACACCGCCGCCGAGCACAAGATGACGGTCGGGCAGACGGTCGAAGTCGTGGACCACAACCTGAAGGTCCGCTCGTTCCACCTGTCCGGCATAGCCGAGTACGGGGTGGACAACCGCGCCAACGGCTGGACGCTGGTCGGGCTGCTGCCGCAGGTGGCGCTGGACGTCACCGGCAAGGACAGCTACGACCAGATCGACCTGCACGCCACCGGCGGCGCCTCGCAGCAGCAGCTGGCGTCCGAGGCGGGCGCGGCGCTGGGCGGCGGGCCGGAGTTCACGGTGCTGACCGGCGCGCAGTACACGAAGGCGGTGCTGGAGCACCGCGCGCCGGTCGCCGGACACGTCACGCAGATCCTGGAGGTCTTCGGGGCGGTGGCGCTGCTGGTCGCCGCGTTCGTCATCTACAACACGTTCACCATCCTGGTGGCGCAGCGGATCCGGCAGGTGGCGCTGCTGCGCTGCATCGGCGCGAACAAGCGGCAGATCTTCGGCGCCACGGTGGCCGAGGCGGCCCTCGTCGGGCTGATCGGCTCGGCGCTGGGCGTGGTCGCCGGGATCGGGGTGGCGCGCGGTCTGCACGCCCTGGTCGGGGCGCTGACCACGGCCCGGCTGCCGGCCGGCGGGATCGTGGTGTCCGGCGGGGTGGTGGTGCTGGGCATGGTGGTCGGGTTCGTGGTCACGATCCTGTCGGCGCTGCTGCCGGCCCGGATGGCGACCAGCGTGCCGCCGATCGAGGCGCTGCGGGCCCAGCAGGAGGTGAAGACCACGCACGGCCGGATCGGCCGCACCCGGGTGGTGGTGGCGGCGCTGCTGGGCGCGGCCGGGATCGTGCTGGCGGTGCTGGGCACCGGGAAGAAGGACCTGATCGGCGGCGTGGAGCTGATCGGCGGCGGGGGCGCGCTGGTCTTCGTGGCGCTGATCGTGGCCGGGCCGCTGATCGTGGGGCCGATGATCTGGGCGCTGGGCTGGCTGCCCGGCCGGTTCTTCGGCACGCCGACCCGGCTGGCCGGCTCCAACGCCCGCCGCAACCCCGGCCGGGTCGCGGCCACCACCGCGGCGCTGACCATAGGCGTGACCCTGATGTCGCTGTTCACGGTGACGCAGGACTCGGTCCACGTGACGCAGTCGCAGTGGATCGAGGCGCACAACCCCTACGACTACTCCGTGGATCCGCCGGGCACCGGCCAGACGGTGCCGTTCCCGGTCGCCGACCAGCTGCGCGCCAAGCCGCAGCTGGCCCACGTGGCGGCGGTCGACGGCGGCAGGTCGGTGCTCACCGGCACCACGATCGACATCGGCGCGGTGGAGTCCTCGGCCTACGGCACGCTGTTCAAGCCGGTGGTGAAGTCCGGTTCGCTGGCCGCCTTCGGCCCCGGCACCGCGGCCCTGTCGAACGAGATGGCCGCCGACAAGCACCTGAAGGTCGGCGACCCGATCACCGTCACCTCGCCGACCGGGCCGGTGACCGCCCGCGTCGCGCTGATCTACCAGGTGGCCACCGGCCACGGCGTGGACTGGTACGACGTGCTGCTGCCGCGCCCGGAGTTCCTGGCGGCGTTCAAGCCCGACGGCGACACCCAGATCCGGATCCTGGCGGCGCCGGGGGTGAGCCTGACCGACTCGCGCACGGCGGTCGACTCGGTGGTGACGCAGTACTCGTTCCTGCACACCGGAAGCCTGGCGGAGAAGAAGGAGTCGCTGGCCGGCTCCGCGGACGCGACGCTGTCGCTGTTCACCGCGATGCTGGGACTGGCGGTGGTGATCGCGGTCCTGGGCATCGCCAACACGCTGTCCCTGTCGGTGGTGGAGCGCACCCGCGAGTCGGCCCTGCTGCGGGCCCTGGGCCTGTCCCGCGGCCAGATGCGCCGCATGCTGTCGGTCGAGGCGATGCTGATGTCGGCGGTCGGCGCGCTGATGGGCGTGACCCTCGGCGTCGGCGTGGCCTGGGCGCTGGAGGAGCTGATCGGCAACGTCGAGGGCGGCGCCGTGCTGTCGGTGCCGATCGTGACGCTGGTCGGCTACGTGGCGCTGGCATCGGTGGCCGGGCTGCTGGCGGCGGCGCTGCCGGGGCGGCGGGCGGCCTCGGTGTCGATCGTGGCGGCCATCGCCGATGCGTGAGCGCGGCGTCCACGATCGCCACGATCGCCGGAAAGTGACACCCCACCCACCACAAGGGGGCGCCCACCGACAAAGGAGCGCGCGCCACCCGACGCGCTCAACCATCCTCGGTCCCCACCGCCGACGTCAACGAATCCGTCCGAAAGTTGCGCGATCCGAGTGATGCACGCCGAACCCATCTCGCCCGAGCGGCTCGCGGACCGCATCGCGCAGCTGGTCACCGGCGCCGCCGAGTCCGGGCCCGAGACGCCGTGGACCCGCGTCGCGATCGACGGCGCGCCCGGCTCGGGCACCGCCGACGTCGCCGCCGCGGTGGAGACGCTGCTCAGCGACGCCGGCCGGCCGGTCCTGCGGATCTCGGCGGGCGACTTCCTCCGTCCCCGCTCCCTGCGGCTGGAGCACGGGCGCGAGGACCCCGACGTCTTCTACACCGAGTGGCTGGACGTGAAAGGCCTGATGCGCGAGGTCTTCGACCCGCTGGACAAAGGCGGCTCGGGGCGGGTGCTGCCCACGCTGTGGAACGCCGAGCGGGATCGGGCCAGCCGCGCGCAGTACGTGGAGCTGCCGCCGGGCGGCGTGCTGATCCTGGAGGGCCCGCTGCTGTTCGGAGTCGGGCTCCCGTTCGACGTCTCGGTGCACCTGTGGCTGTCGAAGGGTGCCTTGGCGCGCCGGACGCCGGAGGCCATGGCGTGGTCCCTGCCCGCCTATGCCCGCTACGACGCCGAGGTCGATCCATCACGCGCCGCGTCCCTGACGGCGCGGATGGACGACCCTCGACACCCAGCACTGCTGTTCTTTTAGGTGGTGCCGCCGTCAGGCGTCGCCACCGTTCCTTCGGGTGTTGCCACCGTGTCCCGTTACTAAGGTGCGTCCGTTTCCTTAGATCCTGCTGAAAGGGACTTAGGAATAGCCACACCTTGTTCGGCGGCCCAGCGCCGCGCGTGTGCGATGCGGTCCGGGATCGGCGGGTGCGTGTAGCGCAGCAGCACCTCGTATCGGCGCGGCCGCAGATCGGCGATGTTCTGCACGGCCAGCGCCCGCTCCATGCCGACGATGGTGTCGGGCTCGCGGAACAGGTCGAGCGCGTAGCCGTCCGCGCGCGCCTCGATGTGCCGGCTGTAGGCCAGCCCCCACGGCTCCCCGACCAGTCCGATCACCGCCAGGACGGCCCGCACCAGCGCCTGCGACCGCGGGTCCTCGGCGTGCGTCACCCCGGCCGCGTCCAGCAGCGCCGTCCAGTTCAGCGCCGCCGCCAGCAGCGCCACGCCCACCGCCCCGCCGACGGCGCCGAGCAGCGTGCCGACCAGCACGTCGCGCCGGGCCGCGTGGCCGAGTTCGTGCGCGGCGACGGCGGCGGTCTCCTCGGTCGACAGGCTGTCGGCGGTGGTGTCCCAGACCACCAGGCGGCGGGTCTTGCCGAAGCCGGAGACGTAGGCGTTGGCGGCGGTGGTGCGTTTGGAGCTGTCGCTGACCAGGATGTCGCGCACCGGCACCCCGGACTGCGCGACCAGCGCCATGAGGCGGTCGCGCAGCTCCCCGCCGGGCAGCGGCCGGAACTTGTTGAACAGCGGCTCGATCAGCACCGGCATGATGAACGACCCGAGCACCGCCAGCGCCGCCGCGGCGAGCGCCGCCCACACCCACCAGCCGTCCCCGCCGTGCCGGAGCAGGAAGTAGAGCCCTGCGACGGCGGCGGCGGTGAGCACCGCACCGATGCCGAAGCCCTTCGCGGTGTCGGCGGCGAACAGGCCCCAGCCGCGTCTGGACAGTCCCCACCGGCGGCTGACCGTCTCGCCCCACATGCTCAGCGGCAGCCGCAGCACCAGTCCCAGCAGCGAGATGGCGAGGCTGCCGAGCAGGGCGCGCGCCACCCAGCCGCCGCCGGCCAGGTCGCCGGCGGCCCGCACCAGCCCGGCACCGGCCGGCGTCAGCCCCAGCACCAGCGGTACGGCCAGGCCGAGCGTGGTCGAGGCGATCACCAGGGGCCGGACGTCGCGCTTGTAGGCGCGGGACCGCTCGATCTGCTCGGGCGTGAAGTCGGTGAAGTCGGTGAAGTCGGCGGCGTCTGCGGCGGGGTAATTCACGTGTCCAGTGTGCGCCGCCTCGATACGTTGCCGGGATGAGCGACGCAGCGGATCGGCAGGCCGCTTTCGCGAGCCTGCGCGGGCTGGCCCTGGGCGACGGCTTCGGCGAGCGGTGGTTCTTCCGGGGGAACCGCGAGGCCATCGAGATGATCAAGCACCGGACGGCGCCGGGTGACCAGCCGTGGCACTGGACCGACGACACGGCGATGGCGCTGTCGGTGCTGCGCGTGCTGCTGCGCCACGGCGAGGTCGAGCAGCAGGACTTGGCGGCGGCCTTCGCGGAGTCGTTCGCCGCCGACCCGATGCGCGGGTATGGCAGGGGGATGAGACAGTTGCTGCCGCTGCTGGGCGAGGATCCGGGCAACTGGGCGACCTACGCTCGCACACTGTTCGACGGCGGCAGCTTCGGCAACGGCGCGGCGATGCGCGCGGCGCCGCTGGGCGCGTGGTTCCGGCACGATCCGGAGCGGGCGGCGGCGCAGGCGGCGCTGGCGGCGGAAGTGACGCACGCGCATCCGGAGGGTGTCGCCGGCGGGATAGCGGTCGCTGTGGCGGCGGCGCTGGTGACCGACGCCTCCGATCCGGAGGCGTTCTTGACGCAGACGGCAGCGCTCACCCCGCCCGGCCCGGTCCGGGACGGACTGCTGCGCGCCGCCGAGGTCCCGGCGGCGACCCCGGCGTGGAAGGCCTCTGACATCCTCGGCAACGGCCAGCGGATCCGCGCCGCCGACACCGTCCCGTTCGCGGTCTGGAGTGCGGCGCACCATCTCGACAGTTTGGTCGACGCTCTGTGGACGACCGCCGAGGCGCTGGGCGACTCGGACACGCTGGGCGCCATCACCGGCGGGATCGTCGCGGCGCGAACGGGGATCGGTGCGGTGCCGGCGCGGTGGCTGGAGTTGGCGGAGGAGCTGCCGGAGTGGGTGGCGTATTAGGCTCTGCCTCACATGAACCATCAAGCCTTATCAGGGGCCGGGCTCGCTTGGGGGGATCGCCGTGGACGACGAGAAGAAGCTTCGCATGCGGGCCTCGGACTCGGAGCGGCAGGCGGTGGTCGACGTGCTGAAACTGGCGCTCGACGACGGCCGGCTGAAGATGGATGAGTACGTGGAGCGCATGGAGCGCGCTTACGAGGCCACCACGGTCGGGGACCTGGCGCTGCTGCACGACGATCTGCCGGACGAGGTGGTGCCGGTGCCGGTGAAGCGGACGCCGGTGCCGGAGGTGCCGGCCGCGCCGTTCGTGGCGCCGGTGTCCGTGCCGACGGGGCCGCCGCCGGTGTCCGCGACCGGGATCCGGGGCGCGTACATGGAGTTGCCGGCCGGGCTGAAGGTGCTGTGGACGATCTGGTTCGCCGCGGTGTCGATCAACGTGGTGGTGTGGGTGCTGGTCGGGATGACCAGCATGAGCTTCCCGTATCCGTGGCCGCTGTGGGTGGCGGGGCCGGCCGGGGCGGCGTTGTGGGGGATCTCGGCGCCGACGTTGCAGGTGAAGCGTTCGCGGCAGGCCAAGCGGCGGGGGCTGCCGCCTACGAAGTAGGCGGCGGGGCGGGCGGTGCCGGCGGCCTACGAACCGAGGCGGCGCAACGCCTCCACGGTGTCGACGTCCTCGGGGCTGCCGGTGCCGGTGCAGTCCACGACGACGGTGTCGGGGCGGGTGTCCAGGAAGGCACGGGCGCCGGTGTCGCCGCTCAGGGTCGGCAGCAGCTCGGCGGCGGCCGCGCGGCCGAACAGCACCGGATGCGCTTGCCGGCCGTCGTAGGCGGCCACCGCGATCGGGGCGCCGTCGAGCCAGGCGCCGATCACCCGCCGCACCGCGTCGGCGCCGATCAGCGGCTGGTCGACGAGCGTCACCACGACCGCCTCGGCGTCCCGGGCGGCCAGCAGCCCGGCCCGCAGCGAACTGCCCATGCCGCTGCGCCAGTCCGGGTTGACCACCAGGATCGCGTGCCGCACGGCGCCGACGTCCAGGGCGCCGACCACCACCAGCACCCGGCCGCAGCCGCCGGCCACGAGCGTGGCGACCGCGCGGTCGACCAACCGCTCGCCCCGGAACCGCGCGACGGCCTTGCCGCCGCCGAACCGCGTCGCCCCGCCCGCCGCCAGCACGATGCCGACGACGCCGCCGGGGTGGGTGTCGCCTCGACTCACCGGTGGATCCGCCCTTCCCTACGCTGCAAAGGCTCCCCGCTCCCCCGCCGGCGCACCGCGACCAGTTCGGCGGCGATCGACA